>JAFRUR010000082.1 GCA_017438775.1 Lachnospiraceae bacterium | reverse complement strand
GAACAGCTTTACAAGCGATTTGCCGGAAGACAAAGAAGAGATCAGCCTAATTTTCCATTTGGAAAACGAGAATTATCCGCAGGTCAAGGTGGAACTTTACCGTTGTGACGGCACAAACTGCCTTGCCGTCGTGGACGGCGAAACGCTTGGCCTTGTCAGCAGGTCTTCTGTGGTCGATCTGATTGAAGCGGTCAACAGCATTATTCTGGGCTGATGGAGAAAAAATAGTATGAAGAAAACACTTCTGATCTGTTTATCGACCATGCTGTGCATTCTCCTCTTTGCCGGGTGCAGTGCAAAAACGCCTGACAGAGTCACCATCACATATAACGGTGAGGAAATAACCAGCATAGATGTTTTGAACGGCGAAGAACTGACCGGACTGAGCGCCGTAATCTCTCCCTCTGACTATGAGGGAGAGATTACATGGTCAAGCGACGATGCGGGTATCGTAAAGATTGGCGCAGTGAACGACACAGAATGTACACTGATCGCCAAGAAGACAGGGAGTGCGAAAGTCACAGCAGAATGCGGCGGTGTTTCCGCCTCCATCCGTGTTCATGTTCAGAAGAATCAGGACAATCTTTCAACACGGGATACTGCGTTGACGATCCACGGTGTTGCCTATTCAAGCGAACAGGTCACTGTTTGTTTTGCGGATCAGTACTACACGTTTGCGGAAGAATATGGTGATTCCGCCGCCTATTACGGACTTGACACCTCTGCCGGGATCAAAAGTCTGACCGAGCAGTATTGTGACTATTCCTCAGACGGAACATGGTACGGTTACTTTCTCGATGCCGCTGTTGAGACCATGCAGCAGGCGCAGGCGCTTTGCGACTATGCAGCGGAAAACGGCATTGTCCTTACAGAAGAAGACACCGCAGAAATTGAACAGCAGGTGACTGATTTGTCAAAGAAAGCGGAAGAAACCGGGTGTGATACCATAGAGGAATATCTTGCAGAATATTACGGCAGCGGTATATCGGCAGAAATGTTCCGCAAATATTTGGAAAACACCGCTCTCGCAGACAAGGCATACAATACATACGTTGATTCTCTTTCCTATTCTGAGGATGAAATTACCGCGCATTATGCCGAACTGGGTTATGAGGACGGCGAGAACGAATACCCCGTCACAGCCATGAGGCATGTCTTGATTATGGCAGAAGCAGATGAAGACGGCGAATACTCTGAGACGGCGATAGCCGCAGCTCATGAAACGGCAGTGCAAATCTATGAAGAATGGGCTGCCGGAGAGAAAACAGAGGACAGCTTTGCCGCACTCGCCGAAGAGTATACGGATGACAGCGGCTCTGTCAAAAACGGCGGATTATATGAAAATATCTATGACGGACAAATGGTCGAAGGAATCAATGAATGGCTTTTTGCTCAGAAAAGGACTCCCGGAGATACTGCAGTGATTGATAATAACGGCAGTTACGTCGGAACGCATATTGTATACTTCGTTGGTTACGGTGATTTGTATTGCAACATCCTGGCTCTGGAGGATCTGAAAAATGAAGATATCTCCGAATGGTTTGCTGCTCTGACCACGGATTACATTGCTGAGCAGGGCGCGGATTACGCAAGTATCGGAAAATACTGACAAAAAGAAGAAGTCGGGGCGGAAAATCCCCGGCTTCTGTCATTTATCATCACTCACGAAATTATCCCGAAATGCCTGAACGCATCCTTTATAGCTTCTTCCTTTTCCTTCGTACAATTCGGTTGCTTAGAATCCTCCGACTTTGGCAGATTATAGTTTTCCCGTTCGATGATTCCGCACTTACGCTTTATCTGCGCGATGTTCAGATTCGTTACATGGAGGCCTGTTTGTTCCTTCACATACTCCCGGATCTGTTCATATGTCGCCTGACCACGCTTATCCTGCACCAGTTCTTCCACATCCACATCAATGTTGATATGCGTAACAGGATTTCTCAGAACTAAGAGACATACCGTCTCGATTCCCGTCGTGCCCGGGAAAAGGTCCACCACGCAGACGCGTTTGACCTGATATCCCGCAGCGATAAAAAGCGGCAGGTCGCGTGCGAGACTTGTGGGCTTACAGGAGACGTAGACGATAACGGGCGCACCGAAGGCGATCAGGCCCGGCAGGGCCTTTGGGTGGATGCCGTCGCGCGGCGGGTCAAGGACCATGACGTCCGGCCCCTCGGGGAGATCCGAAAGGACCTTCAGCACGTCGCCTGCGATAAAGGTACAGTTATTAAGGCCGTTCCGCGCCGCGGCGGTGCGGGCCGCTGCCACCGCTTCCTCCACGATCTCTACGCCGGTCACGCTCTCGGCCACGGGGGCCAGAATCTGCGCGATCGTGCCGGTTCCGCTGTACAGGTCGAAGATTCTGCGGCCGGCCGTTTCTCCGGCGTAGTCGCGCACCACGCGGTAGAGGACCTCCGCCCCCGCGGTGTTGGTCTGGAAAAATGAGAAGGGGCCGATATCAAAGCGGAGCCCCAGGACCTCCTCCGTGATGTGGTCCTGTCCGTAGAGAAGTTCCATGCGGTCACAGAGCACCGCGTCCGCCGGGCTGTCGTTCACGATGTGGAGAATACCTGCCAGGCTCCCGCACCAGGGCGCGTTCTTGAGGGCCAGCGCCAGCATGAACAGCATGCCTTCTTCCGTCTCGGGAAGGTCCTCCGTCTGCGACGTGGTGACCAGTCCCAGCAGCACCTCTCCGCTCGCGCGGCTCTTGCGCACCAGGAGGTGCCGCAGGTACCCTCGCTTTGTTCCCTTGTGGTAATACGGGAGTTCATATTCGCGGGCCCACTGCCGCGTGACAGCCGCGGCCAGAGAGAAATCCGCGTCGCAGATCTCAAAGTCGGGCACGTCGATGACGTCGTAGAAACTCCCCTTGCGGTGGAGGCCCAGGGTGATCTCTCCGCCCTTTTCCGCGTCGCCGAAGGAGAACTCCATCTTGTTGCGGTAGCCGCAGGGCGACGGGGCGGGCTTTGCGCTCTCAAAGGGCAGAGGCCCTCCGGCCGCGCGCTCCAGAAGGCGCCTGACCTGCGCCTCCTTGATGTCCAGCTGCGTCCGGGCGGGGAAGCCCTGATAATAGCAGCCGCCGCAGATTCCGAAGTGCGGGCAGGCATCCTCCGTCTGCAGGGGCGACGGCGTGAGCACCTCAAGAAGGGAGGCTTCCGCAGAATCCTCCCGGTTCTTTCTGATGCGCGCGAGCACTTCTTCTCCGGGGCGTGCGCCCTTGACGGTGACACGTTTTCCCTCGGCCTCAAAGATGCCCTTGTTGGGGAAATCCACGCGCGCGACGGTCCCTCGGATCTCTTCTCCTCGCTTCATGTATAACTGTTTCTCCTGAAAAAACTTGAATAAATGCGGTTTCGCTGCCGCAGAAAGACAGCCCTGCCGTTCACGCTCATGCTGCTCCGACACCGGGTCCCGAATACAACTTGCGCCCGCACAACGTGCGGGCGCAGAAGGCGATTTGCTTATTCGGGATCTCAGACGACTTCCGCCTCTTCTTCGTCTTCTTCGAAGAAATCGTCGTCGAAGTCGTCAAAATCGTCATCCAGCTCTTCCTCGTCAAAGTCGCGGTGGAGCAGACGATAGACGCCGTAAGCCGCGGCAGCCAGCAGGGCCAGCACCGCGATCACAAGAAGCACCGTCAACACTACTTTGCGGATCTTGCTTTTTCTCTCTTTGAGAGCCTGGGCCACCTGGCCGAGGGAGATCAGATCTTCCATATGCATACCCTGCCTCCTTTTCCGAAACGCCGCGGGCGCCACGATCATTTACGGGTCCAGTATACCACAGAATCCGTGCAGATGCTATGTCTTTTTTCGCGTTTTCCCGTCACTTTTTTATGACCTTGGCTTATGCCGGGGTGCAGCCGGATGCGAGTCCTTCGTTCTGTTCCGAACAGCTGCGCACCGCCTTTTGATACGCGCGCCGACAGGCCGGCCTTCTGTCCGCCCTTCCGCGCGGTCTAGTCTTCGATCTTCCGAAGCTTCGCGAAGCCCGCCATCATCTTCTTGATGCCCACGCGGTCGAACTCCACCGTGACCTCGGTATCGTGCGGGCCGTCCTCCATGGAGAGGACCGTCCCATCTCCGAATTTGGTGTGGCGGACGCGGTCTCCTGCGTGATAGTCGATGACAGCCGGCGCCGGAGCAGCCTTCTTCGCGGAGCGTCCGAGTTCAAAGAGCTGCGAGACGTCCTTCCCGAACGGCGATCCGCCGCCCTGGTAGGGCAGGGATCCCTTGCCGTAGTCCGCGTAGGCGTCCCACTTCGAGGCGCGGCGCGGCGGCGTCTGGTAGAGATCCCGGCGCTCCCTCTGCGGTCGGTACAGGGTGGACTTGTCCTCCCGCTCCAGAAGGTTCTCGGGGATCTCTGCGACAAAGCGCGACTCCGCCCCGTAGCGCGTTTCCCCGTTGACCATGCGGGTGCGCGCCATCGTCAGCGTCAGTTCCTTTTTAGCCCGGGTGATGCCCACGTAGGCCAGACGCCTCTCCTCCTCCAGCTGCTCCGGATGCTCCACGTCGTTGATGGACTGGAAGCTCGGGAAGAGGCCGTCCTCCATGCCGGAGATGACCACTTTGGTGAACTCCAGGCCCTTGGCGCTGTGCAGGGTCATCAGGGTGAGGCGCTCCTCGGAGTCGTCCATGCGGTCCACGTCGGCGACCAGAGCGATGTCCTCCAAAAAGCCCGCGAGGTCCGCGTCGTCCCCGGCCTCCGATTCGTATTCCTCGGCCTTGCTCTTGAGTTCCTCGATGTTCTCCAGACGGCTCTGAACGGTGGTGTCGTCCTCCGTCTCCTCCAGTTCCTTCTGGTAACCGCTCTCTTCGAGCACCATGTCGATGACGTCCGCGATGGGGATCTCCTCCGCCTCCACGCGGAATCTTTCGATCAGGGAAACGAAGGCGTCGAGCTTCGCGGCCGCCTTGCCCAGCCCGGGGATGGCCTCCGCCTCGCACAGGGCGTCGTAGAAACTGAGTTCCTCCTGCTGCGCGAACTCCGCCACTTTGGCCTGGGTCGTCTGTCCGATTCCGCGCTTGGGGACGTTCAGGATTCGGAGGACGGAGATGTCGTCCAGCCCGTTGGCCACGGTGCGCAGATACGCCAGAATGTCCTTGATCTCCTTGCGCTGATAGAAGTTCACGCCGCCCACGAGCCGGTAGGGAAGGGAGCGGGTGACGCAGCGTTCTTCGAGGGCGCGGGACTGGGCGTTGGTGCGGTAGAGCACGGCGCACTCGCGCAGCGGAATGCCGCGGGAGACGGCGTTCTCCATCATCCGCACGATTCCCTCCGCCTCCTCCTGGGCGGTGTCGTACGAGACCATGCGCACCTTCGCGCCCGTCTCGTTCTCCGTCCAGAGACGCTTTGCCTTGCGGTCCTCGTTATTCGCGATCACGTGATTGGCCGCATCCAGGATGGAACCCGTGGAGCGGTAATTCTGCTCCAGGCGGATGACCGTCGCGCCGGGGAAGGCATCCTCGAAATCCAGGATGTTGCGGATATCCGCGCCGCGGAACTTGTAGATGGACTGATCGTCGTCGCCGACCACACAGACGTTGCGGTACTTCTCCGAGAGGAGTTTGACCAGGCGGAACTGGACGCCGTTGGTGTCCTGGTACTCGTCCACCAGGATGTAGCGGAACTTCTCCTGATACTCCGCGAGCACCTCCGGGCAGTTCTGGAACAGTTCCACGGTCTTGACCAGAAGGTCGTCGAAGTCCATGGCGTTGTTCTTTTTGAGCTGTACCTGGTATTCTGCGTAGGCTTCCGCATAACGCATGCGGCGGTAATCTCCGCTGGCATCGATGGCCATCTGTTCGGGGGAGACCATGCGGTTCTTCGCGTCCGAGACCGCCGCCAGAAGGCTGCGCTCCTTGTACATTTTCGGATCCAGTTCCAGGGTCTTCATGACCTGGCGCATCAGGGTCTTCTGGTCGTCCGTGTCATAAATGGAGAAACTCCTCTCGTATCCCAGAAGTTCTCCGTAGCGCCGCAGGATGCGCACGCAGGTCGCGTGGAAGGTGGCCACCCAGACCTGGTCTCCGCCGCTGGGGAGAAGGTCTATGACGCGCTCCCGCATCTCTCCGGCCGCTTTATTGGTAAAGGTGATGGCCAGGATATTCCACGGCCTGACCCCTTTTTCTTCGATGAGATAGGCGATGCGGTGGGTGAGCGCCCGGGTCTTTCCGCTCCCGGCGCCCGCGAGGACCAGGACCGGTCCCTCCGTCGTCCGCACCACTTCCTGCTGTTTATCGTTCAGACCGTGCAGATCCATGTCCGACAATTCTCTCTTTCGTGAAAAAAGGAGCCGCCACCGCTGTGGCAGCTCCTTTACCATGTTGCGTTTTTTGCGGGCTTATTCGAACTTGAAGCCGCAGTTGGAGCAGAAGTTCCCCTCGTTCGCGGGCTTTCCGCAGTTGGGGCAGAAATTGTATTTCTTCTTCCCGGGAGCCTGCATCTGAGGTGCTGCCGGCGCCGCAGGGGCTGCCGGTGCGGGAGCGGGAGCCGCGGGGGCCTGGCCGGTGATCTGGCTGGCGACCTGCTGGCCCATGGCAATGCCGACGCCCAGCTGGGCGATATCTCCGGCAACGCTGCCGCCCTTTTCCATGCCGTCCGCCATCGCGATCTGGGTGTACTTGTCCACATCCGAGATCATGCTCTGGCCGGCGGCTTTCTTGACCATCTCCTGCACTTCTTCGGGATAGGTCACGCTCTGGATGGCAAAGCTGGTGACGCTCATGCCGATCTTATGCAGCTCCATATCCAGATCCGAGCGGATGCCTTCCCCGATCTCGGTCGCGTTCATCTGGATATTGAACATGTTCTTGCCCTCGGCCACGATCCACTTCATGAGCAGGGGATCCAGCTGACCGATGACGCGGTCGCGCAGCTCTTCCACCGTGTACTGACGGCGCACTCCCGCGATCTTCTCGATCAGGGTGAGGTAGTCCACCACCTTGCAGGTGAAAATGCCGTAAGCGCGGATGGGCATACCGCCCGGCAGGGACTCCACCGGAAGCATAACGGCGCTCTTGGTGCCCCACTTGACGGTGAATTCCTTGGTGTTGACGAACAGAATCTCTGCACGAAGTCCGCTGTTGAAGCCGAACTTGAAGCCCTTGAGGGTAGACAGGAAGGGAATGATCTGAGATTCGATCTCAAAGTTTCCCTCGTCCGAGAAGACGCCCTCCACCTTCCCGTTGTACATGAAGATGGCGTCCTGACCCTGGCGGACGATCAGGCGGCTTCCGCGCTTGATCTCCGAGTTGGCCCACTTCCAGAAGATGACGTCATCGCGGTATTCCTGCCATTCAATGATGTTTGCAAGTTCTCCGCCGCTGAAGATACCCATGGCGCTCTCCCGATCTTACTTGCCGAGAGCGGCCTTCAGGGCAGCCAGCTCGTCGTCGACTTCGTCCACAGCAGAGGGCTGGGCGTCGTACTGGGCCATCAGGGACTCGATGCCCTCTTCCGCCACGGCCGCAGCGCCGTTGAGCTCCGCCATCGCGTTGGCCTTGTCCAGCATCTGGTTGGCCTTCTCTTCCATCTTGTCGAACGCGGACATATTGGCAGCCACACCGCTCATGCTGGAGCCGATCTTGTTGATCTTCTCCTGGGCCTTCGCGGCTTTCATCTTGGCCTTGATGGCATCGCGGCGCGCATTCAGGGAGGCGATGTCGCCCACCAGCTTGTCGTGCATCTGGCGCATCTTGGTGGCGTTGGCGGCGGCCAGCGTGTAGGCCTGCTCCAGAGCGGCTCTCTTTTCCGTGGAGGCGTTCTTCTGGCGCAGGAAAGCCTTCGCGTCGTCATCCTTGCCGGCAAGGACGGCTCTCTCCGCATAGGACTGGAGCTTCGCGATCTCTTCGTCACACTCGTCCAGCTGCCTCTTGGCCTTCTGCTCTTCCGCCATAACAGCGGCGGTCTCAGCCTTCACGTTGCCCAGATCGCTCTCCAGGTCGCGCAGGTACTGATCGATCATCTTCTCGGGATCTTCCGCCTTGTCCAGCAGAGCGTTGATGTTGGCCGACATGATGTCCGTAAATCTCTTAATGATTCCCATGGCAATACACCTCCTAAATTGATTTGCAAAACTCTGGGCTATTTCACCCTCGGCGCTATTATACCACACAAAAAAAGTACGTGTCACTATATTTTTCGCAAAATATACGCCCGCGTTTCTCCGTGTTCAGACAATGACGGGGGCTTATTCCGCCGCGAAGGGCCGCCCCGCGGGGCGGCCCGAGTCCGTGATCGCTTTATGAGGCATTATTTATGCACGCGCCGGCCGCCTGGCAGGCGTGATGCGCGAAAGGTCACTCCTCCTCCGCGGCCTCTTCCTTCGGTCCGAAGCCGAGGGCAGCGCGCACTTTGGTCTCGATCTCTGATGTGAAGGCAGGGTTCTCCTGAAGGAAGATCTTGGCATTCTCTCTTCCCTGGCCGATCTTGTTGCCCTGGTAGGCGAACCAGGCGCCGCTTTTCTCCACAATGCCCTTGGCCACGGCCAGATCCAGCAGGTCTCCCTCCCTGGAGATGCCCTTGCCGAACATGATGTCGAACTCCGTCTCCTTGAAGGGCGGGGCCACCTTGTTCTTCACGACCTTGATGCGGACGCGGTTTCCGACCACCTCTCCGCCGACCTTGAGGGACTCGATGCGGCGCACGTCCAGGCGGATGGAGGAATAGAACTTGAGGGCGCGGCCGCCCGGCGTGGTCTCGGGGTTGCCGAACATGACGCCCACCTTCTCGCGCAGCTGGTTGATGAAGATGACCGTGCAGGCCGTCTTGCCGACGATGGGCGTGAGCTTGCGCAGGGCCTGGCTCATGAGGCGGGCCTGAAGGCCGACATGCGCGTCTCCCATGTCTCCCTCGATCTCCTGACGGGGCACCAGGGCCGCCACGGAGTCCACCACGACGATGTCCAGGGCGCCGGAGCGCACCATGGTCTCGCAGATCTCCAGGGCCTGTTCTCCGCTGTCCGGCTGGGAGATATAAAGATTATCGATATCCACCCCGATGTTGCGGGCGTAGACGGGATCCAGCGCGTGCTCCGCGTCGATGAAGCCGGCGATGCCGCCCAGCTTCTGGACCTCCGCCACCATATGAAGAGCCAGCGTCGTTTTGCCGCCCGACTCCGGACCGTAGATCTCCACCACGCGGCCGCGGGGCATGCCGCCCAGGCCGAGCGCGGCGTCCAGGCTGACGGAGCCCGTGGGGAAGGTCTGGATGTTGAGGTCCACCCCGGATTCCCCGAGCTTCATGATGGAGCCTTTGCCGAAGTCCTTTTCGATCTTGGCAACGGCGGCTTCCAGCGCTTTTTTCTTCTCTTCCAGCATTTTATCCTGCATAATTTCCTCCGAGTAAAATACGAACAAATGTTCTTACATGGGTATCATAATACACCCGCTGACCGTTGTCAACGGGATTTCGGCTCTTTTTCCGCATTTTTGCACGGGACGGACGGCGCGGATGTGCGCCCCGGGAGCGAATGCTCCCGCAAGATGAAGACGGGCCGATCATACCACAGATCGGCCCGCCTTTCAAGGCATTCTTATTTGTCCAGCCACCGCATCTGCTCCGCGAACGGACGGCGGATCCTGCGCCTCGTCATCTCGAGGATCCCCAGGCGCGTGAAATCCACGGCCTCGGCGCGCACGGGGTCTCTGTCCAGAAGATCCTGCATCTCACGCAGGACCTCCTGCGCCTCCTGCGCAGGCAGATCCGGGAAGTCCGCCGAGACGATTCCGGAGAGATTGCGCAGCCGCATCTGGAAGGCGATCTCCCGCGCCGCCTCCGACGCCAGTTCCCGCACGGTCCTGTCCTTGGAGCGCTTCCGGTCGTCCTTGCCAGTGTTGATGTCGATCACCGTCATGGCCTCCGTCGGCTCGATCACCAGATAGGCCCCGCTCTTCAGCCACACGCGCTTGTCCGAGGCATCCCGGAAGGCCTTTTCAAAGCGGTACGTCTTGGACATCTCCAGCCCGTCATCCCTGTAAAGGCGGCACTTGTGTGCGCTCAGGGGAAACGCGAGCGTCACCTCCGCGAAGACTTCCTCCTCTTCGATCACCACCTCAGCCGTCTCCGGATCCGAGATCCACCGCTCGCAGACGGCGTTCATATAGCCGCGGCCCCGCCGCAGCACCGAATAGCAGGGGCGGTGCGGCGCGGCGGAGACGATCTCCTCCAGCCGCGACCGGAGAGCATCCGCCTCCATGCGGACCGACGAAACGTCCGCGGCGGGCGCCTCGGTCCGCACGATGATGCCGAAGCCCTCCTGCGCCGGCAGATACCCGCGCATGAACTCCTTCCACTCCCCCTCCGGGATCTTCCGCGAATAGCGGACGCCCGCGCCGGGGCAGGACACCACGGTCAGTTCTCCCGCCAGGGAAACGGCCGCGCTCAGGGACGGCGGCTTGCCGGCGTGCGGCTCCCGCTCCACCTGCACGAGGACGGAATCTCCCTCCCGGGCACCGCGGTCTCCCTCCGCGCGCAGGGGCAGGCCCCCGCGCAGGGGAAGAAAGGCGTTCTGCCCGCGGGACAGGTCCACGAAGGCGGCCTCCAGATTTTTGGCCACGTGGGTCACGCGCGCCACGTACACGTCGCCGACGCGCACCTCGCTCTCCGGCGCCTCGGCCCAGAGTTCCGCGATGCGGCCGTCTTCCTCGACCGCGGTCACACGCCCGCCGCGGTGGCGGGCGATCAGTATCCTGCGCAGCATCATGCCCCCATTTCTTCCAGGGAGACGAGACGTCCGTCCTCTCCCCGGGCATACAGATCCAGCCTCGTGATCTTCAGGTCCGCCGGGCCGGCCTCGGCGCCGAAGCCCTTCAGAAATTCACCTGCGGGCATCTCGGGGCGGATGTTCCTCTCGCTCCCGGCCTGCACCAGGAAGAAGATCTCTCCCTCCGCGTCGGCCTCGGAAGCAAAGAGGAACGGCTTCAGGTCCAGCGTCTCTTCGCTTTTCTTCGTCTTTTTCACGACCGGGATGGTCTCCCGGGACAGAAAGGCGTCCCACGCCACGGGCAGGCCCTCTGGCGAGAGCGCGGGCTCCCCGGCCGCAAGGCGCTCCCACAGCGCCTCCGAAAACCGGATCCGGTAGGCCGCGGCCGCCACGATGGACATCGCCGTCCGGCTCCCTTCCGGGAGCTGGCGCACGCTCACGATCTCGATTCCCGGGGCGCTCACCGCATTTAAGGCGCGGACGGCCTCCTCCCCGGAGATATCCTCCGTCATCTCCACGTCGGCGTACTCCGCCATCGATTCGAGCCCCACGCCCAGCGGCTGGGCGAAGGACATGATCTGGTGCGGATGAAAGCCCGCGGAATAGGCCACGGGCAGGCCCGCGCGGCGGATCAGCTTCTGGAAATACCGCATCACGTCCAGATGGCCGATAAAGCGCACCGGGCCCGTCTTACGAAATCTGATTCTGACCTTCAAAACAGACCCCTCCTCCGAACACGGCGGCTCCGCAGCCGGAGCATTTTTCGCGGCAGTTGGGCGTCACCTCTCCCGCCAGCGCCCTCTGCCACTCGCGCAACAGGAAATTCTTCGTCACGCCGATATCGATGAGATCCCACGGGAAGATCTCCTCCCGCGTCCTCTCCCTGCGGTTGTAAAACTCCTCGGTGAGGCCGCAGGCGGCCATCTCCTCCTGCCAGACCTCGGGATGGAAAAACTCGGTCCAGGCCTCGAAGAAGCACCCGCGCTCGTACACGCGGCGGATGACCGCCCCCAGGCGCCGGTCGCCGCGGGCCAGAATGCCCTCCAGCACGGTCGTTGCCGGGTCGTGCCACTGATAGGACAGGCTCTTCTGGTTGAGCTGCGCGCGGAAGGCATCCCGGACGATCTTCGCCCGCGCCTGATACTCCTGCGCCGGCTGCATCTGCGCCCACTGGAAGGGTGTGAAGGGCTTGGGCACGAAAAAGGACGAGGACGCCGTCACGCGCACGCGCCCGTTCCTCTTCTCCTTCGGCACGGTGTCGTAGTAGACCGCGGCCACCTCGTTGGAGAGCTTTGCGATGCCCTCCATGTCCTCGCGCGTCTCTGTCGGCAGACCCAGCATGAAGTAGAGCTTGACCTTGTCCCAGCCGCCCTCGAAGGCCGAGGCCGCGCCCGTCAGGATGTCCTCCTCCGTGAGGTTCTTGTTGATGACGTCGCGCAGGCGCTGCGTCCCGGCCTCAGGCGCGAAGGTGAGACTCGACTTCTTCACGTCCTGCACCTTGCTCATCACGTCCAGGGAGAACGCGTCGATGCGCAGGGACGGCAGCGAGATATTGATTCCCTTCTTCCCGTAGTCCTCGATCAGGAGATCGAGGAGTTCGGGAAGATGTGTGTAATCGCTCGAAGAAAGGGAGCTCAGGGTGATCTCCTCGTGGCCCGTGGAATCCAGCATCTTTTTGGCCTTGTCCGCGAGGTATTCGATGCTCCGCTCGCGCACGGGCCGGTAGATCATCCCGGCCTGGCAGAAACGGCAGCCGCGGATGCAGCCGCGCATGATCTCCAGGGTGACGCGGTCCTGCACCACCTGCATGAAGGGCACGACGGGCCGCTCCGGGTATACCGTATCGCTCATCTCCCGCACGACTTCTTTTTTCACGCGGGCCGGCACCCCGGGGCGGTTCGGCCCCATCGACCGGATGGTGCCGTCCTCGTTGTAGGTGACGTCGTAGAAGCGCGGGACGTAGATCCCGGGGATCTGCGCCGCGGCCAGCAGGAAGTCCTCCCGGCTCCCGCCGGCATCGCGGTTCTTCCGCCACGCATCAAAGAGCGGGGCGTACTGCGTCTCGCCCTCGCCGATGTAAAAGAGGTCGAAGAAATCCGCCAGCGGCTCCGGGTTGTAGGTGCAGGGGCCCCCGCCGATGACCAGGGGATCGTCCTCCCCGCGGTCCGCCGCGAGGATGGGCACGCCCGACAGGTCCAGGACCTGCAGGACGTTGGTGTAGCACATCTCGTACTGGAGCGTGAAGGCCAGGAAATCAAAATCGTGCACGGGGTCCTGGCTCTCCAGGGCAAAGAGCTGGATCTTCCGCTCCCGCATGGTTTTATCGAGATCCGGCCACGGGGAATAGACCCGCTCGCACCAGACGCCTTCCATCTGATTGAACAGGTCGTAGAGAATCTGGATGCCGAGGTGGCTCATGCCGATCTCGTAGTTGTCCGGGAAGCAGAAAGCAACGCGCAGATCCACGTCCCGCAGATCCTTGACGACGCTGTTCCACTCCCCGCCGATGTAGCGGGCGGGCTTTTCCACGGAGAGCAGCACGTCGTCCGGAAGAGCCAGTCTCCTCTCTCCCGCGCCGCAGCTCTGCCGCGCCTCCCGCAGCGTAATATCACTCACAAACGGTCCTCCCGCGCCGCACGGCGCGCTCTCCGGCCTGTGCCGGTCAGTGCTTTGCGAACGAGCTCACCAGGGTCACCAGCATCTGCGCGATGGTCTCCATCGCGTCGGCGCAGGCGTACTCGAATCTCCCGTGGAAGTTGTGGCCGCCGGTGCACAGGTTCGGGCAGGGCAGCCCCATGTAGGACAGGCGCGCCCCGTCGGTGCCGCCGCGGATGGGGACCTCGACCGGCGTGATGCCGTGCGTCTCCATGGCGGCCTTTGCCAGGTCGATCAGCTCCATGTGCGGCAGGATCTGCTCCTTCATGTTCTCGTACTGGTCGCGGATCTCGACCTCCACGGTGCCCGCCCCGTACTTCGCGTTCATGAAGTCCGCCGCGGCCAGGGCCACGCGCTTCTTCTCCGCGAACTTCGCGCGGTCGTGGTCGCGGATGATGTACTTCATCACCGTCTTCTCCACGTCGCCCCCGATCTCCATCAGATGGGTGAAGCCCTCGTAGCCCTCGGTGAGCTCGGGCACCTCGCCCGCGGGGAGCAGGCCCTGGAACTCCATGGCCATGGTGACGGCGTTCTTCATCTTGCCCTTGGAATCACCCGGGTGGATGCTGCGTCCGGTCACGGTCACGTGCATGCCCGCGGCGTTGAAGTTTTCGTATTCGATCTCGCCGACGGCGCCGCCGTCCACCGTGTAGGCGAGTTCCGCGCCGAAGCCCTCCACGTCAAAGTGATCCACGCCGCGGCCGACCTCCTCGTCCGGGGTGAAGCCGATGCAGACCTTCCCGTGAGGGATCTCGGGATGGGCGATCAGGGTGTGCGCCGCGGTCATGATCTCCGCCACGCCGGCCTTGTCGTCCGCGCCCAGCAGCGTGGTCCCGTCCGTCACGATGAGGCGCTTCCCGCAGTAGTGCAGCATCTCCGGGTAGTCCTGCGGCGACAGGACGATGCCGGCCTCCTCGTTGAGGACGATGTCGCCGCCGTCGTAGTTTTCCACCAGGCGGGGCTTCACGTCCGTCCCGGAGACGGCCTCGGAGGTGTCCATGTGGGCGATCAGACCGAGGGCGGGCGCCTCTGCGTTTGCGGGGATCTCCGCGTAGACGTACCCCCACTCATCCATGCGGACGTTTTCCGCGCCGATCTCCTTCAGCTCAGCCTCCAGCATGCGGCCGAGATTCTTCTGCTTTTCCGTGCTCGGGAAGGACTCGCTCTCCTCCCGGCTCTGGGTGTCCACCTTGACGTAGCGGAAAAACCGCTCCAGCACTTCGCTCATGATTCTCTCCTTTTCTGGAATGTCCCGGCCTCTCGGCCGCATCATCATTTGAATCACGGCCTCCCGGCCGCACAATACCGTATCCGGACCGGCACGGCCGCAGACCGGGAGGTCCTTTCCCCGCCGGCGGCCTTCCGGCATTACTTCTCTTCCGCCTCGTCCCGCTGCGCGAGGTCCCGCGCCAGCCCCTCCAGGTAGTGGCACAGCAGGGCGCCCTTCGCCTGGATGCGGTAGGCGGGATCGAACTCCGCGTAGGCTATGCTCTTGCGTCCGCCCTCGTTGGCCCGCTCCCAGCAGCGCTTCATGTCGCGGAACGGCAGATAAAACGTCTCGTTCTTTCCGGTGAACATGACCAGGAAAAAGGCCACGCCTCCCTGTTTTTCGAAGGCCTCCATGAACTCCATCTGGTGCTCGTGCACGTTGTAGAGCGGCAGGTTGTCGATGCCGGTCTCCTTCGCGTCAAAGCAAACCGGGATTCCCTGCACCGCCCCCATGTAGTCGATAGTGCTCTTGCTCTCGAAATACGCCAGGGTGATCCGGCTCGAGGCCTCGTCGATGTTCACCGGCTTGATGGGCGTGGGAATCTTCTGAATCAGGGCCAGCCCCTTCTCGCGGTAGATCTCATTCGTGTGGTTGACCAGTTCCTCCAGCGCCGTTCCCCGGCGCCCGTGGGAATCCCATGTTGCCATGCGCTCCCTCCTCTTTCCGTACGGCGGCCTCCGGCCTGCGGGCGGGACATCTCCCGCCCCGCGCCGGACCGGGCCGTTCGTTCTACTGCTGCGCAGGCCGGAAGCCCTGCGCGGATACCGTAAAGATCTTTGCTGCGATCTCCCGCTGTGCGGGCCTCTCCCACTGTCCTGCGCGGATCTCCTCCCGTTCGGCAGAGCTCGTGATGCCCTCGCCGACGTTGGGCTTGCGGAAGGACCAGACAAGGTCCGCGGCAAACACGGCCAGCAGAACGATGGCGACGATCGCCAGCGCTCTGGGATTGGCGCGGCTCCACATCGTATCGAGCAGGGGCACCAGCAGGTAGACGGCCGCCATCCCGCCCAGGGCGAAGACCAGGAGTCCCTCGCCGCAGATGCGCCCGTGCAGGTTCAGGAAGTACCCGGTGTAGTCCCACCAGCGCATGCCGACGGCCCTCTCCATCACCAGGGAGGTGGTGTATTCCACGGCGCCGCAGAGCACCACGATGGCGAGCGCCTCCTTGACGAGGTCATGCCGGAAGCGCGCCAGCAGGAGCAGAATCATCACCACGCCTCCGCCGTAAATGGGCAGCCAGGGTCCGTGCAGGAAGCCGCGGTTCACGAAGGTACCTTCGGTAAAGAGATGCAGGCCCACCTCCCAGCACCAGCCGATGAAGCAGAACACGAAGAAAACGAGCACCACCGACCAGATGGAGTAGGTGCGGATGTAGCGGATGTCGCGGACGACGTTGTTGTTCTTCGGGTTCCACAGCGGGGTCAGGCGCTGCGGGTAGATCTTTCCCTTGATGACGGCGCGGTCTTCCACAATCTGCTGCCGGCGCCTGTCCACCTCGTCCCAGCGCCGTTTTTCTTCCGAAGACCCGATCCACAGGCCGAAGTATTTGACGAGGAAGCCCCGCACGCCCGTCAGGGTGACGCGGTTTTCGTCGATGAAGTGCTTCTGCTCCTCCACGTCCTGATAGGTGCGGCGCAGGAAGGCCTCCTCGGCCTTCTCGTACAGAAAGGCGTCGTTCAGGAGCTCGGCACCGGGGACGCCGGCGGCCTTTGCCTCCGCGCGCCGGTCCGCATAGAACTCCGCCAGCGCGGCCGTCAGATACGGCACCGTCCAGGCGCCGTTCACGATCCCGAACGTGAGGCTGCCCAGGATGAGCCAGCCCAGGAAGGAGAGCTCGAGTTTCGCGCACTCCCACTTGTGCCCGTTCATCATGCGGCGGGACAGGGTGATGGCCCGGTTCGGCCGGATGTCCGGATTCTCCGCCACGATGAACGGGACCAGGATGTACGAATAGTGCTTGATAAAGAAGCCGACGACCGTCAGGCTCCAGAGAACTTCGTAGATGCTCCTAAGCAGCAGGGTCAGGGACGCGCGGATCCACCGGCCGACCAGTCGGATGTGGAGCACGTGCGAAACCGGGACCTCCGGATAGAGACGGGCCTCCAGGAAAATGCGCCGCAGCACGGCCTGATACATGTTTTTCAGGAAGACCCAGGCCAGGACCGCAAGCAGCAGGTTCCCGAAGACGACGATGGCCGACGAAAGGCGGCTCGAATGGAACAGGCCGTGCAGACCGCTGAACAGGATCATGTACAGATGTCCCGAGGTGATCTCGTTGGCGATCGTGGCGAAGACGCCGCGGCGCCGGCCGATCACCGCCCCCGGATCCTCCTTGCTCTCCTGATACTCGAGCAGCTGGCTGGCCGCCTTTTCGCGCCCGGCCTCGATGTTGTCCTGCACCAGTTCCATCAGGACCTTGTCGCGGGCGCTGTCCATGTCGACCTTCAGGACCTCGCCTCCGATCTCCGTGATCCTGCCGGTCAGACTGTCATACAGGCCCTGCGCGCTCTCGCGCACGAACCCGAACTCCGTCCCGTAAAAGACGCTCACGAGACAGACGATCACCAGAAGGAGATAGTGCGCGCGCACGACACCGCGCGCCTTCTTCTTCCACGCTCTTCTCTTTTCTCCCGGGGTATACGGTGCGTGTTCCATGGGTCTCCTTTTCGGCTGACAGCGTTCTCCGCCGTTCAGCGGGGAAGATGAGCGCGTTTCCCTGCGGGGACGCGCTGTTTTTCACGTTTTATTCCCAAAACCGCTTCTGCTCTTTCTCGGCGGAAGCGGCCGGTCATCTGAGGTCGATGACCATGACTTCGCTGATGGTGCCGAGGCGCAGCGGCGGCCCGTAATATCCGATGCCCGAGGTCACGAAGACCTGCGTGCCGCCCCAGTCTTTCTGACCGCAGGTCTGCTGGTTGAAGGCCCGCACGATCAGATTGCCGGGGAACATCTGCCCGTCGTGCGTGTGCCCGGACAGAGCCATATCCACGCCGTATCGGCTGAGTTCGTCCAGTCCTTTGGGCTCGTGGTCCAGAAGGAGGACGGGCGCGGCGGGATCCACCCCGGCGAGCAGTTCCTCCAGAGACGCCCGCACCGCCACCCCGTCTCCGGGGCGCATTTTGTCGCGGCGGCCGGCAATCACCAGACCCGAAAGCTCCGGGATGACCGCGGTCTCGTCCGTGAGCAGCGTCCAGCCGCAGGCCTCGAAGAAGGCGGGAAACGCCGGGTTCCGCACGGCCCTTTCCGGCCCCATAACGGTAAAGCCCCCGAGAAGCGGCTCGTCCACGTCGTGATTCCCGTAGACCGCGTACGTGCCAAGGCGCGACCGGATCCCGCGCAGGATGGCCGCGTACGTCTCCGGCTCCCGCATCGCGTTGAACGAACTGGTCACGATGTCGCCGGCGACCAGGACCAGGTCCGCGTTCTGCTCGTTGATGCGCCCGACCATGTCCTCATAGAGCTTCGGCGAGGAGTTGACCCCGATGTGCAGATCCGCGATCAGCACGATCCGCAGCGGCTCCTTCTGCCCCAGCGTCTCCGCGGGCACCTCCCAATGCGTGACCTTCACGTCCTGCGCCGTTCTGCTGCCGCAGACGTTCACGGCCAGCGTCAGGACGATCAGGACGGCCAGAACGACGCGCGCGGCGGTCTGGCCGGGCCTTCGGCCGCTCTCCCTCCCTCTGCGGCGGACGAGACGCACGAAAAGGAGCACGAGCCACACCAGAAAGAGCGTTCCGAAAAAATACAGGAAATACCCGATGAGGATATTGCCCCACTTCTGGAAAAACCAGCACAGGGGCCCGTCCGGCGTCAGGGCGCCGGCCGGAGGCAGCAGATTCAGGACGCCCGTGACGGCCGCCGCCGGCACAAACACCGTCCGGCCCGCCCGCGGAAAAGCACGAGACAGAAGCCAGACCAGCAGGGCCAGGGCGGCTGCGGCATAGGCGCAGTACAAAAGCAAAAAGAAAGCCAGTCGCATGAAGAAACTCCTGATCTTCCGCGTCCCGCTCCGGGACGCGCTCCGGCGCGCCGCGAACAAAGGCTCTGCGCCGGAAAGACGGCAAACCGGTCTGTGACGTTACGCCTTCGGGACGGCAAACCCCGCGCCCTCGATCGCGCGGCGCATATCCTGTGGAATGGGGGCGGTAAAGTCCCCCTGCGGCAGGTTCATTTTCCAGGCGTGCAGCATCTGGCGCGAGACGCCCCAGTCGGCCCGGGCCCGCGCGTTCGCGGCCGCACTGCCGTACTTGACGTCCCCCAGGACCGGGAGCCCGGCGTGGGCCAGGTGCGCGCGGATCTGGTGGCTCTTTCCGGTAATCAGATCGACCTGCAGGAGGGATGCCTGCTCTCCCGCTGCCAGGACCTCAAATGCGGTCTCGATCCTGGCCGCGCCCTCCTCGGGGGCGTCCAGGACGCGCACGGTGTTGGCAGCCTCGTCCTTGACGAGATACCCGGTCAGGTGCGCGCCGAAGCGCGCGCGGCCGGCCACCAGGGCGAGGTAGGTCTTCTTCGTGCTTCTCTCCCGCAGAAGGTCTCCCGTCTCCCGGAGCCCCTTCGCGGAGATGCCCGCCACCACGATGCCCGTGGTGTTGCGGTCGAGGCGGTTGCAGACGCCCGGACGCACGGTCCGCAGGTCTTCTTCCACGATGAGTCCACGGGAGAGCGCCGTCTTCGCGGCCATCTCCGCCAGGGAGACGTCCTCGGGACGCGCCTTCTGCGAGAGCAGGCCCGCGGGCTTGTCCACCACCAGGATGTCATAGTCCGCGTAGAGGATCCGCTCCGGGGGAATCTCCGGAATCTTTTCGTCCAGCGCCGCCGCGGCCTTTCCCGAGCCGGCAAAAAGCGCGAAGGTCTCCTCCGAGAAAAAGAGGCGCACGGCATCGCCCGCGGACAGGCGCTCATCGCCCTCGGCCCGCTTTCCGTTCAGGGTGATATTCTTTTTGCGGAGCATTTTGTAGAGGAAGCCCTTCGTGGCCTCCGGCAGGAGCTTTCCCACGAATCTGTCCAGCCGCTGCCCCTCTTCACGCTCCGAGATGATCCATTCTTTCAAAACCGTTCCTCCGCGTCTGTCCGACGATCCTGTGCGCGGTGTTCTGTTTCCGGCAAACGCTGCTTATTCCTTCGGTTCTCCGTCCGCACCCGCTTCCGGAACATGCTTTCCGGCGTGCAGAAGATGCGTCCTGCGCTCCTCCGGGGCTGCCTCCGCTTTTCTGCTCTCGGGGCGGAACAGCGGAAGAAACAGGCCGTGCGGCAGGACCTTGGCGGCGACGGCGAAGGCCTGCATCCGCAGGGAGTACACCGAGACGGCGCGTCCCTCCTCCGCGTCGCGCAGGGTCTTTCGGACCACGGCGACGGGATCCGCCATCACGAGATTCTTGTAGAACGGGATGTGATTCCCGCCCTGCTCCGCAATGTCGAAAAACTCCGTTTTAACGGGGCCCGGGCAGACCGCCGTCACGCGGATGCCGCGCGGGGCAAGTTCCCGGCCCAGCGCCCGCGAGAGCGAGAGCACATAGGATTTGGACGCCGCGTACACGGCAAAGCCCGGCTGCGGCAGAAAAGCCGCGGACGAGGCAAACTGAATGATCCGGCTGCCCGCCGCCATGTATGGCAGGACGACGTGCGTGAGCCTGGTCAGGGCGGTGACGTTGAGCTGCGCCATCCCGCAGGCGTCGTCCTCGTCCAGATCCTCAAACGATCCGATCTTTCCGAAGCCCGCGGCGTTGACCAGGAACCGCACCTGGGGCTGCTTTTCCTCGAGGGCGCGGCGCAGGGCCGCGTATTCCTTCTTCCTGCTCAGATCGGCCTCAAAGATCTTGAGGGGCACCGGCACCTCTTTTGCGAGCTGCTCCAGCCGGCCCTTCCGGCGGGCGATCACCCAGATCCGGTCCAGGCCGGGATAAGCGGCGGCCAGCTGACGCACGCATTCCGCCCCCATGCCGGAGGAGGCGCCGCTCACGATGGCGATCTTCTTTTCCATGATGATTCTCCTGTGGTTCGTGCGGCCGGAAACGGCCTGTCCACATAATAACCCTATTATAGGTATAGTAACAAAACAACGGACAAAAAGCAAGGTTGCCCCCGGGCCCAAACTCTGCTAACATAGGGGCGGAAAAAGGCGCGCGCTCCCGCCCCGCAGCCTGCCCTGCTTCCGCAGGATCGTACCGGTCGTGTCCGGCCGCCCCTTTTCCGCAAGACACCCGCCACCGGAGGTATTTTTTCATGAAAGCAAGACGGATCCTCGCCCTCGCCGGCATCGCCGTTCTGGTCCTGATGTACGTTCTCACCCTGGTCTTTGCCCTGATCGGCAGCGACCTGGCCACCCGCGCCCTGCAGTTCTCCCTGGTGCTCACGGTCATCGTCCCCATCGTCCTCTACGCCTTCCTGCTGACCCTGCGCGGCCGCGGAAAGAACACGCAGGTCGAGATTCCTGCGGAGGCGCCGGAAAACGAGGGCGTCGCGCCGGAGTACGCGGAAAACGCCGCGGAAGCCGTCCCTGCGGAGGAGGGCGCACAGGAAAGCGGCGCGGATGAAGCCGCGGATGCCGGGGAAGACGCGCTGTAAGCGTCTGTGCAGGACAGCCTCCGGAGGAGACTCCGGACACCGGTAGGAAAGAGCCGCAGGCATCTGTGCCTCTTCCGCCCCGCCGCACAGCTTCTCCCGCAAATAAAGAAAAAAGTCTTTGACTTTCTCTCCCATATAGTGTAAGATGTCTTTTGCCGCCAACGGCACATGGGTTCGTAGCTCAGTTGGGAGAGCGCTGCGTTCGCAACGCAGAGGTCGAGGGTTCGAATCCCTTCGGATCCACACCAGGCCCCTCACGATCATCGTGAGGGGCCTTTTTTCTGTCTCTCGCTTGTGGCCTCTCTCGCAGGATGCTATACTGGCAGCAGACAACGACATCCCCGGTGTTGTTCTGTGCTGACGCTCCGGAAACAGCCCCGCATGAAACAGGTATGCCATGAAGAAAATCCGCAGATTCGCATATCTCCTCCGTCTCCTTTCCCTGACCCTGGCCGCGGCCATGGTCCTCTCCTCCTGCGGGCCGGCACCCCCCGGAAACACGGACCGGACGCCGCAGACCACAGCCGCGCCCTCCTCACAGGAGCCGGAGACGGATACGCCCGCGCCGACGGAAGCTTCCGCACAGGACGCCCCCATCTCGGAGGGACGCCACGACCGCGAAGAGGGATACATGGCCGCATTCACCACACACCGGCTCACCCTCGGGGCCCTCACGGTCCACATGGAGGACCGGATCTATGACGAGGCGCTTCTGCGCGCCTGCGCCGGTACACTCCGCGAGAAACTCGCCGCGGCAGAATCTTTCGCGAAGGAACCTGCCCTGCCCGTCACCGTCTTTCTGGTCAAAGATTCCGCAGACGGCCTGCCCTTCCTTCTCGGCCCGCAGGTCTTCTGCACCCCGGACGACGCGGACACGGGCGAGGCCCTTCCCGCCATCTTCGGCGCGGCCTTCGGCCTTCCCTCAGCCTGGCAGCAGTACGGAATCGCGCAGTGCCTCTCCGGCCCCTCTGACGGTCCGGATCTCAGGACTTACTACGCGGACGGCGGGCATGCCCTCACGGCCTCCTGCTCCGGCCTCCATCTCTCCCCCGTCCTCGCGGATGAAGAGACCGTGCGTGCCGCCAGGCAGACCGCGGGGAGCCTGACCGCGTTCTCGATCGAACGGGACGGGTTTTCCGGCTTTCGCGATACCGCCGACCCCGCGCAGATCCTCTCCGCCTGGGCGGAGAAACAGGGCATCTCCCCCGCGCCTGATCTCCCCGCAGGAAGTGGGAAGGCCGCCTGCGCCCGGGCGGCTCATGCCGCGAAACACGCCTGTGTCCTGCGCGCGGAAAACCTCAGCGTTTATGTGACGGATAAGAGCCTGCTCCGGACTCCGGACGACCTCTATGCCTGGCTCTGCAGCTTCTACGCCGGCATGGAGGAGGTGCTCGCACAGATCCGCGCCGAGGCCCCCGCGGCCGCCGCGACGGCGCAGGCCATGCTGGAAGAGCCTGTCCGCATCGACCTGATCGACTCGATGCAGGCGACCTGCGCCTACCCCTCCAGAGGTCAGATCGACCTCTCCAACCCGAACAATACCTGGCACGAGATGATGCATCTGCTCATTCGGGAACCGGGCGGTCAGGACTGGCTGTCCTGGGTGAACGAGGGCATGGCGGAGCATTTCACCTACGCTGCCGTCACGCACCTTGCCCCCATCGACTATATCTCCCACGGCTTTGAGGCTTACCTCAAGTTCTTTGAGGAGCCGGACGTGAGCGGAAAGCCGGCCAACGATCAGGACCTGATCTTCCACCGGAGCGTCTGGAACATGTATCAGGCGTTCCGCGCTCCCGAGGCGGAGGCATATGACGACCAGAACGCCTACTTCCTGGCCTACGGCGTCAGTTCCCTTCTTCTGGACGGCGTCGTCACCCGCAGCCAGTTACGGAGGAAATACGACCTGTCCGTCGCCTCCAAACGGCAGGGAAAAAACGGTCCGAAGAGCATGGACGGAAACGCCCTTTCCTACCCGGAAGCGGCCGTCCTGTACGGATGTCTGGCGGAGCGTTTCGGCGCGGACGCCGTCATCGACGCCTACTTACACGGCGTCCCGTTCCAGACGGCCTTCGGCATCTCCTACACGCAGTTCTTCGACGAGTCAAAGGCCGTCCTGAAGGAGCGGTACGGACAGTATATGGACGTCCCGCTTCCGTGACCGGACAAAAGAGTCCCGCGGTCTCCTCTTCGGACAGGCCGCGGCGCATCTGTCTGAAACAAAAGATCTCCGCAGACCGGCCGCGCGGCATCCGAACAGAATCAAAGAGCCTCCCGCAGATGCGGGGGGCTCTTCTGCTTTCGGCTGAGGCGGGGCCTTACGCGAAGGTCTCCTCCAGCTCCAGCTGATAGGTTTTGTTCATGCGCTCGCAGGCGGCGATGAAGGTCTCCACGGGCACGCCGTAGGCCTTCTTGTTGCCGGCGATGTTGACGGCCAGGGTGCCGGTCTCCATCTCCTTGTCTCCCACGACCAGAATGTACGGATCGCGGTAGGTGCGCAGGGTCTTGATCTTGTCGTTCATGTTCTTGTCGGCATAGTCAGCCTCCACGCGGATGCCGGCCTCGCGGAGCTTCTTCTCCAGCTGCTTCGCGTACTCGTTGTGCTCGGGCTTGATCGGAACGATGCCCACCTGCACGGGAGCGAGCCAGAACGGGAAGCGGCCCTTGAAGTTCTCGATCAGGATGCCGATGAAGCGCTCCATGGAGCCGAAGATCGCGCGGTGGATCATGACCGGACGCTTCTGGGTGCCGTCCGCGGCCATGTACTTGAGGTCAAAGTTGAGCGGGAGCTGGAAGTCCAGCTGGATGGTGCCCATCTGCCACTCGCGGCCGATGCAGTCGCGCATCTTGAGGTCGATCTTGGGGCCGTAGAAAGCGCCGTCACCCTCGTTGATCTCGTAACCGCCCTCGCCGTACTTCTTGTCGAGGATGCGCTTCAAGGACGCCTCGGCCTGGTTCCAGACCTCGATGTCGCCCATGTAATCCTCGGGGCGGGTGGACAGCTCCGCCACATACTCCAGACCGAAGGTGCCGTAGATGGTCTTCGCGATGTCCATGATGTCGGAGATCTCGTCCTCGATCATGTCCTCGGTGAGGAAGGTGTGGTCGTCGTCCTGACGGAACATCTGCACGCGGAAGAGGCCGTTCAGTTCTCCGCTCTTCTCGCGGCGGTGGATGACATCGGTCTCGGAGTAGCGAATCGGGAGTTCCTTGTAGCTGTGGAGCTTGCTCTTGTACACCAGGATGGCGTTCGGGCAGTTCATGGGCTTGACGCAGTAGGTATCCTGGTCGTCCACTTCGAAGGAGACGCTGCCGTCCTCCGCGACTTTCTTCGCGGGCAGGACGAACATGCCGTCGCGGTAGTGATCCCAGTGGCCGGAGGTGAGCCAGAGCTCGCGCTTCTGAATCTGCGGCGCGCTGATCTCCTGGTAGCCGTGCTTCTCGTGCTCCTGACGCCAGAAGGCCAGAAGGGCATTGAAGAGTTTGAAGCCGCGGGGAAGCCAGTACGGCATGCCGGGAGCGGTCTCGTCGAACATGAAGAGTTCCATCTCCTTGCCCAGCTTCTTGTGGTCGCGCTCCATGGCCTCGCGCATCATGGCCTTGTGGGCCTTGAGCTCGTCCTTGTTCGGGAACGCGTACACGTAGACGCGCTGCAGCTGGTCGCGGTGCTCGTCGCCTCTCCAGTAGGAGCCGGACACGCTCTTGATCTCAAAAGCGGCGCCCAGCAGCTCCTGGGAGTTCTCGATGTGAGGTCCGCGGCACAGGTCGATGAAATCGTCGCCCGTGGTGTAGGTGGAGATGGTCTCGTCCTCGGGAAGGTCCTCGATCAGCTCCGTCTTGAACTTCTGGCCGCGGAAGATCTCCAGGGCCTCCGCCTTGGACACTTCCTTCCTGGTCCAGTTCTCCTTGCGCTTTAAGATCTCCCGCATCTTGTTCTCGATGGCTGCATAGTCCTCCTTGACGATGGGGCGCGGCAGCAGGAAATCGTAGTAGAAGCCGTCGTCGATCTGCGGGCCGATCGCGTACTGCACGTTCTCCTTCCCGAACAGCTCGATGACCGCCTTGGCCAGCACGTGCGAAAGCGAATGGCGGTAATTCTCCAGATAAAATGCCTGATAGGCCTCCTTGCCCATCTCTTCCTTGTTCATGGGACTCATCCTCCTCGTTTGGTTCTTCTTGTTCCCTTTTTTTCAACTGCAGTTACTTGTCCGCAGATCATAAAAAATCCCTGCCGGACGATCCGGCAGGGACGCATTTCTTTGCGCGGTTCCACCCTGCTTGCCCCGGCATGCGCCGCGGCCGCTTCGTTTGATGATAACGGAATCACCGTGCCTGTTTGACAGGCCTCTCCGGGGTGGTCTTCCCTCTGCTCCTTCCGAAGGCGCTCTCAGCAGGTGCGCCTCTCTCTGGGCGGTCCGGGCAGGGTACTCTTCCCATCAGCGATTTGACAAGCGGTATTATAGGAGAAGTCACCGCAAAAGTCAAGGAACCGGCCAATGAAAGAGTTCCCTTTCCCCGAGTGAAACCTTTTCGATCCGTGAGACTGTCTTCTTAGGCACCGGAAGAAGCGCCGACGTGGGAGACATCCCCTTCAGAATCATACGTTTCTTTCTTTCAGAAAAAGCATCTTCGCCTCTGCTGAGGCGCGTCCGTCATGCCTGTCTGTCACCGGCATCAACATCCAGAATGTGCCTGAGTTCCTCCCGCCGGAACGGTTTCCCCAGCAGCTCCTTCTCCAGCTTCTCCGCGTGATCCGGGTCCATCGAATCCGTGAAGACCTGCACGCCGCGGATGATCCCCTCGCTCACGGAGAGATGCAGGGTGACCATGCCCTCCGGCGTGCGCGCGGTCAGTTCCGTGTCGAAATCGGCCAGGCGCCCGAAGATCCATTCCCGCGACGCGTACTTCTCCCGCAGTCTGGCGATCTCCGCCTCGTCCGTTTCGGAGAAAAGGATGCGTGCAGGAGATGCACACGTCTCTTGTCCGGACTCCCCCGCGTATTCCGCGGCAAAGGCCGTGATGAGGGCCTGCGCCATGGCCTCCGGGGTCAGGCCCGTGACCAGGTCGCCCAGATAGGCCACACGGGATTCCACGCTGGCGACGCCCTTCGCGGCCAGCTTCTCCCGGTTCGGCGACAGGTACCGGCCCATGGCCTCCTTTTCCCCGCCGATCAGCACGGTCCCGTGGTGAAAGCAGGCCTGCCCGCTCTCATAATACGCGCAGCCGGAAAACTTCCTGCCGGAGACCGTCAGGTCGTTCCGGCCGCTCACCTCGGCGTGGATCCCGAAGCTCTGCACGGCGCGCCGGATCACCTCCGTCTGCCACGCCCTGTCGTAGAGCGGGCGCCGCGCCAGAAACGTAAAGTTGAGGTTCCCCAGGTCGTGGTAGACCGCGCCCCCTCCGGAGAGACGGCGCGCCAAATGGCCGCCGTCCGCCTCGAGTGCCTCTGTCCGGCACTCCTGCCACGCGTTCTGGTTGCGGCCGATCACGACGGTGCGGTCGTTCTGCCACAGATAGAGCCAGACCTCTCCCGCGGGGACGCGGCGCAGAAGGTATTCCTCCCGCGCCAGGTTCTCGTAAGGGTCCGTGCAGGCCGTGCGAAAGACGCGAAGCACCGGAGAAGTGTTTTCCCGGCGCACAGCATCCTGTCCGGGCGCGTTCTTGCCGGCGCGCCCCTGTCCGGGCGCGTTTTCGCAGACCATCTCCTGTCCGGGGCTGTCCGCTATGTTCCGGCACCGGCCGTTTTCGTCCTGAGCACTCATTTCACGGCGCCGGCCTTCTCCGCGGCCAGCTTCACGAGTTCTCCCATCGTCTCGGAAAACGTCGGATGGGGGAAGATGACGCGGGAGAGCTGCTCTGCAGTCAGTCCAAGGTCCACGGCCGCCGTAAAGAACGGGATCATATCCGAGGCGCGCGCAGCCACGAGCTCCGCGCCCAGGATCCGCCCGGTGCCCTTTTCGCAGACCAGCTTCATGAAGCTCCGTCCGGGCTCCTCGATCACGGTCTTGCCGTTGCCGTGCATGGGGACCTTGACGGAAAACGCGTCAAGACCCGCTGCCGCAGCTGCCTCCTCGGTCTGTCCCGCACAGGCGATCTCCGGCGTGGTGTAGATGCAGGAAGGCACGGCGCCCAGCGCCCCGCTCTCCCGCTTTCCGAGCAGAATCTCCGCCACGGCCTCGCCCTGCGCGGTCGCGCCGTGGGCCAGGCCCGTCGTGCCGCGGATCACGTCGCCCACGGCCCAGATGCCGGGCACGGAGGTCTCAAATCGTTCATTCACGACGATGCCGCGGTCGATCTGTACCGGCACGTCCTCCGCGAACAGGCCCGCCGTTCTCGCGCGGCGTCCCGCCGAGAGGAGAACGTTGTCCGAGAGGACCTCGCGGGTCTCTCCCTTGACCTCGTAGCGGCACAGGAGGCCGCCCTCCGCCTCTTCGATGGCAAGCACACGGGCGCCGGTGACCGCGGTCACGCCGCGGCCCTTGAGCATCACCGCCATGGCCTGCCCCAGTTCCTTCTCCAGGAGGGGAAGGAGTCTGGTTTCCATCTCCAGCACGGTGACGTCGCAGCCGACGGCGCTGTAGAAGCTCGCGAGTTCCACGCCGATGACGCCGCCCCCGATCACGGTGAGACGCTCCGGCGCGGGCAGGTCCCCGTCAAACAGGGTGTCGCTGGTCAGGACGCCCGGCAGGTCCGCCCCCGGGATAGGGGGCAGGGACGGAGATGCCCCTGTCGCGATCAGGATGTCCTTCGCGCACAGTTCTTCCTGCGCTCCGTCAGCCGCGGTCACGAGGACGCGGCCGGGTGCGGTCACGGTCCCGCGGCCCGCAAAGACGCGGACGCCGGCGCGCTTTAAGCTCCCGCGGATCTGCTCCTCCAGGGTGCTCACCACGTCGCGGCGGCGGCTGTCCAGGGCCGCCATGTCAAGGCGCGGGGCCTCTCCCGTGAGGATCCCGTGAGCGCTCTCCTTCGCGAAGTCCGTCAGGGCGGAGGCGCTGTGCAGCAGGGTCTTCGTGGGGATGCAGCCGCGGTGCAGGCAGGTGCCTCCCGGGGCGTCTTCTTCCGCCAGGGCGACGGAAAGTCCTCCTTTGGCCGCAAGAAGGGCGGCCGGGTATCCGCCCGGTCCTCCGCCGATGACGATCAGATCAAAACTGAGCATTGTCGCTCCTCTCCTTTGGAAAAGAGCCGCAGAGGCATCTGCGGCTCCGTTTTCTTATGCTTCCTGCGTTCCTTCCTGTGCGGGCACGTACCGCACCACGGGGTGACGCGCCGCCTCGACCTCGTCGGGACGGCCGATCACGGTGCTCTTTGGCCAGTGATGGGCGCCCTCCGGGTCGGCCTCGGCCGCGCGGTAGACGCGCAGGAAGGCCTCCGCCAGCGCCTCGATGCTCTCGGGGCTCTCGGTCTCCGTGGGCTCCGCCATGAGGGCTTCATGCACGATCAGCGGGAAGTACATGGTCGGGGGATGCACGCCCTCGTCCAGCAGGCCTTTCGCGATCTCCATCGCGGTGAAGCCCTTCTCCTGCTTCTCGCGCTCCAGCGTCATCACGAACTCGTGCATGCAGTACCCGGGCTGCGCCATCTCGTAGGTGTCCGCCAGGAGCGCCTTCAGATAGTTCGCGTTCAGCACCGCGCCCTGCGCGCTCTCACGCACGCCGGCCGCGCCGAGGGTCTTCAGGTAGGTCAGGGCGCGCACGATCACCAGGAAGTTCCCGGCAAAGGCCTTGACCGCGCCGATGCTTTCGGCCGGGATCTCCGGGGCCTCCGGGTCCGCCGCGCTGAAAGGCGCCGGCAGGTACGGGGCCAGGAAAGCCTTGCAGCCCACCGCGCCCGCGCCCGGGCCGCCGCCGCCGTGCGGCGTGGAGAACGTCTTGTGAAGGTTCAGGTGCACGCAGTCGAAGCCCATGTCTCCCGGGCGCACCACGCCCATGATAGGATTGAGGTTCGCGCCGTCGTAGTAGCACAGGCCGCCGGCCTCGTGCACGATGCGGGTGATCTCCTCCACGTGGGGATCAAAGAGGCCCAGGGTGTTGGGATTGGTCAGCATCAGGCCGGCCGTGTCGGGTCCGACCGCCGCAGCCAGGGCGGCAAGGTCCACCAGGCCCTCCGGCGTGGAGGGGATGGAGACGACTTCCAGTCCGTTCATGGCCGCCGTCGCGGGATTGGTGCCGTGGGAGCTGTCCGGGACGATGACCTTGCGGCGCACGTCCTTCTCTCCCCGCTGCTCGTGATAGCGGCGGATCAGCATCATGCCCGTGAGTTCGCCGTGAGCGCCCGCCGCGGGCGTCAGGGTCATGGCGTCCATGCCGGTGATCTCGCAGAGATACTTCGCGGTCTGCGTGAGGACCTCCAGGCAGCCGGCTGCCGTATGGGCCGGCTGCAGGGGATGCACGTCGGCAAAGCCGGGCAGAGCGGCCATGGCCTCGTTCACCTTGGGGTTGTACTTCATGGTGCAGCTCCCCAGGGGGTACGGGCCGTCATTCACGCCGTAGGCGCGCTTTTCGAGTTCGGTATAGTGGCGGCAGAGGTCGTTCTCCGAGATCTCGGGAAGGGCCGGAGCCTTCTCCCGCAGAAAACGGCTGTCGAGCTCTGTCACGGGGACGTCGCAGTCCGGAAGATAGCGGGTCCCGCGTCCGGAAACGCTGCGTTCGAAAATCAGCTTCATGCGCGCACCTCCTTCAGGATCTGAGCGGTGCGGTCCATCTCCTGTCTGGAGACGACCTCGGTCGCGCACCAGAGGACGCGTCCGCCTCCGAGAGGCAGTCCGCCCAGGATGCCGGCCTTCTCCAGCGCGGCCAGCGCGGCGGCAATGTCCGTTCCCTCCGGCGCCTCGGTCACGAACTCCTGGAAGAAGTCCGCTTCAAAGGCGCGGCGCCAGCCGATCTTCTCCAGTTCCTGCGCCAGGTAGTGCGCCTTGGACATGCTCTGGAGCGCGGCCTGCCTCAGGCCCTCCGGGCCCATGGCGGCGGCGTAGACGGAGGCCGTCATCGCGCAGAGCGCCTCGTTCGAGCAGATGTTGCTGCTCGCCTTTTCGCGCTTGATGTGCTGCTCTCTGGCCTGCAGAGTCAGCACGAAGGCGCGGTTGCCGGCGTCGTCCTTCGTCTCTCCGACGATACGACCGGGAAGTTTGCGCATCATGTCGTGCTTTGCGGCCATGAAGCCCAGGAAGGGGCCGCCCCAGGAGAGCGGCATGCCGAGCTGCTGTCCCTCGCCCACGGCGATGTCCGCGCCGCAGTCCGCGGCGCTCTTCAGGAGCACGGCAGCCAGGGGATCCACCCCCAGGATGAGCTTCGCGCCGGCCTCATGCGCCAGACGCGCCGCCTCCTCCGCCTCTTCGATGCAGCCGTAATAGTTGACCTGCGGCACATAGACCGCAGCGACAGACGAATCCAGAAGTCCGGCCAGGGCCTCCATGTCGGTGCGGCCGTTCTTCTCCGGAACGACGGTCAGGGGCGTATCCGCGGCCCAGGCGTAGGTCTTCATGACGCGCAGCACGTCCGGATGGGCGCAGGCGCTCACGAGCACCGTCTTTCTCCTGCGGTCGCGGCAGGAGGCCGCGGCCTCGGCGGCCGCCGTGGCCCCGTCGTAAACCGATGCGTTGGAGACGTCCATGCCGGTCAGCTCGCAGATCACGGTCTGATACTCAAAAATGCTCTGCAGGACACCCTGCGAGATCTCCGCCTGGTACGGCGTGTAGGCGGTCACGAAGGTCTCCTTGGAGACGATCTCCGGGACCACCGCGGGGATGTAGTGACGGTAGGCTCCCGCCCCGCGAAGCACCGTCGGGAAAACCGTGTTCTTCCTCGCCAGCGCCTCCATCTCCCGGCGCACGGACATCTCGTCCAGGCCGGCCGGAAGGTGCAGATTCCCCTTCACCCGCAGCTTTTCGGGGACGCTCTCATACAGATCGGTGATGTCTTTCGCGCCGATCTTTGCCAGCATCCTCTCCCTGTCCGCGGGGGAAGCGGCCAGATAGTCCGCCATCAGCCTTCCTCCTCGCAGAACGCCGCGTAGGCATCCGCGTCCATCAGGTCGTCCGCAGGGGTTCCCTCGATGCGGGCGATCCAGGCGCCGTAAGGATCCTCGTTGAGTTTTTCCGGGGCATCCTCGAGTTCTTCGTTCACTTCGACCACGGTGCCGGTCACGGGCGCCATGACGTCAGACGCGGCCTTCACGCTCTCCACGTCGCAGAAAGGCTCTCCGGCCTCGGTGTCGTCGCCCTCCGCGGGCAGATTGATGAAGACCAGGCTTCCCAGCTGATCCTGCGCAAAATCGGTGATGCCGACGGTCCAGATGCCGCCCTCTTCCTCGCGGATCCACTCGTGGCTCTTCGTGTACTTCAGTTCCTGGGGTGCGTTCATGCTGATTTACCTCCCTTGATGCTGTGTCAGACTTGTATTCTGTGGCGTTATCTGCCTTTTTCAAACGATTTGCTTTCTGCGGCCATCCGGCTCCCTTTCCGGTTTCTGCCGCATCCCTTTTTTGACCTCTTCTCTCCCGCTGTTTCCGCAGAAGAACAAAGCAGGTCACTTCTTCCTGCGGTAGAACGGCAGGGGCTCGACCTCCACGGCCACCTCGCGGCCGCGCACGTTCACGGTCAGGGGCGTGCCGGGCGCAGAAAAGGCCTTGTCGATCAGGGCCATCGCGTGGGCGCCGCCCACGGTCGGCAGCACCGTGCCGGACGTGGTGTGACCCACCTGCGCGCCGTCCGCAAACACGTCCATGTGCTCGCGCACGATGCCGCGGCCCGTGACCTTCAGGCCGACGCGGCAGATCTTCGGGTCGCCCGCGGCCAGCAGGGCCTCGCGGCCGATGAACTCCTCTTTTCCGAGCTTCACGGCAAAGCCGAGGCCGGTCTCCAGAGGAGTGACGTTTTCGTCCATCTCATGCCCGTAGAGCGGCATGGACGCCTCGAGGCGCAGGGTGTCGCGGCAGCCGAGGCCGCAGGGAACGGCGCCCAGGTCCGCACCGGCCTCGAGCAGGGCGTTCCAGAGTTTCTCCGTCTCCTCCGCGCGGCAGTACAGTTCGAAGCCATACTCCCCGGTGTAGCCGGTCTGGGAGATCAGGCAGGTGACGCCGGCCACGTCCTTCTGCTCCACGAACCAGTAATACTTCTCCGGGAGATTCTCCGGCGCAGTAAGCTTCTGAAGCAGTTCCCCGGACAGGGGGCCCTGGACAGCGATCTCGCCGACCTTTTCGGAGATATCCTCGAGGACCGCGCCCTCGCAGAGGTGCGCGCTCATCCACTCGAAGTCCTTGTCCTTGTTGGAGGCGTTGACGACGATCAGGTAGTCCTCCGCGCCGCGGCGGTACACCAGGAGGTCGTCCACGACGCCGCCGTTTTCGTAGCACATCGGGCTGTAGCGAACGCGCCCCTCGGGCATGTTCGCGTAGTCGTTGGTCAGCAGGTGCTGGAGGCTCGCAAAGGCCCCCGGGCCGGACAGGAGGAATTCTCCCATGTGTGAGACGTCAAAGAGTCCCACGCCGGTGCGCACCGCCGCGTGCTCCTTTAAGATGTCCGTGTACTGGACCGGCATCAGGTATCCGGCAAAGGGAACGATCTTCCCTCCCAGCCGGACGTGGGCCTCGTACAGAGGTGTTTTCTTGTCCATGCTCTTCTCCTCTCCTTGCTGCTGCAGTGCCCGGAAAAACAAAAACGGGCGCGCGAAAACACTTCGCGCGCTCCGTATCGTGACCTGAAAGATTCTCCCGCGTGGGGATTGCTTCTTCGGTGCCGCCAGTGCGGCTTTCCGGAGGTTCGTCCAAGCTCAGTTCCTTTGCCTGAAAGTTTGATCGCTTTTTGCTTCTTCGGCGCCGCCGCGGGGCGGTCTCTCCTGAGCTCTTCTTCCGACGGTATGCGGTTGTCACAGAAGCGGGACGCAGATCCCGCATCTCACGCTCTTTTTATATCATAGAAAGAAGCAGGAAATCAAGTCGCAAATGTATCAGACACGTCATTTTTCTCTCCGGCGCTTCTTGTCGATCCCTGTACTATTTGATATTACAAATCCCAAGAAAATCGTAAGGAAAAAAGAGGGCCTCGCCCCCTCTCCGCCCACTGTAACAGGACCGCATCCGCAGCCCTGCCCCGCCTTCACCGGAGGTATCTTCCCTGACTGTCCGTTTGCCGCGCCTGACGGCATGGAATCCGACTGCTGGGAGTGGCGGGATGGCAGACGGCACCTGGCACGCGGGGGAAGAGATCACTCTGCCCGAACCCGCCTTCACTGCGCCGGAAGGCAAGGTCTTTGCGGGATGGGCGTCGGTCGAGGAAAAAATCCCCCCGGAGGACTGCCTGTACGACAAAAAGAATAAGGAGTACGCCTACACCTACGGCGGACTTGCCGCCAAGGATATGCGGGCCCTCACCCCAGCGGGATCTCGACCACCTCGGCCATCTTCATGAGGCAGGTGTCGATCTGCTGCGAGATGTCTTCGGCCATACGGGCGATGATCTCCTCGTTCTTCTCCTCGGCCAGGCTCCTGCGGAAGCTCGCCTTGACCTCCTCGGAGATGTGCCGGATGCGGCTCTCAAAGTAACTCATCGGCGTAAGTTTTCTCAGGAAGGCGGGGACATTGGTGTTCAGCATCAGCTTCTGCATCTTGTTCTTGCCCAGAAGAAGGACCAGGAGCGAGACCACCGCGCCGGCCACGATGCCGGGCAGACCGCCCGCGATCAGCGCCACGCCGCTGCCGCCGCAGAGAAGGCCGACCAGGAGCGAAATGATCGTGTCGATCATCCAGGTGATCTCCTCCACCGCGAAGACGTTTTTGGCCTCCACCTTCACGTCGATCTCCGACACCGCCAGGTGGCTGGTCAGGGACAGGGCGCGGTAGGGCACGCCGCGGCGCACGCAGATGGGCACCGTATGCTCCTCGAGCTCGAAGCCGATCTGCCGCAGCCAGGAGGCCACCGGCTTGGCCAGGAGTTCCCTGGCGCGGTCCGTGTGGAGCCAGTTTGTGATCTCCTCCTCCAGGACACCGTCGATCTCCGCGAGTTTCCCGATTTCTCCGCTCCTCCAGCGGGAGATCACCGGGAGCACGGCCTCGCGCAGCAGCGGCTCCGTGAGTTCGTCCACGGCGCCCTGATAGAGCTCGCTCACGTGGGCCTGGACGATGCGCTCCACCACGGAGGAATCCCGCAGTTCTTCCACTTCGGAGCGGAAGGCGCGCAGCTCCTCGTCGATGCCGCCGCACAGGGCGAGGCCCCGCGTCACCGAGAACTCAGGCTCTGGTCCGGTGATGGTCACGGCGTCCGGGAAGACCTCGCGGCACCAGTCCGCGACCTGAGACATCCGGGAGACGCCTCCGGTCAGGAAAATGAGCTCCGGCGCGGTATCGCCGAGCTTTCCGGCTACCTGCCGGAGGCTCGCGAGGAAGGTCTCCTCAAAACTGCGCCCGGAGAGGCTCTCGAGCGGCCCGGAGACGAGCTTTTCCGCCATGGCCGCGTCCATCCGCAGCGTCAGTTTGAGCAGGGGCTTCAGTTTTACGACCTGCGTGCAGGCATTTTCCTTCCAATACGCGGGATCCGAGAAATACTTTTCCTTGAGGCGGCGCGCCGCGAACTCACAGTAGCTCTTCCACGCGGGCTTCTCCTCCAGGAAGCGGCGAATGCGGTCCGCTCCCTGAGAGGCATCGACGCAGGCCGAAAGCAGCGCCTCGTCCATGAGACCGCCGCCCAGGGCCACCTCTCCGGCCGTCTTGAGTTCCACCTCGCGCCCACCCGAAATAAAGGCAAAGTCCGTCGTGGACGACCCCACGTCCACCACGAGAACCGGGTGCTTTAAGATGTCGTAGCCGACCTGCAGGTGGCGCGACTGACAGGCGTTCACCAGCGCGGCGCGGGACTCCGAGATGATGCGCACCGGCGGGTAGCCCGCGCGCTCAAAGATGGCGCGGTAGCGCTCCCGGTCCGCCTTGTCCCAGCCGGCCGGACAGCCGACGTACACGCAGGTGTCCTCGCCGTCCGAAAGCCTTCCGTCCTGCCGCAGCTCCGTGAGCACGCCGGCCGCAAAACTCCGCACGTCGGCGTCGGTCTCCGGGTCCGCGAGGAACCGGCTCTTGAAGCGCAGGCGCCGCACCAGGGCGCCGGGCGCGTAGCAGGCGTCCTCACCGATCAGAAGTTCTCCGCTCTCCGTGCGGGCGTAGGCGCTGATGAAGCTGCGGTTGCCGCGCACCGGCAGGACCTGCGGCTGCTTTTCTCCCGCGCGCAGAACGCACACCGCGCTCTCCGCGTCGCCCAGATCAAATCCGAAAAATCGTTCCATGGTCTCTCCGTTCTTTCCGCGCGCGCTCAGATGCTGCCCGCGCCGGCCGCGAGGCCTTTCTTAAGGAGCTTTCCTCCGCACACCAGGGCCGGGCGCAGGGTCTCCGCCTCGTCCCCGGGAAGCAGTTCGAACCAGTGGGCCTTCTCCGGGTCGTAACTGACGGCCTCGATTCCCTTCTGATGCAGGAAGAACCGCACGTCGCTCTCCAGCTGCTCTCCCTCGTCCCCGCCCATCGTGCGGGCGTTTTCGAGGATGCGGCCAAACAGTTCCAGTTCATCCTCCGCGAGAGGTCCGTCTTCCGGCAGGCTCTGCGCGGTCAGGAGTTTCTTCTCCTCTGCTGCCTCCGCGATGCTGCGGTCGATCACGGCCGCGACGGCCGTCATCGCGCGGAAGAGGCGCTGACCGTCGGGATGCACCTCGTAGCGCTTGGCGTTTCCGGCCTCTTCCGGATAGTGCTTGCTCTTCCGCCCCGCAAAGAACGCGACAAAGATGCCCGCGACGACAGCGGCCCAGCCGGCCCAGAACACCCAGTCCGGGAAGTTGTCGGCCCGGCCGATCACGGCGGCCGCGGCCCCGCCCAGACTGAGAAGGGCGGCGATCAGCATGAGGATGACCGCGGGCTCGCCCTTTTTCTTCGGGGCAGCGACGTCCACCTGCTGATAGGCGCGCACCTGGCCGACCCCCGCGATCATCGGGGCCGCGGCAGAAGCGACGCGCAGGGCCCGGGCTGCCTCCGGAGCCGCCTCTTCCTGCCGCCTCTCTTCCTGATAGCGCAGGAGCAGACGCCCCATTTCCTCCTCGCAGATTCCCGCCGCCTCCGTCATGTCCTGAGCGGCCGAGAACCGGGAGAGCACCCGTTCCTTATCCTGTTCCAATAATTCACGCAGTTCCATGTCGATCCGATCGTCCTCCGTTTTTCAGTACATGCGAATGCATACTCACGTTCCGCAGGCAGCCGGTTTCGGCTCTGCGGTTCTTCCGGTCGATGCTTCATGTTTCCCGGCGCTTTTTCACAGGAGAGCACCCGGCGCAACAAATCAGAATGCCCGGCCGCGGAAAAAGACCTGCTGCCGGGCACTTTTGTCAGTACGCCTCCGGATCGGTATCCGAGGCGAAGAGGAAGGCCTTGCCCTCCTCGGAGATGCCGTCGTCCCCGCCGCTGCCCACCAGGGCCTTGGAGAACTGGGTCTCGTACAGCTCCGTGTAGGTGCCGCCGGCCCGGACCAGTTTCTCGTGCGTGCCCCGCTCCACGATCTGTCCGTCCTTGAGGACGAGGATCTCGTCCGCGGCCAGGATGGTCGAGAGCCGGTGGGCGATCAGGATGCTGGTGCGGCTCTGGATCAGAGGCTCGATGGCTTCCTGGATCTTCGCCTTCGAGATGGAGTCCAGGGCCGAAGTGGCCTCGTCGAAGATCAGAAGAGCCGGGTCTTTCAGGAGCACGCGCGCGATGGAGATGCGCTGCTTCTCTCCGCCCGAGAGCTTGAGGCCGCGGTTGCCGACCATGGTGTCGAGCCCCGTCTCCTGGCGCTCGATAAAGTCGTAGATGTTGGCCTTTTTGCAGGCCTCGATCATCTCCTCCTCCGTCGCGTCTTCCTTCGCGTACAGGAGGTTCTCGCGGATGGTCCCGTTGAACAGGTAGGTCTCCTGGCTCACGATGCCCACGTGGCTTCGCAGGTCCGCAAGGTCGATCTTCCGCACGTCTGTCCCGCCGAAGAGCACGCAGCCGGCGCCCACGTCATACAGGCGCGGGATCAGGTTGATCATCGTGGACTTGCCGGAGCCGGAAGGACCCACGATGGCCACGGAACGTCCGCTCTCCAGCGTGAAGCTCACGTCCTTTAAGATCTGGCGGTCCCCGTCGTAGGAGAAGTCCACGTTCCGGAATTCCACGCTGCCGTCCGCAGAAGGCATGCGCACCGCATCCGGGGCGTTTTGGATCTCCACCGGCATGTCAAAGTACTCGAAGATGCGGGTGAACATCGCCATGGAGCGGATCCAGTCCACCTGGATGTTGAGCAGGGAATTGACCGGGCCGTACATGCGCCCGAGCAGGGCCACCAGCACGGTGATATCGCCGACGGTGAGGTTCGAGTCGTACTTCATCATCAGGATGCCGCCCACCAGATACAGGAGCATCGGCCCGATGCTCGTGAAGGTGTGCAGGATCATGATGAACCAGCGGCCGGCCATGCGCTCGCGGATGTTGAGTTTGACCATGCGCGCGTTGGCGCCGTCGTACTTCTGGTACTCGCGCTCCTCTTTCCCGAAGAGTTTGACCAGGAGCTGGCCGGAAACCGACAGCGTCTCGTTCAGGATGCCGTTGATCTCGTCACTCGTCTCCTGCGCCTCGCGGGTGATGTCCCAGCGGGTCTTGCCGGCGCGGCGCGTCGGGATCGTGAACAGCGGCACGATGATGATGCCGATGGTCGCCAGCACCCAGTTTTTCCGGTACATCGCGATCATGGCCACGATCAGCGTGATCGAGTTGGACAGGATGCTTGTCAGCGTGCTCGTGATGATGGACTGAACGCCCGCGATGTCGCTCGTCATGCGGGTGATGATGTCGCCCTGGTTGTTGGTCGTGAAGAACCGCTGCGACATCTGCTGCAGGTGACGGTACATCTTCCCGCGCATGTCGTAGGTGATGTGCTCCGCGATCCAGGTGTTGAGGTAGGTCTCCGCCACCCCGATCAGGCTGGAGCCGAAGGTCACGGCCAGGGACAGCAGAATCAGCCGGATGAGGGCCGACATGTTGCGGCCGATCAGGCCCTCGTCGATGATGCGGCCGGTCAGGATGGACGGCATCAGGCCGAACACCGAGGACACGGCGATCAGGAGCACCACCAGAAGGAGCTGCTTCCAGTAGGGCGTCAGGTACGAAAACACGCGTCTGAGCAGCGCGCCGGTGATCTTGGGCTGGGACTTCTTCTCTTCTTCCGTCAGGTACCGGCCGCCCATGCCGCCGCGGCCGCCTCCGCCAGGTCCTGCCATCGCTTCATTTCCTCCAGGGGATGATTTCCGGAGCAGAATAGAGGGTCACAAAGAACGGTTGCAAAACAGTCCGCGAAAGACACATCGCGTTTCCGGCCGCACGCTTCCTGCCGGGGAAACCGGGCCTGCACTCTCCGGGCCGCGGCTCACGCCTTCAGTCCGTACTCCTGCGCCAGCGCCGCGAAAGCGGGCATGGAACGGCGGATCATATCCGCGGAGACGCAGTAGGCCAGACGCACATACCCGGGCCAGGCGAACGAGGAGCCCGGCACCATCAGGATGTGATGGGCCTTGGCCTTCGCGCAGAAGGCCTTCTCGTCGGCTTCAGGGGACCGGACCCAGAGATAGAACGCGCCGGCGGGCCTCACGCAGTCGAAGCCAAGGGCGGTCATCCCGTCGTAGAGCAGACGGCGGTTGGTGTCGTACGCCTCCACGTCCGTCTTCAGGTCCAGACACCGCAGAATCACGCGCTGCATCAGCGAAGGGGCGTTCACGCTCCCCCAGATCCGGTTCGCGATCGTGGCGGCCCCGATGATCTCCTCCGCCCCGTCGGCCTCCGGACGCACGGCGAGGTAGCCGATACGCTCGCCCGGGAGCGAGAGGGACTTGGAGAAGGAATAGCACGTGATCGTATTCTCGTAGTAGTTGGCCGGATAGGGCACCTGTGCGCCGTCGTAGGCCAGCTCGCGGTAGGGCTCGTCCGAAAGCAGGTAGACCGGCTTTCCGAAGCGCTCTCCGGCGCGGCGCAGGACGTCCGCGATGGCCCGCAGGGTCTCCTCTCCGTAGATCACGCCGGTGGGGTTGTGCGGCGTGTTGATGATGACGGCGCGGGTCTTCTCCGTGATCGCTGCCTCCAGGGCGGCCGGATCGGGCTGGAAGGT
>JAFRUR010000081.1 GCA_017438775.1 Lachnospiraceae bacterium | reverse complement strand
TTATGCGTCTGGCTATTACATCTCGAACTATTCTTATTTTCTCTTCGATAGCTATTTTCTGCTTTTGTGGCATAACAATGCTCCCTCCATGATTGACAGTGTTTTATATCTTTCACTGTCTCTCATAGAGGGAGCATATCAGCTCACAGACGGGGCGTTTTCTTTATGAGGAAGTGCGGGCATGACGGTCCTGCGGAGAGACATGTTCTGAGGAAAACCCGGAACTGCGCCTCGCCGCAGAGGGGCGTGTCCTGCTGCTGTTTCGGGCTGTGCCTCTGCGGACATCGATCTGTGCAGCAGAAGACGGAGGCCGTGCGGCGGAGCGGGCCGCTAGGCGAAGCACATTACGGCAGCAGCGCGAGGAAGCGGAACATCAGCATGTAGTGGCAGGCCGTTCCCGCCATGATGAACACGTGAAAGATCTCGTGCGAGCCGAAGTAGGGGTGCGCTTCGTTGAAGGACCGCGGGCTCAGCGCGTAGATGAGGGCGCCCGCGGAGTAGAAGATCCCGCCGGCCAGGAGCCAGAGGAAAGCCTCGTGCGGCAGGGCAGCGAGAAGCGCCGGCATGGCCAGGACGCAGAGCCACCCCATCGCGAGATACAGGGCGGAGGAGACCCACTTGGGGCAGGTGACCCAGAAGGCCTTGAACAGGATGGCGAGCAGGGCCATGGACCAGATGCCGAGGAGCAGGAGCTTCCCGGTGCGGCCCGTGAGCGCGAGGAGGCAGACCGGCGTGTACGTGCCGGCGATCATGACCGGGATCATCATGTGGTCGATCTTCTTGAACACGCGGGTCTTCCGCTCGCAGAGGACCACCGTGTGATACGTCGTGCTGGCTGCGTACAGGGCGCAGGCTGTGAGGAGGAAGACGGCCAGAGAGAACATGGTGCGCGCCGATCCCGCTTCGCGGGCGCGCATCAGGAGCGGTCCCGCGCCGGCCGTCATCAGGATGAGGGCGGCAAAGTGCGTCAGGGCCGAGCCGGGCTCGCGGATTTGGAAACTCACGGTGGAGGGCAGGACGCCGAAGCGGATGTTCCCCTGCTTCGCGGCGATGTTGGCGGACTTCAAAACGATCATCTCCTTACATGTAGTTTTTAAAACTACGTATTGCGATATCAATATATCACGACGCGGCGGAAAGTGCAAGTCCCGGATCGGTTTTCGAATTCAGCATGCACTTTTTTGCGCCGGAGCGGCGAAACCGTTCCCGGCCATGCGCCTGGCCCGCCCCGGGCGGACTGCCGGTGTATCCTGCAGACGGTTCCCGGGCAGGGCGGCGAAGCCTTTCTTCATTCCTGCACACATTTTGCTCCGGCGGCGCCCCTTCGTGTGATGCTTCGGAGACTGCTCCCGGACATGGCGGCGAGATCCATCTCATCCTTGTGTCTGCTTTGTTCCGGCTGCGCTCCCTCGCGCGGCCGACAGCCCCCGGCGCGGCGTGTGCTCCGCTCAGGTGCCATCCGCTCCCACGCGCTCCGTCGCCGATGAGCGGGGGCCTGCACGAACTCGGGCGCTTTCCTCCGATGTCCTGCCGGACGGAGAAGAAAGCGCCCTCAGACAGTCGTCTCCGGCCCCCGCGCTATGCTCGCGCGTCAGGTCGCGGATTCGGCAATTCGCTCCGCACATCGCCGCGCCGGGGCATCGCTGCCGCGCAAGTGAGGCTTCCGGGGACGTTGCCGCCTCGTCGTCCGGAAATGCCGGTTTTGTTCGTGCTTTCGGGCACTTGCGAAAACCGCCCGATATAGGTATAATGAAGGATAACGAAATTGAGAAACCGGCCGCGGACGGCGGCGGAAAGAGAGGATACCGGATGGAACAGAAACTTCCCAAGAGAAGTGAGGTGAGCGAGGAACTCACCTGGCGCCTGGAAGATATCTACGCAACGGAGGCGGACTGGGAGGCGGATCTGGAAAAGGGCCGCGCTCTGGGAGAGCAGATCGCCTCTTACGAGGGACGCGCCGCAGAGAGCGCGAAGAACCTGCTGGAGGTCCTTCGAATCTATGAAGAAGGGTCCCGCATCCTGTCCTCGGTCTATACCTACGCGAACTGCCGCCACGACGAGGATACCGCGGCCCCGAAGGGCCAGGAACTCGTGGCCCGCGCCCAGCGCATGGCCGCGCAGATGATGGAAAAGAGCGCGTTCCTGGATCCCGAGATCCTGGCGATCCCGGACGAGACGCTGGCCGCGTACTATGAAGAAGAACCCGCCCTCAAGGATTACGAGGTCACCATCCGCAACATCGTCCGCATGCGCGCGCACGCGCTTCCGGTGGAGGGAGAAAAGCTTCTCGCCTTCGCGATGGAGCTGATGGAGGCGCCCTCCAACAGCTTCGGCATGCTGGTCAACGCGGACCTCAAGTTCCCGTCCGTCACCGATAAGGACGGAAAGGAAGTGCAGATCAGCAACGGCCGCTTCGTGCCGCTGCAGGAGAGCGGAGACCGCGACCTGCGCGAGAAGGTGTTCAAGGCCTTCTACGGCCGCTACAAGGAGTTCTCCAACACCTGGGCCGCCATGTATGCCGGAGAAGTCAAGGGCCGTTCCTTCTCGTCCCGCGCCCGCGGCTACAAGTCCTCCTTCGAGGCCGCCGTGGACCGCAACGACGTCTCCCCGTCCGTGTGCGACAACCTCTTTGACAGCGTGCACCGCCACCTGGACGCCATGCACCGCTACGTGCGCCTGCGCAAGAAGCTTCTCGGCGTGGACGAACTCCACATGTGGGACGTCTACACGCCCATCGTGAAGGACTACGAGGTCAAGGTCCCGTACGCGGAGGCCTGTGACATCATCGTGGAGGCCCTCGCGCCCATGGGAGAGGAGTACGTCTCCGTGGTCAAGGAGGCCATCGCGAACCGCTGGATCGACGTGGTGGAGAACGAGGGCAAGCGCGGCGGCGCGTATTCGACCGGCGTCTACGGCGTGCATCCCTACATGCTGCTCAACTACAACGAGACCCTGGACAACGTCTTCACGCTGATCCACGAAATGGGCCACTCGATGCACACCTGGTATTCGTGCAAAAACCAGAGCGTGCTGAACGCGGAATACAAGATCTTCGTGGCCGAGGTGGCCAGCACCACGAACGAGGTCCTGCTTCTCGAGTACCTGCTGAAGAAGGCGTCCTCCCGCGAGGAGAAGGCGTACCTGATCAACCACTACCTCGAGAGCTTCAAGAGCACGGTGTACCGTCAGACCATGTTCGAGGAGTTCGAGCGCAAGACCTGCGCGATGGAAGAGGCCGGCACGCCCCTGACCGCGCAGCTCCTGGCCCAGACCTACCACGACCTCAACAAGCAGTACTTCGGCGATGCCATGATCTCGGACGACCTGATCGCCTACGAGTGGTGCCGCATCCCGCATTTCTACTACAACTTCTACGTCTATCAGTACGCGACCAGCTTCTGCGCGGCGGTGGCCATCGCCCACCGCATCCTCGAGGAGGGCGCGCCGATGGTGGAGCAGTACAAGAAGTTCCTCTCCGGCGGCTGCACGCAGGACCCGGTCTCGCTCCTGAAGATCGCCGGCGTGGACATGAGCACGTCCGCGCCGATGGACGAGGCCCTCGAGGTCTTCGCGCAGGCCATCGGGCAGATGGAGGAACTCTCCGCGGAGTGAGAGCGGAAGCAGGAAGGCAGCAGATCAAAGACAAGACCAATGCCGGCCGGGTGCCGGCGGAATGGAGCATCAAATGTTAGATATCCGCTTTGTCCGGGAGAACCCGGAGATCGTCAGACAGAACATCCGCAACAAATTCCAGGACGCCAAGCTTCCGCTGGTGGACGAGGTCCTCGAACTCGATAAGGAGAACCGCGCCATCAAGCAGGAGGTCGAGGCCCTGCGCGCAAGCCGCAACTCCCTGAGCAAGGAGATCGGCAGGCTGATGGGCCAGGGCAAAAGGGAGGAGGCGGAAGAGGTCAAGGCGCGCGTGAGCGCGGACGCCGCCCGCGTGGAGGAACTCTCCGCCCGTGAGAAGGTGGTGGAGGAGGAACTCCTGCGCCACATGATGACCATCCCCAACATCATCGATCCGTCCGTGCCGATCGGCAGGGACGATTCCGAGAACGTGGAGCTGCAGCGCTTCGGCGATCCGGTGGTGCCGGATTTCGAGATCCCTTACCACACGGAGATCCTGGACGCCTTTGACGGCGCGGACTTCGAGGCCGCGAGGCGCGTGGCCGGCAACGGGTTCTACTACCTGAAAGGGGATATCGCCCGCCTGCATTCCGCGATCCTGGCCTACGCCCGCGACTTCATGATCGGCAAGGGCTTCACCTACTTCGTGCCGCCGTTCATGATCCGCAGCAACGTGGTCACGGGCGTCATGTCCTTCGCGGAGATGGACGCCATGATGTACAAGATCGAGGGAGAGGACCTCTACCTGATCGGCACCAGTGAGCACTCCATGATCGGTTCCTTCATCGACCGGACCATCCCCGAGGAGGAGCTCCCGATCACCTACACCAGCTACAG
>JAFRUR010000080.1 GCA_017438775.1 Lachnospiraceae bacterium | reverse complement strand
CGGCTGGGTGTACGATCCGGAAGGCATCGACCTGGCGGCCCTGAAGGAGATCAAGGAAGGCCGCCGCGGGCGCATCAAGGAGTATGTGGAGAAGGTCCCGACCGCGACCTACACCGAGGGCAAGGGCGTTTTCAAGCTTCCGTGCGACGTGGCTCTGCCCTGTGCGACCCAGAACGAGCTGGATCTGGACGACGCGAAGGCCCTGGTCGCCAACGGCTGCATCCTGGTGGCCGAGGGCGCGAATATGCCTACCACCCGTGAAGCCACGGATTACCTCCTGGAGAACAAGATGGTCTTCATGCCCGGCAAGGCTGCCAACGCCGGCGGCGTGGCCACCTCCGCTCTGGAAATGACCCAGAACAGCATGCGTCTCTCCTGGTCCTTCGACGAGGTCGACGCGAAGCTCAAGGACATCATGGTCGGCATCTATGCGAAGGTCGCCGGCGCGGCAGAGAAGTACGGCATGCCCGGCAACTTCGTGGCGGGCGCCAACATCGCCGGCTTCGAGAAGGTCGTGGATGCCATGCAGGCGCAGGGCATCGTGTAACTGACGCTTTTTTCACGGACGGGGCCGTTTTCGGTCCCGTCCTTTTTATGTGCGGGCACCGGCGGCAGAAGCTCCGCGCTGCGCCGGGCACACAGGTCCCCGCGGGCTCTGTGCTGTACCTTTTCCGCAGGGCCGGCGGCGCAAACCGGGGCCGGCGCGATGTCTTTTCGGCAGGACCGATTCCGCAGACCGGGGCCCTGTGCCGCGCGCTTTCCGCGCAGGGCCGCGCCGCAAAAAAAGACGGGGCCAGCGCCGGATTCTGTGCTGTCGCGCCCTTGCCACGCCCCCGGATTCGTGATAAATTAAGAGGAGTGAAAAGGAGGTGCCGCCCATGTACCGGATCGGCTTTGACAACGACAAATACATCGCGCTCCAGTCGGAGCACATTCGCGAAAGAATCGAACAGTTCGGCGGAAAGCTGTATCTGGAATTCGGCGGAAAACTCTTCGACGATTATCACGCCTCCCGCGTCCTGCCGGGCTTTGAGCCGGACAGCAAGATCCGCATGCTGCTGGCCCTCAAGGACCAGGCCGAGATCGTGATCGCGATCAATGCCGAGGACATCGAAAAGAACAAGGTCCGCGGGGACCTGGGCATCACCTACGACCTGGACGTGCTGCGCCTGATCGACGCCTTCCGGGGCATCGGCCTGATGGTGGGCAGCGTCGTCCTGACGCGCTTTAAGGGCCAGTCGTCGGCCATCTCGTACGAGAAGCGCCTTGCCGCCCTGGGCGTGAAGGTCTACCGCCACTATCCGATCGAGGGCTACCCCTCCGACATCCCCTTCATCGTGAGCGAAGAGGGCTACGGGAAGAACGACTACATCGAGACCGAGCGGCCCCTCGTCATCGTGACGGCTCCCGGCCCGGGCAGCGGCAAGATGGCCACCTGCCTCTCGCAGCTCTATCACGAGAACCGCCGCGGCATTCGCGCCGGCTACGCGAAGTTCGAGACCTTCCCGATCTGGAATCTGCCCTTAAAGCACCCGGTCAATCTGGCCTACGAGGCCGCGACGGTGGATCTGTCGGACGTCAACGTGATCGATCCCTTCCACCTGGATGCCTACGGCGTGACCACGGTCAACTACAACCGCGACGTGGAGACCTTCCCGGTTCTGCGCGCCATGTTCGAGCAGATCTTCGGGGAGTGCGTGTACAAGTCCCCGACGGACATGGGCGTCAACATGGCCGGCAATGCCATCTCCGACGATGCCGTCGTGCGCGAGGCCGCGCGCCAGGAAATCGTGCGCCGCTATTATGAAGAGTCGGTCCGCCGCCGCAAGGGCATGAGCGGAGACAAAGAGGTCATGAAGCTGGAACTTCTGATGAAGCAGGCCGAGATCTCCCCCGAGGGACGCTCCGTCGTGGGCGCCGCCCTGGTCAAGGCGGAGGTCACGGGAGGTCCTGCGGCCGCCATCGAGCTGCCCGACGGACGCCTGGTCACCGGGCGCACGTCCTCCCTGCTGGGAGCCTCGTCCGCGGCGCTCCTGAACGCCCTCAAGATCCTCGCCGGCATTCCGGACAACGTGGAGCTGATCTCGCCCGAGGTCATCGAGCCCGTGCAGAAACTGAAGGTCGGCTATCTGGGCAATCACAACCCGCGCCTGCACCTGGACGAGCTTCTGATCGCTCTGTCCATCTGCGCCGTCTCGGACGAAAACGCCCGCCGCGCCCTGGAGGCCCTGTCCGGCCTGAGGCACTGCGAGGCCCACTCCAGCGTCATCCTGTCGCAGATCGACATGGACGTGTTCAAGAAGCTGGGCATCAACATCACCTGCTCGCCTGTGTACCAGACCAAGAAGCTGTTCCACCGGTAAGGGAGAGGGGCGCGTTCGCCCCGGCCCGCGTCTGTGCGGCGCAGAGAATGCGGAAAGGCAGTTTCCGTCGAACCCTGGAACGGAGCCGGTCCGGTGACCGCCGGGCATGACGGGGACGAATCGTTTTCCGCCGCACGTTTTCGAAAGGAGATATTCTCATGAAAGAGACTCTGCAGGATCTGAAGGAACGCCGCGCCTGCCGCGCCTACACCGCGGAGCAGGTGCGTGAGGAAGACCTCGCGGCCATCCTGGAGGCCGGCACCTACGCGGCCACGGCCCGCGGGAGCCAGGAGCCCCTGATCGTGGCGGTGCAGGATCCGGAGACGTACCGCAAAATCGAAAAACTGAACGCCCTTGCCATGGGCATGGAGGATGGCCATCCCTTCTACGGCGCCCCCATGGTGCTCGTGGTCTTCGCGAACGGGAAGATGCCCTTCGCGCAGGCGGACGGAAACCTGGTGCTGGGGAACCTCATGAACGCGGCGCAGGCCGTCGGCGTGGATTCCTGCTATATCTGGCGCGCGTACGAGTCCTTCGAGACCGAGGAGGGCAAGGCTCTCAAGGCCGCGTGGGGCGTGCCGGAGGACTACGTCGGCATCGGCAACCTGATCCTCGGCTACGGAAAACCCGAGGGCAAGAAGCCGACGGCGGACCGCAAGGAGGGATACGTGATACGGGTGTGAGTCCGCACCCGCGGCCGGCCCGGCCCGCGTCACGGCGGCATGGGCGGCAGATGCCGGAGAAAACGCATCCGGTCAAAGGACTGTTCCGGAAAACCCGTGTTCGGCCACTTTGAAAAGAAGAGAGGAATCGGTATGAAGAAAATCGGTTTTATCGGCATCGGCGTGATGGGAAAGAGCATGGCCCGCAACCTGATGAAGGCGGGCTTTGAAGTCACGGTCTACAGCCGCCGCAAGGTGACGGCGGAGGAACTGCTGGCGGAGGGCGCCGGCTGGGCGGACACTCCCGCGGCCTGCACCGAGGGGCAGGACGCCGTCATCACCATCGTGGGCTTCCCGAAGGACGTGGACCAGGTGTATTTCGGAGAGAACGGAATCCTGTCCGCGGCCAGACCGGGCCAGTACCTGATCGACATGACCACGACGAACCCCTCGCAGGCCGTGCAGATCTATGAGGCCGCGAAGGAAAAGGGCTGCTTCGCGATCGACGCGCCCGTTTCCGGCGGAGACTCCGGCGCCCGGAACGCCAAACTGACCATCATGTGCGGCGGCGACAGGGAGGCCTTCGAGGCCTGCCGCGACATCTTCCTGGCGATGGGGCCCAGCCTCCACTACATGGGCGGGGCCGGCTGCGGCCAGCACACCAAGGCCTGCAACCAGATCGCGCTGGCCGGGTGCCTCACCAGCGCCGCGGAGGCGATCTCCTACGCCAGACGCAACGGCCTGGACCCGCAGGCGATGTACAACGCGATCTCCAAGGGCGCCGCGGCCAGCTGGCAGCTGGACAACAACGGCGTGAAGATGATCGCGGAAAACTACGATCCGGGCTTCTTCATCAAGCACTACGTGAAGGACCTGAACATCGCCATCGAGCAGGCCGAGAAGGCGGGTCTGACCCTGGAACTCGCCGTCCGCGTGCGCGACATGATGGCGGAGCTCGCGGAGGAGGGCCTGGGCGAGGCCGGAACGCAGAGCATCATCAAGCATTATATGAAGTAAACACAGCAAAAGAGCCTCCGGCGGAAGAACCTGCCGGGGCTCTGTTGATTTGAGGGAAAAGCGCACGACCATGTCCGGTTCGGAAAAGCCCCGTCAGGAATGCCTGACGGGGCTTGGTCACAGGGTAAAACCGGGCTTTGCGTTTTCAGATCCGCAGCGCGCGCATCGCGTTGATCACCGCGATCACCATGACGCCGACGTCCGCGAAGATGGCCATCCACATGTTGGAGATGCCCAGGGCGCCGAGCAGCAGGAAGAGGACCTTGACGCCGATGGCGAAGCCGATGTTCTCGCGCACGATGCGCAGGGTCTTTTTGGCGATGCGCATGGCCAGGGAGATCTTGGCGGGGTCGTCGTCCATGAGGACGATGTCCGCGGCCTCGATGGCGGCGTCGGACCCGAGGGAGCCCATCGCGATGCCGACGTCGGCGCGGGAGAGCACCGGGGCGTCGTTGATGCCGTCGCCCACGAAGGCGAGGTACTCGCGTCTTCCCTTGGCGGCCAGGAGGCGCTCCACCTCGGCGACCTTGTCCTCGGGCAGCAGGCCGGCCCGCACGGAACCGATCTGCAGCATCCGCGCGGCCTCGTCCGCGGCGGCCTGCGTGTCGCCGGTCAGCAGGATGGTGTGCACGCCCTGCAGGGCGAGGTCGGTCATGGCTTCCGCGCTGGTTGGCTTAAGGGTGTCGGAGATGAGGATCGCTCCGACGTAGTTGCCGTCCGCGGCCACGTAGACCACCGTGCCGGGCCGTGCGGGCGCGGCGGGGGCGGGAAGGCCTTCCAGCTGAAGAAGGCGGGCGTTGCCGGCCAGGATGCGCTTTCCGTCCAGGGTGCAGACGGCCCCGTGACCGGGGATCTCCTGCACGCTTTCCGCGGCGTCCGTGCGCACCTCTTTTCCCCAGGCCGCGCGGATGCTCTGGGCGATGGGGTGGGGCGAGACGCTCTCGGCCGCGGCGGCGTATTCGAGCACCTGATCTTCGGTATAGCCCTGCGCGGGCAGGACTTCGGACACCGTGAAGGTGCCGCGGGTCAGGGTGCCGGTCTTGTCAAAGGCAATGTAGCGCGTGTCGGCCAGGGCTTCCAGATAGTTGGAACCCTTGACCAGAATGCCGCGCGAGGAGGCGCAGCCGATCCCTCCGAAGAAGGAGAGGGGCACGGAGACGACCACCGCGCAGGGACAGCTGATCACCAGGAAGGTGAGGGCACGCCGGATCCACTCGAGGGGCATCGCGGGGCGTCCCATCAGAAGGAGCACGAGAGGCGGGATGACGGCCAGCGCCAGGGCGCCGAAGCAGACGATGGGGGTGTACCAGCGCGCGAAACGGGAGATGAAGTTCTCCGCCCGCGCCTTTTTCATGCTGGAGTTCTCGACCAGGTCCAGGATCTTCGAAACGGTGGACTCCCCGAATTCGCGGGTCGTGCGGATCTTCAGAAGTCCGTCCACGGAGACGCAGCCGGAGATCACGGCATCGCCGGGCTCGGCAAAGCGCGGGGCGGATTCTCCGGTCAGGGCGGCGGTGTTCAGGGCGGCGCTTCCCTCTTCGACGACGCCGTCGATCGGGATCTTTTCTCCGGGGCGCACCACGATGAGGGTGCCGACCTCGACGTCGTCCGGGTCCACGCGCTCGAGGGTGCCGTCTTCGGCCTGCAGATACGCGTAGTCCGGCCGGATGTCCATGAGGTCGGTGATGCTCCTGCGGCTGCGCCCGACGGCGATGCTCTGGAAGAGCTCTCCGATCTGGTAGAACAGCATGACGGCCACGGCCTCGAGATGTTCTCCCAGGAGCATGGCACCCACGGTGGCGATGCTCATCAGGAAGCACTCGTCAAAGACCTGGCCGTGGGTGATTCCGTGAATCGCTTTCCTGAGGACGTCCCAGCCCACCAGCAGGTAGGGGGCCAGATAGAAGACGGCGCGGGCGAACTGGGGCACGGCCCAGAAGCGGAAGAGCACCGCGAGGGCCGCGGTCAGGACCGCTGCGCCGATGATGCGCTGCAGAGCACTTTTTTGCTTTTTTGTCAGGTTTTTCATAGGGCAAACCGCCGCGTTTTTGCGGCGCATCGGTATGCGGAAACATCTGCGCGCGTTTCCGGAGAAAACGCACAGACCGCCCCGCAGGGCGGCCGGCATATATCGTGATTTACAGGAAGATCTCCATCTCGTCCTCGATGTTCTTGCAGCGGCGGCGGGCCTCCTCCATCACGGCGGCGGGATCCGCATCGTCCTCGAACTCCACTTTGACCTTGAGGGTCATGAAGCTCAGGGCCGCATCCTTCACGCCGGGGGTCTCGCGGATGCAGACTTCCATCTTGTCCGCGCAGGCGGCGCAGTCCACGTCGATCTTGTAGGTCTTTTTCATGGGGACTCCTTTCATTCTTCGAGGTGCTCCATCCCGGTGCTCAGGATGGTGCGGATGTGGTCGTCGTCCAGGGCGTAATAGATGTTCTTGCCTTCGCGGCGGAAGCGGACCAGCTTTGCGTTCTTGAGGATGCGCAGCTGATGGCTCACGGTGCTCTGCGAGAGGGCCAGTCCGTCCGCGATGTCTCCGACGCACAGCTCCCCGTCCATCATGGCGTAGAGGATCTTGATGCGCGTGGAGTCTCCGAAGATGCGGAACAGGTCCGAGAGCTCGTAGAGGATCTCCTCCGGGGGCATGTTTTCGATAAATGCCGTTGCGCTTCGGGTGACAGGTTCTTCCATGGCGGGTTCCTTTCGTGCGGCGGCCGGATGCGGCTGCCTGCGGGTGCGACCGGTGTTTCCGGCCAACATATGAACGGATATTCATATGTTCATCCGTATCGTAGCACGGCCGCGCGGGTGTGTCAATACTTTTTTGACCGTGAGCGAAAAAATACGGAAAGAACGGCTGCGCCCGGACAAAAACGGCTATGCGCCGCGGCACTTTTCACCGCCAGTTTACGGAAAAGTAATCATATTGAAAGGGTTTCCGCTTGCTCTGAGCCGCGAATACTGGTATGATATTACGTAATTGTGAGCCGGGACCCCGAAAAAATGTTCTCTGTTTCGGGAACGGAAGAGGGGGCCGGCGCAGCAGAAATGTGAAGAAACCGTCGTTGGGTTTTATAGAAAGAAAGTGTGAGATCTGTATGGAACAAAGTTCGTATTCCCGCGCCCGCCGCGGGTCGTCGCAGAGGTACCGCGGAAGAACGCCCCTGTCGGAGCGCCTGAGGGGCGCTCTTTCGGGCAGACTGATCGGCATTCTGGCCGCGGCCTTCTTCCCGCTGATGATCATCTATCTGGAGACCGTGTTTCACATCCTCTCCGTGGGTGAATTCACCTTCTCGGGCGTCCTCGCGACCCTGCTCTACAGCGTTTTCCTGGGGCTTCTTCTCTTCGTGCCCCACATGTTCATCCGCTCCCCGAAGGTCCGGACCATCGTCGGCACCGTGTGTATCACCGTCTGCTGTATCCTCTTCGGCGTGGAACACTTCGTGGGCAAGAAGTTCAAGGTCCTGTACGACATCAAGACCATCCT
>JAFRUR010000079.1 GCA_017438775.1 Lachnospiraceae bacterium | reverse complement strand
GAACGACGTGGATCTGATACTCGGCGGCAAGGGGCTTGACGTATCGGTAGAATACGGCGTGACCATCGCTTATAACGACATCAAAGATGCTGACGCAAGTTTTCATTTGAGATATCTTTATATCGGCAATGATGTTGACTTACTATAACGACTCATGAACCTGTGTATGCACCGCAGGGGCTTCCTGCGGTGTATACATAGAAACGCCCTGCAAGTTTGAGGCTTGCAGGGCGTTGAATATACGATACTGCTATTCCGTATCGGTTGGAGTGATTACATTTTTACATATATTGATATTAAACTCTGAAAATAATTACCTGTTTGTGTCACAAACAAAGCTTCTAATGCTTATCGAAACAATAGGCATTCAAACATCGTAAAATCACTTGCACCGTAGTCCTTGGCGCAGACAGCCTGTACTCCGTTATAGCCCAGCGCGACAAATGCTGAAACAGAAGGAGGCACTTCCTTACGAGGTGCCTCCTTCCGACTCTCTTTTTTGTTTGCCCGGCAGCAGCATTTGTGCTCCTGTGCTGTGCTTTTCAAATGCGCGTTCCGCCGGAATCGGCTCCCGTCCGGATTCGTCCCGGTGCGGCTCCCTTTTGCGGTATTACTCGGTCCCCGGATGTTCCTTGATGTAATCCTCGTATTCCTGCACCTTGCTCACCAGGAAATTCATGTGGGCCTCCATCAGGAAGGAGGCCTCGTCGGGCTTGTGGTTCTTGATGGCCTGCAGAATCATGAAGTGGTAGTAGGTGGAGTTCTTGTCGTTCCGGGAGAAGACCAGGAAGTTCTCCATCTTGGACGTGATGATGAACTTGATGATCTCCATCATGGTGGAGAAGATCTGGTTCTTGCTGGTCACGGCGACCTGGTAGTGGAAGTCCACCGTGCTCTCCGCATAGACCTTCATGTTCTCGCCCGCGCGGGTGGAGGCCTCGTAGCAGTCCTCCAGGGCTTCGATATCCTCCGGCGTGGCCCGCTCCGCGGCCAGCCGCGCCGACGCGACCTCGATGGCCTTGCGCAGCTGGATGAGCTCCATCAGGCTGTCCTCGTTGATGAGCATGGCCGGGATGAAGGTGTTGATATAGGTCTGCACGCCGAACTGGCGGACGTAGGAGCCGTCACCGCGGCGCGTCTCCAGAATGCCCATGGTGGCCAGCCGGTTGATGGCGCTACGCAGGGTGTTGCGGGAGACGCCCCACTGCGCGCAGAGCTCGTTCTCCGAGGGGATCTTGTCCCCGGGGAGGAATTCGCCCGAGGCGATGCGCTTGAAGAGCCGCTCAAACACGGTATCGGCGACAGTGTCGCCGTATCCGGAAAACAGGTTTTGCTCCATAGGGTCCTCCGTCCTGTCGGTGCAGGGTGGCTGCGCGATGCGATAGTTGTTCAACAACTTCCATCTTACCTGATGGACCCGAAAAAAGCAAGAAAAACGGAAACTCATCCGAAACTCATCACTTGTTCAACAAGGAAAACCGGGGTTTTTCAAGTGCATTCTGACGAAAACCGGGGAGTGCCCGGGGAAAAAACGAAAAGAATCACCAAGTTTTCGTGAGAAACGCATTGACAAAACAAATAGGTTATGGTATGCTGTAGTCAACTTGTAGAACAAGTGCAGAAAAACCGGCACTTGCAGATAAGAAACACCCCAGTAGAAGGAGGGCACACACATGACGTTCGAGATCCCCGAAACCATGAAAGCCATGATGCTGACGGCGTACGATCACCTGGAGCTGCGCGAAGTTCCCGTTCCCAAGCCCGGCCCCGGAGAAGTCCTCTGCCGCATTAAGTCCGTTGCCATCTGCGGTTCCGACCCCAAGATGATCCACGGCGGATACGCGTTCACCAACTGGCCCCCTTACTATCCTTTCATCATGGGTCATGAGTGGGCCGGCCAGGTCGTCGCCCTGGGCGAAGGCGTGGAAGATTTCCAGGTCGGAGACCGCGTCGCGGGTGAAGCCCATCACGGCTGCGGCCACTGCGAGAACTGCAAGAACGGCCACTACACCGTCTGCCTGAACTACGGCAAGGACGGTCTGAACAGCAAGCTGGACACCGGCCATCGCCACTACGGCTTCTACTGGCAGGGTGCCAATGCGGAGTACAACGTCTACAAGACCGGCGCCCTCTGCAAGATCGCGGACAACGTTTCCTATGACGTCGCCTCCATGTGCGACACCGCCGGTGTTGCCATGCACGGCGTGCTGCAGGCCGGCGTGACCCCGGGCGGCACCTCCGTCGTCTTCGGCCCCGGCCCCATCGGCCTGTGCGCCATGATGGAGTGCAAGGCTCTCGGTTCCGGCCGTGTCATCATGATCGGCCGCGGCGCGAAACTGGAGAAGGCCCGCGAGCTGGGTGCGGATGTCTGCATCGACTTCACGAAGGAAGACGTTGTGGCGCGCGTCCTTGAGCTCACCAACGGCATCGGCGCGGACGAGGTCATGGAGTGCTCCGGTGCGGACGACTCCCCTTACAAGGCCTGCCAGATGGTCCGCAAGGCCGGTCATGTCGCCCTGATCGCGAACTATCACGATCCGGCCAACCTGGCGCTGCCCATGAACACCGTCGTGTTCAACGAGGTCCAGCTGCACGGCTCCAAGGCCAACCCCGGCGTGTCCAAGATGGTCCTTGACTTCTTCGCCTCCGGAAAGATCAACGGAGAGGCTCTGGTCTCCCACACCTTCCCGCTGGAGGACTACGAGAAGGCCGTCGATATCTTCGAGCACAAGAAGGACAACTCCGTCAAGGTCGTCATCAATCCGTAAGCGTTTTTTCATCGGTACATCTGCGCAGGGAGGCGGCCTTCCGCTTTCCTGCGCTTTCTCCGTTTTTCCGCCGCTGTCCGGCCGCGCCGGGAGGGGGCGGAGAGACGCACCCCATCAAAGGAGGAGATTCCCATGGGCATCACGATCCGTCCCCTGAACTCGGGTTTCTGCACGTCCAACCCGAAGACCTATCACTATCATTTCTCGACCCATAAGTACTATCCGAACGTCTCGAACGAAGACAAGCCCCTTCCCGTCTTCTTCTATCTGCTGGACACCGGCAGCGAAGTCATCCTGGTGGACTGCGGCATGGCCAACGCGGACCGCGCGAACACGTATCATCATCCGGGTTCCTGGCAGGATCCCGACCAGGCGTCCCCCGCGGCCGTGCGCAAGGCTGGCTACGACCCCGACCAGGTCACCAAGATCATCTTCACGCACCTGCACTGGGACCACACCTTCTACATGAAGGAGTTCAAGAACGCGACCTACTATGCGCAGCGCAAGGAATACGAGTTCGCGATGAATCCCCTGCCTCTGTACTACAAGTCCTATGAGTACAAGTGGCTCGGCATCGAGGCTCCGTTCATCGGCTGCGAGGACCGCTTCGTCCTGCTGGACGGCGAGGCCGAGATCGTCCCCGGCGTGCGCGTGTATCCAACCCCCGGTCACTCCGTCGGCCACCAGGCCGTGGAAGTGGACACCAAGGACGGCACCTACCACATCATCGGCGACGCCGTCTTCCTGATGGACAACTTCAAGCCCATCCCCGAGATCGACTACGACGTCACCCCGACGGCCCGCTTCGTGAGCCTGACCGACTGGTGGGAGAGCGTCCGTGAGATCAAGCGCCGCTGCCCCGACCTCAACATGGTCCTGCCGACCCACGAGCCCACGCTTGTGGAGCGCTTCGAGAAGACCCCGGTCCTGGGTCTGTAACGCCTGACATGAGGCCGCCTTTCGTGCGGCCATGAGTACCGTCCGACGCGGCGGCGGGCCCGTCTGCGGCCTGCCGCCGTTTTTTTGCGAATACGAACACTATCGCGGATGCGAATGAGCCTGCGGCCGCGCGCCGGACACATCTGGGACGGCGGGCTGCGGCCGGAGAGGAGATACTATGGCTGTGATCGGAATCATTGCGACACTGGACACCAAAGGGCCGGAGACCGCCTTCCTGCGCGACCGCATCGAGGAGGCGGGCCACAAGGCCCTCATCCTGGACTCCGGCATGCTTTTCCCGCCTGCCATCGAGCCGGACATCTCGCGCCACGAGCTTCTGGCCGCGGCGGGGGTGGACGACCTGGAGGCCTATCGCGCGAACGGCAAGGCCGCCCTGCAGAAGGCGATGTCCCAGGGCGTGCGCCTGACCCTGCAGCGTCTGGCCAAAGAAGGGAAGATCCAGGGCGTTCTCTCCGTGGGCGGCGGCCAGGGCAGCGCCATGTCGTCCTACGCGATGCAGGGCCTGCCGGTGGGCTTCCCCAAGGTCCTGGTCTCCACGGTGGCCTGCGGCACGGCCCGCTTCGGCGACTACGTGGGCAACCGCGACATCGTGATGATCCCGTCCATTTCGGATATCTGCGGCCTGAACGCCATCACGATTCCGATCTTTTCGTCGGGCGTCGGCGCGGTCTGCGGCATGGTGGAGATGGCCGAGCGCGCGCCTTACGTCACGAATAAGCCCGTGGTCGGCCTCACGATGGCCGGCGTGACCACGGAGTGCGTCATGCGCCTTAAGAAGATCCTGGACGAGCGCGGCTACGAGACCATCGTCTGCCACTGCAACGTGGTGGGCGCCGTGGTCCTGGACGAACTGGCCGCGGAGGGCAAGATCGCCGGCGTGATCGACGTGACGCCGCACGACGTGGGCGGCTATCTCTACGACGGTCTGATGGCCGCGGATGAGCACCGTTTTGAGAACATCTACGCCGCGGGCATCCCGGTCATCACGGCGCCCGGCGCGGTGGACTTCCAGCTCAAGGGCCCGGTCGCAGAGCTTCCGGAGGAGCTGAAGGGCCGCGCCTACAACATCCACACGCCGTTCCACACCCACGTGCGTGCCAGCTACGAGGACATGTACCGCGTCGGCACCTACATCACGGAGAAGCACAACGGGGCCAAGGGGCCGAACGCCATCATGGTGCCGCTGCGCGGCTACTCCCAGCAGAACAGGGAGGGGCGCGTCCTCTACGACGAGCACGCGAATCAGGGCTTCACGGACGCCGTCAAGGCGAAGAAGGCCGATACCGTGCTGTATATCGAGAAGGATATGCACATGAACGATCCGGAGTTCGCGCTGGCGCTCGCCGACGAGTTCGAGAAGCTGTATAAAGGCGAGTGAGGACCTTTTCGGGCGCACGGACCTTTCTTCAAGGCGAAGAAACACCTGCGCTCGGCCTCCCCGCGCCGTACTGTCCGGGAAAAGCCGCAGACCGCGTCAGGTGCCGAAGCACGCCGGCGCTTGGCGAGCGGTGCCGAAAGGCGCCGCGAGGTTAGCGCCCGCTGCGTGATGAGTCAAGGCGCGAGCCGTCCTGACGGGGGATCGGCGTTCCCGGACAGTGCGGCGGCAAGGCGGAGGCCACAGGACAGGAAGCGGCGGTTTTCGGTGCCGAAAGGTCGGCGGCGCGCCCCGCAGAACGACTCAGAGATAAGCGCGGTGAGAGCGCAAAGAACCTGAATTGAGAACACCCCCGTCTTCCGGCAAGATGGGATAGACACGGAAGAATGACGGCCCGCCCGCAGGCGGACACACACACAAAGAGGAGAGACATGGAGAAAGCAAAGATCTACGAGCAGCTGGAGATCGCGGCACACCGCGCCTACGCCCGCGGGATTCAGACGGGCAACGGCGGGAACTGCTCCGCGCGCATGGAGGGCGGCATGATCGTCAAGTCCAGCGGCGGTTCCCTCGCGGACTGCAATAAAGAGGGCGAGGGCTTTGTGGAAACGACCCTGGACGGGACGGTCCTTGCGCCGGAGGGCGGCAAGCCCACCCGCGAGGTGTTCCTGCACGGCCTGATGTACAGGCTGGCGGACGAGCTCGGGATGAACGTGGGCGGCGTCATGCACTGCCACAGCCCCTGGGCCATTTCCTGGTCGTACAGCAAAAAGGCCCTGCCGATGACCACCCTGCACATGCAGCTGAAGGTGGGATGCGACCTGCCCGTCGTGGATGTGAAGACCGCGTCGGTGCAGCCGGAGGACGAGCCGGCCATCCGGAAACTGTTCGAGGAAAACCCGAAGCTTCCGGGCTTCATCCTGGTCGGCCACGGCGTCGTGGCTCTCGGGAAGGATATCCTGGCCGCAGAGCACATGGCGGAACTGTTCGAGGAGACCGCGCAGATCGCCATCACGAAGGCGGCCTGCGAGAAGTTGGGGATCTATTGATCACAGAAGTAGAGGAGAGGAGGTGTATCTATGCGACGGCGCTTCCTTATTCTGTCTATGCTCGTGATCCTGAGTCTTGTGCTTCAGACCGCAGCCTGCTCTTCTGCGCCCGAGACGGAAGCAGGTACGTTGCCGGTATCGACCGCAGAAAAAGAGACGGAACAGGCCCCTGTGCCCGGCTCGGAACCGGCCTCCACCCATGCAGAAGAACCGCAGGAGAGTTCCGAGTCGGAAATAGCGGACTACGCACAAACGGCACTGCTTTTCTCATCAGACGGTCCGGTGTTTTTATTCCATGAAAGAAATTATGAATCAGGCGTCGACGTGTACAGGGAAGTGTATTCGGCCGGATCCTTTGAAGAACTGGAATCTCAGCTGAGATATCACATAAGAGATAACATTGCAGAGGTATATGACAAAACACCTGATCGATCTAAGGCTCATTGGGACGATGAAGACCTTCGGCTGAAGGAGATGTCGATCGCAGACCTTATGGAGGTTTACAAGGACACGGATTTTGAAAGGGAACGAATCATCTTTTTGCGATGGATACAATCCGGAGGCGGGTCCAGATTCTCTGTCGTGTCTGCGAAAGCGCACCGCAGTTTGCTCCTTGTTGAGCTCAGGACGGATCACTTCGACCCTCTGGAGAATCTCAGGTTTTGGACGGTCCTTCTGAAACTGCCGAAGGAGGAGGCGGAAAAACTACGGTCAGTGGTGTGGAGCAATCCGGGCGAAAACTGGGAAGACGATTGGCCGGGGTGAGGCAAGGAGTTAGATTGTCTTGATTGACATTTTGTATTTCTGTTTGTTTGAAGACAAAGCGTGAAGCAATATTAGTATTGAAAAGAATGTCGTCCGGACAGAATAGCTGGAGGAAAAATGAAGAATTAATTGCTTGCCATTGTCCTCGTTATTGTTGTATGTGTGCTTTCCCTTTTTGGAAATACGTTTGCGGATGGAGTTGAGCGGTCTGATTCCTCGTCAAAAATGACCGGGCTGCTGCTGGCTGTTATGGAGTACATTCCGGATGGTGAAAAAGTACGCATCCTGATTGAGGCCCCTGGTGTTGATGACAGCGAGATGGAAGAGATTCTATATCGGGATTTTCCTAAACCGCAGGCGATGTATTATCAGGTGGAGTTCTGAATAGGCTTATAGTATACGGAGGTAAAAATATGCAGAAGATGATGAAGGTCGGCGTTTTGAAAAAGTTCGGGGAGCCCATCGTGATCGAGGAGCGTCCGGTCCCCACGCCGGGTCCCGGAGAAGTGCTGATCAAGACGGTCGGCTGCGGTCTGTGCGGCTCGGACCTGCACATCCGCGACGGCAAGATCCCCACGGTGCCCGAAGGGCTCATCCCCGGCCACGAGCCGGCCGGCATCATCGCGGAGCTGGGCGAGGGCGTGACCGGCTGGGAAGTGGGCCAGCACGTGATCATCTCGATCGATATCACCTGCGGGACCTGCGACCTGTGCCGCAAGGGCGCAGCGCACCTGTGCCGCAACCGCGTGCGCATTGGCTTTGAGCGCAACGGCGGCTACGAGGAGTACTTTACCGTGCCGACGATGTGCCTGATCCCCATCCGCGAGGACATCCCGCTGGACGAGGCCTGCATCGTGACCGACGCCGTGGCCACCATGCACCACGCCATCGTGGACCGCGGCCAGGTCAAGGCCGGGGACCGCGTGCTCATCTACGGCGCCGGCGCTCTGGGCATCCAGGGCGTGCAGATCGCCAAGTATCTGGGCGCGGAGGTCTTCGTGAGCGGCCGCACCCAGGCCAAGCTGGATGCCTGCGCGCAGTTCGGCGCGGACCACTGCATCAACACCCGCGAGCAGAACCTGCAGGAGGAACTTATGCGTCTCTCGAATGGCGAGGGCATGGACGTCATCCTGGATCTCGTCGGCGTGGAGGACAGCGTGAAGGAGCTCATGAAGGTCCTGCGCCCCGCCGGCGTCCTCGTGGAGATCGGCTACAGCGGCGAGGAGTTCCCTGTGAACTACATGGACTTCGTGGTCAAGGAGAAGGCCGTCCTGGGCATCCGCGGCACCACCAAGGCGGGTCTGCGCGAGTGCATCCGCCTGCTCGAGGAGGGCGTCGTCACGCCGTATATCTACAAGAAGTACCGGCTGGAGGACGTCAACGAGGCCTTAAAGAGCCTGGAGGAGTTCACCAGCATCGGCCGCTCCGTGATCAGCTTCGCGGACTGAAACAGGTCCGCGGGAAGGCCGTGCGCCTGTAACAGGATTTGAACGGCTGCGTGCCGGCAGCCCGGGAGAGGATATCCCGGTGCCGATCCGAAAAGGAGACATCATGAATCTTCCGAAGATCGCATCCCCGACCTATATCTTCCGCGAGGAGGCTCCGGAAAAGCTTCCGGAGATTCTGCCGCGGCTCGCCGAGATCGGCTTTGACGGCGTGGAACTGTGCACCCTGTTCGGCTGGGACGTCGCTGAAGTGGAGCGGATGCTGGCCGAAACGGGGCTCGCCCTGGCCGGCGACAACTGGCCCGTGTACGACCTGATGGAGCACCCGGAAGAGGTGGTGGAGTGGCATCGCCGTCTGGGGTCCTTCAGCCTGACGCCCGGCGGGTTCCGCGACGAGCACCTGCCCGGCGGAGAATACTTTGCCGAGGCGAAGGAGTGGTTTGCCCGCCTCGGAAAGCTTTGCCGGGAGGCCGGGATCCGTCTGCTCTACCACAACCATTTCAAGGAAATGCGGAAGCTCCCGGACGGGACCAGCGTGCTGGACGCGCTGATGGCGGCCGTCCCGGAGACGGACCTGTCCATGCAGCCGGATCTCGGCTGGATGCAGATCGGGGGCGGCGATCCGCTGTACTACCTGCGGAAGTACGCCGGGCGCATCCCCATGGTGCATTTCAAGGATTTTTACGCCTCGGACATGGCAAAGATCGGAGATCCCTTCGATCTGGAGGGACGCCGCGGCGGCCCGGAGCGCGGCCATTTCGAGTTCCGCCCCACCGGCTACGGCATCTCGGGCATCGCCGTGCAGGTGCCGCATGTGCTGGCCTGCCGTCCCGCCTGGGTCGTGACCTGTCAGGACACCGTGTACGGGCGCAGCAAGTACGACGACCTGGCCGACGGGCTCATCGCCCTGAAGAAGAACCTGAGTCTGTACGCGCAGGCCGAAGAGGAGCGCGCGGAGCAATAATGTGCGGCCGGCCGGGAAGATGATCCCAGCCTGTGCTCAGACAGAATTCTTTTGTCCGGCAGCAGGCCGGGAGGAAGAAAGATCCGGAGCGGCAGCGCTTCCGCCGCACGGGAGCATCACAAAGGAGAGCAGCATGAGCGAGAAAAAGTACGTCTTCCGCAACCTGGAGGAGTCCCCGTTTTACACCGTGGAAAAGTGCGCGGGTGGCACGGGACGCATCAACAACGTGACCATCCTGGGCGACGAGGCCATGATGCCCGTCCCGGAGGGATGCCGTCACCTGGACGATTCCGAGAGCTTTGACTACGTCCACATCACGGAGCTTCCCGTGGGGGCGGAGATCGGCGAACACCCGCACGAAGGGAACGAGCAGTTCTACCTGATCGTGGAGGGCACCGGCGAGGTCATGCTCTGCGGCGAGGTCTTTCCCGTGAAGCCCTGGTCCATCGCGATGATCAAGAGCGGCGGCTCCCACGGCATCCGCAACACCGGCGACGTCCCGCTCAAATACGTCTGCGTGCAGACGCAGCTCTCGCTCCGTGCCTCGCAGAAGTACGTGCAGGAGAAGGTGGACGAGTTCGAGGCGAAGAAGAAGGCCATGCTGGGCCTTGAAGGAGATACCTTCAGCAACTGAGAAGAGTCCAGGGGCGCGGCTGTCGGCTGCGCCCCTGCGATATGCATTTTTGTGAGAGGAACTGCGGTATGCGGGAACTGGGACAGGTCCTGGACCTGGCGGTCCACCTGGGAAAGCAGATGATGCTGTCCGGTCAGAATACAGAGCGGGCCGGTGAATATCTGCAGCGCATCTGCGGCGCTTACGGGCTGCGCGACGTGACGGTGCGCGTGAGGAGCGGTCTGGTGTCCGTGAGCGCCCGCAACCAGGCCCGTGAGTACGAGAGCCGCGAGACCGCGGTGCAGGGCGGCGGGATCGACCTGGAGCGTCTGCGTCGGCTGGAGGAACTCGCGGAGCAGATCCTGCGCGAAACGCCTCCGGCCGAGACTCTGCAGGCCCGGCTGTGGGACGCGAAGAAGACCGATTCCTATCCGCCTGCTGTTCTGGCCCTGGGCCAGGCCGTGGGCGTCGGCTGCGTCTGTCTGCTGATGGGCGGGGGCCTCTGGGACACCCTGCTGAGCGCGGCCGTGACCTTCGGCCTGTTCTTCCTGCGCAGACTTCTGGCGTCCGTGCGGCTCGAGCGCATGCTGGTGAATGTCATCTCCATGCTGCTGACAGCCCTTGCGGCCGAGGGCCTCTTTGCCGCGGGCCTGCCCTCTGACCCGGCGCGGGTCATCTCGTCGGTCTGCATCATCCTGGTGCCCGGCATCGGTCTCGTAAACGCCGCGCGCAACCTCCTGTGCGGACAGGAAGAGAACGGCGTCGTTCAGCTGGTCAAAGCGGTGCTGGAGACCCTGGCCCTCGCGGCCGGCGCCTTCCTGGGTACATGGATCATCGGAGGGCTGGGCCTGTGAGCGCGTGGGTGAAGATTCTTTTATCGGCCCTGTCCGCGGCGGGCATCGGCCTGAGTTTCAGGATTCGCGGGAAAAATCTGTGGCTGGCCGGCCTGTGCGGCGGTGTGACCCGGGGCGTCCTGATCGTTCTGGGGAACGCGGGGCTCTCCGTGTTTGCGACCACGCTTCTGGCCGCCGGTCTGGCTTCCCTTCTGGGGCAGATTCTGGCCCAGGTGCGGCGCGTGCCGCCCAACTATTTTATCTATGCGGCCATCCTGCCGATGCTGCCGGGCGGACAGTTCTACAGGACCATGGCGGCCCTCGTGGCGCGGGACAGGGCGGCTTTTCTCGCGGCGGGCTCCCAGACCCTGCTGACGGTCATGGGGATGAGCATCGGTTTTGTCCTGAGTTCCACCGCGGTCTACTACCTGCATGTGTTTCGGGAGAGAGATCCGAAGGCCTGAGCGCCTGACGGGAATTGGCAAACCGCGGGCTTTCGTGTATAATGACAAAGGCATCAAAATCCAGGAAAGGATGCGCCGGCGCGGTCCGGCGCGCAGAAAGAGATGAGACTGTACACCATCGAACAGGACGGAAAAGCGTTTGTGGCCATCGAGGGGGCGGACGGCGGTCTGCGGACCCTTGCCTCCCTGGGGATCGAGGTCCGGGACATGCAGGACCTGATCGTGCGCTTTGACGGGCTGAAGGATGCCCTTGCAGAAAAGATCGCCGCGTGCGGCGATGTTCCCGCCGCGCAGAACAACAAGCTTCTGGCTCCCATTCCGGAGCCGGCGCAGGACGTGATCTGCCTGGGCGTCAACTACCGCGAGCACATCGAGGAGACGGTGGACACGGCGGATTTCACCAACAAGACGGCCACCGTGTACTTCTCCAAGCGCGTGACCCGCTGCGGCGACCCGGACGGGATCATCCCCGCGTTTGACTTCGTGGACAGCCTGGACTACGAGGCGGAGCTCGCGGTCATCCTGGGGAAGACCGTCTTTCAGATCTCCCCGGAGGAGGCCGGCGCGAGCATCTTCGGCTATGCGGTGCTCAACGACGTCAGTGCGCGCAACATCCAGTTCAAGCACCAGCAGTGGTACGTGGGCAAGAGCCTCGACGGCTACACCCCGATGGGCCCCTGCATCGTGACTGCGGACGAGATCGGCGACGCGCACGACCTGGATATTTTCTGCTTCGTGAACGGCGAGGAGCGCCAGCACAGCAATACCTGCCGCATGATCACGACGCCGGAGGAGGCTATCTCCGAACTGTCCCAGGGCATGACCTTAAAGGCCGGCACGATCATCGCGACAGGTACGCCGGGCGGCGTGGCCTTAGGGATGAAGGAGCCGAAATACATGCAGCCGGGTGACGTCGTGTGCTGCCGCATCGGGAAGATCGGCGACCTCGTCAGCACGGTGCGCTGACCGGCCCGGTATCAGTCCTGAAGAGAGAAGAGCCCCGAATCGCGGGGCTCTTTTCGGTTTATGCGTCGGCCCCCGGCGGCGCTTTCGGCCGCGGCGCCGGCCCGGCAGGAGCCCCTCCGGTTTTTAGGCAGCCGCCCCGGTGTTTGTTCAGGCCCCGCCGCGGCAGCGGCTTTCGGGAGATTCTTTTGGCCCCGCGATCCCGCAGGAATGACAGAAGAGCAAGATTCCATAGCACAGCGGCGCACCTCTGTGGTATAGTAAATACAGAGAATGCAGCAGGAGAGCGCAGATATGGCAAAGAGCGGAAACGAAAACAAAAAGGATTTCAGCAAGGCCCCGCTGCGGGTCTTTCTTTCCTACTTCCGGCCCCACTGGAAGCTGTTCGGGATCGATATGCTGTGCGCCGTCGGCGTGTCCGCGATCGACCTCGCGGTGCCGTATGCCTCGCGCCGCGCGATGCAGACGCTGCTCCCGGAAAAGCTCTTCAGCCTGTTCTTTCTGGTGATCGCCCTCATGCTGGCCGCCCACGTCATCAAGGCGGTGTTCAACTACGTCATCACGGTGCTGGGCCACGGCGTCGGCGTGCTGGTCGAGGCCGACATGCGCCGCGACGTCTTCTCCCACATCCAGACCCTGTCCTTCAGCTTCTTTGACCACAACCGCACCGGCGTCCTGATGTCCCGCGTCACCAACGACCTGTTCGAGATCACGGAGCTCGCCCACCACGGGCCCGAGAACATCGTCATCTGCACGCTGACCATCGTTGGCGCGATGATCGTGATGTTCACGATTCGCTGGGAACTGGCCCTCGTCCTGCTGATCATCCTGCCCCTGTGCATCTGGTTCACGATGCACGAGCGCGTGAAGATGAAGAAGACCAGCCTGGAGGTGCGCAAGACAACGGCGGAGATCAACGCCGTGATCGAGAGCGGCATCAGCGGCGTGCGCACCGCGAAGGCCTTCGCGAACGAGGCGGCGGAACTCGAGAAATTCGACCGCGGCAACGACATGTTTCGGACGGCCCGCAAGGATTTCTACAAGTCCATGGGCCTGTTCATGAGCGGGATGGAATTCTCGACCGGCATCATGCAGCTGGCCGTGATCGGCGCGGGCGGATACCTCATCATGCGCGGCCGGATGGATTACATCGACCTGGTCACCTTCACGCTGTACGTTTCGACCTTTATCTCGCCGCTGCGCAAGCTGGCGATGTTCATGGAGCAGTTCACGACCGGAAGTACTGGCTTTATGCGCTTCGTGGAGATCATGCGCACTGAGCCCGAGATCAAAGACGCGGCGGACGCGAAGGACCTTGAGGACGTGCGCGGCGATATCCGCTACGAGGATGTGAGCTTCGCCTACGGTGACGGCCCGGAGGTGCTTTCGCACATCGGTCTTGAGATCCGTCCCGGCGAATGTGTGGCCCTCGTGGGCTCCTCGGGCGGCGGCAAGACCACCCTGTGCCACCTGCTTCCGCGCTTCTACGACGTGACCGGCGGACGCGTGACGGTGGACGGAAACGACGTGAAGACCCTGACGCAGGAGAGCCTGCGCCGGGCCATCGGCATCATCCAGCAGGATGTGTTCATGTTCGCGGGCACCATCCGCGAAAACATCCGCTACGGGCGCCCCGACGCGACGGACGCGGAAGTGGAGGAGGCCGCGGTGCGGGCGCAGATCCACGAAGAGATCATGGCTATGCCGGACGGGTACGACACCTATATCGGGGAGCGCGGCGTCATGCTTTCGGGCGGACAGAAGCAGCGCGTCTCCATTGCCCGCGTCTTCCTGAAGGACCCGCCAATCCTCATCCTCGACGAGGCCACCAGCGCCCTCGATTCGGTCACGGAGCAGAAGATCCAGGCAAGCCTGGACGAACTCTCCCGGGGCCGCACCACCCTGGTGATCGCCCACCGTCTCTCCACCATCCGTGGGGCGGACCGCATCGCGGTCGTGGAGGGCTCGCACATTGTGGAGCAGGGCAGCCACGAAGAGTTGATGGAACTGAACGGAGAGTACGCGGCGCTGCGGCGCGCGCAGTCGCTGGGACAGTCGTAAGAGAGCGCGCATGTCCCGGCTGCGGCGGGACCGGGACGGAGGAAACCTGCGTCCGCGCGAAATCTTTTATGCATCGCCGAAAATGTGTGGTATACTGATCGTATCAGAAAGAAAGCCGCAGGCGTCCCTGTGCGGCCACGCAAAGGAGAAGGAACATGGATATCAGCTTTACTCAGATCATCGACCTGACGCTGCCCATCACCACCGGCATGAGCGTGCCTCCGGGAAACCGGAAAAACCAGCCTCCTGTGGAGTACAAAAAGATCCGCACCCATGAGGACAGCGGGATTCAGGTGGGCTTTTTCTCCACCGGCATCCACGCCGGCACCCATCTGGACGCGCCCCTGCACACGGAGGCGGGCAAGCCCTGCATCACCGAGCTCCCGCTGGACTATTTCATCGCGCCGGCCTACTGCATCGACTGCAGCGAGGTGAAGGCCAACGAGCCCGTCACAGCGGAGATGCTGGAGAAGGCGGCGGACGAGATCCGGCCCGGCATGCACGTCTATCTCTACACCGGCTGGACCGAAAAGTACTTTGGCAAGACGGACGATTACTGGTCCGAGGCCCCGTATCTGGGCGAGGATGCGGCCTGGTGGCTGGTCAGACACGGCGCGAAGATCGCCTGCTACGACTTCTTCCAGGAGATCGCGGCCAAGAACCCGCACTTTGACGCGGCGGATTTCCACGTCCACCACATCCTGTTGGGCAACGGCTGCCTCAATATGGAGCACGCGACTAATCTGAGCAAGGTCGTCGGCAAGCACTTTACCAGCGTGGCCTTCCCGATCAAGATCGAGGGAGCGGAGGGCGCCGCGACCCGTGCCATCGCCCTGCTGTAAGCAGCGGCAGGAACGGCCTGCGCGCCGCACCGCGGCAGCAGGCTCCAGAAGGGGGAGATACCGATGGATTTCAAAGACAAAGTGGTGATCGTGACCGGTGCCGGCGGCGGCATCGGGCGTGCGGCGGCCGTGCTGTTTGCGCAGGCAGGCGCGAAAGTCGTCGTCAACTGCCTCACGCCCGCCAACGCGGCGGAGACGCTGTCCCTGTTCCCGGATGAGGCGGAGGGCATCGCCGTCTGCGGCGACGTCTCCGTGAAGGAAGAGGCGGAGCGCATCGTGGCCGAGACCGTGGAGGAGTTCGGCCGCGTGGATATCCTGGCCAACGTGGCCGGCATCGTCCTGGGCGGGACCGCGCAGAACACGGCGGAAGAGGACTGGGACCGCACGATGGACGTGAACGTGAAGAGCGTCTATCTGATGAGTGCGGCGGTCATCCCGCACATGAAGGCCCAGGGCGGAGGCGTGATCGTCAATACCGCCTCGTCCGTGGCGCACAAGGGCGTGACCAACCGTCTGGCCTACACGGCGTCCAAGGGCGCGGTGCTGTCCATGACGCGCGCCATGGCGATGGATCTGCTCCCGGATCACATCCGCGTCAATTCCGTGAGTCCGGGCACGACGATGAGCCCCTCGCTGGAGCGCCGTCTGGCCGCCTCTCCGGACCCGGAGCAGGCCCTGAAGGACTTTGTCGCCCGTCAGCCGATGGGACGCCTCGGGAGGCCGGAAGAGATCGCGCAGGCCATCCTGCTCGCGGCCTCGGACGAAGCCGCCTTCATGAACGGGGCGGACACCCGTGTCGACGGCGCCATGACCTGCTGAGAGGGCAGGGCGCCGGTCGGAGCGTTCGCAAAACCGGAGCGCCCGCATCCCGCAGGGGCTCTCACGCAAAAGAGATTCAAAGACGCCGCCCGGCTGCCCCGGGCGGCATTATTATGTCAATGAATGATAGTGATAAAACATGCTTGCGATTCTTGACTAAATATGTTAGATTGTAAAAGAATTATTGTGCCAAAGTGGGTCGTTACATGTATTTTTCTTTGTACTCTCGACTTCGCAGGCTGGTATATATCCGAGAATTTACCGCAGTTTTGCAGACTTCCCGGACTTTTTTCCTAAAGACCGAAAGGGTGAAGACTATGAACCGTCTCACAGCTTACGCACGAAAAACCATCAGCCTCCTGCTCTGCCTGGTGTTGATCACAGGCAGCGCTTTCTCGTGGCCTGCTCTGGCGCAGGAAAACGCCGGCGCGCCTCCCTCACAGGTCGTAGAGGAAGCCGCCGTCGCCCCGGAGAACGCGATGCAGGCGGAAGAGGCGCAGGAGACCGCAGAGGAAGCTTCCCGGGCCGCTGCAGAGGCTGCCGCCGTGCTGATGGGCGCGGGCACAGCCGCGGCGCAGCAGCCGCCGGCAGAGGGGCTCGCGCAGGAGGAGACCCCGGCGCACGAGGCCGAGGCGCCGGAGGAAGCGGTGCCGGAAGGCGCGGAATCTTCCGAAGAGGCCGTCGAGACGGCGGCCGCCATGGCAGGCGCGTCCGCGGCCCTTGTCCAGACCACCGCCGCGCAGGCGCCCCAGATCGTATCCCCGTATCAGGCCGGCCGGATCGCGGCGCAGAGCAGCACCTACAACATCACCGTGACCTACGGCGCGGAGGCGAAGATCCCCTCCGGCTCCACGGTCAGCGCATCCGAGATCAAAAAGGGCAGCAGCCGGTACGACAGCTACATGACCGGCGCCGCGGCCAAGGTCTTTGAGAACGAGGCGGCCGGACCGGACGCCCTTCCCTATGCCCGCTTCTTTGACATCGAGATCCGCGACGCCTTCGGAGAGAAGGTGGAGCCAGCGGCCCCCGTGTTCGTGCGCATCGATCTGAGGGACGACGCCCTGCAGACCGAGGCGGTGGACTTCGCGGCCGTCCACTTCTCGCAGGAGGCCGCCCCGGAGGTGGTGCCGGTGGAGACCGGCGACGACGTCTCCTTCCACGCAAGCGGCTTCTCGGTCTACGGCGTGGTCTACTACTACACGGTCGACTTCTATTACGGAGATCAGGAATATCACATGCCCGGCGGCAGCACCATGCTTCTGTCGGAGCTTTTCGCGCGCCTTTCGATCGGCCGCAGCGCATCTGAGGTGAACGACGTCAGCTTCTCCGACCCGTCCCTCATTTTCCTGCGCCGCGAGGGGCAGGACTATGTGATCGAATCCCTGGCGCCCTTCCTGACGAGCGAGACCCTCACGGTCGGCTTTGCGGACGGAGAGGTCATGGAGATCGGCGTGGAGGATGCGATCGCGAGCGGCGTGATGGGCGGCAGCGGCGGTACTGTGTCCTGGGAGATCACGGACGCGGGCGTGCTCCGCATCTATCCGAAGAACGGGACCAGCGGACGGATTCAGAACAGCTATGCGCAGAAGGCGACCGGCCCCGGCAGCACCACCTGGCCGTGGAAGGCCTACGCGTCGCAGATCAGGGAGGTCGTGATCGAGGGCGAGGTCGGCACCTTCCCCAACACCGATCTCAACTACATGTTCGCGAACTGCACGAACCTCGAGAAGGTGGATCTTTCCGGGCTGGTGCAGACAAACCCCGGCGGATCCGCGCAGGCCGACGGACATACAACGCGCGACATCCAGGGGATGTTCCTTAATTGCGAGTCCCTGGCGAGCCTTTCCGACATCACAGGACTCGACAAGCTGAATTCCCCCAGACTGAGGGATATCAGCCAGCTTTTCCGCGGGTGCAAGGGCCTCATCGAGGTCGACTGCGCGACGGAGTTTCCGATCGACACCTCCGATGTTACAAACATGTCGCGGCTGTTTTCTGAGTGCATATCCCTGAGGAGCGCCGATCTGAGCAGCCTCACCAGCAACGGCAAGGCCGAGAACATGCAGAACATGTTCAACGGCTGCACGAACCTCCGTTCCGTCGTCTTCAACGGTACTGATTTCGAGACGCGCGGAGCGGCCACGAACACGGGCGGCGGTCTTGCGGGAGGTCTCGCGGGCTTCTTTACCGGCTGCAGCCACCTCGTGGACGTGGACATGTCGAACCTGATGCTGCATCTGCGCCCGAACGACACGTCCTTTATGACGGTCTTCGCCGGGAAGAGCGAGCTGGAGACGGTCATTCTGGACAACGCGACCATCGACGGGGTGAGGGATCTCCGCGGCGCCTTTTCGAACTGCCCTGCTCTGACGCATGTGAGCATGCAGGGAAGCACTGGCATTTTCCCCGACGCCGTCACCATGGAAAGCATGTTCGCGGGCAGCTTCACGAGCCCGAAGGCTTCCGCGAAGCAGGATATGAATGACGGGACCGGGGCGAAGGCCCGTCTGGATATCTCCGGCTTCGGGGAGATGCAGCACATCGTCAACATGAGCGACTTCGTGGCAGGCTGCACCGGGCTTCAGGTCCTGAAGGTGACCGGCGTGGACAACAGCCGGATCGAGCCGCTCCGCGGCGATCATCCCGCCGCCCTCACGGACCAGGGCGCGGCCGACCTGAACGTGAGGTGGGGCCGTCAGTACGGGGTGGAGACCTGCAGCGGGCTGGAGTGGATTCTGGCGGAGAGCTCCAAATTCTGGATGACCAAGGACAACCGCGGCATTCCCGGCAACGAATACTTTAACGTCGCGACGGATACCGGCGCGTACTATTTTACGCGCAAGCAGATGGACTATTACCGGACGGGCACCGGCTCCCTGACGACGACGATCGACACCAAGCGCAAGTACCTGGATGTGATGATCGACCGCGAGGACAGCGACAACGGGATGAACATCAACGCCGCGCTGAACATCAACACCAACGGGGCGGGGTATCTTGCGCCCGGCAATTACCACATTCTCCCGAAGGACTGGAATCGCTTTGACGTCAAGACGCTGATGCAGCCCACGTACTATCATATCGACAAGACGCTTCTGGCAAACAGCACGCCCACGGTGGCCGTCAACCACAGCGATCTGACCGACTCGGGCGGCCGCATTTCGACTGTTTCGAAGGCGCCGGAGGTCTGGGAGGCCCAGGGGAACGATCAGTACGTCATCGCAAACAGCAGCAGCGATCCCCTCGTGCAGCCCGAGCCCGTCGTCACCCTGGTTTACCCGGGCGCCGTCATGGACGTCAACGGGAAGGTGCACGACCTGATCGTGCGCATTTCGTCGATCACCTTCACGCACCTGTCCGGCATGTGGGACGCCATCCCGAGGGACGCGAACGGAAATGTGCTCGACCGCACCGGGACCGACCCCGGCGACCGCATCCACGACATAAACACCTATGTGACGGACCTGACCAGCTACTACCGGCCCGTGGTCAACTACGGCACCGGCAAGCTGTCCTTCATGAACTATGCCTACAACAGCGCGGGCAACACGTCGTTCATCAAGGGCGATTCCGGAACGGAGATCGAATTCAGCATCGAGGTCAAGGACTCCCTTCCCGAAACCTCGGTCCTGTTCTACATCAACGACCTGGACGTGGCGGCCAGGCAGAACTACACCCGCGGCTACGACCAGGCCACCGGCGTCTATGACGCCTGCTATGACGAGCTGACGGTCAACAACATCATCTGGGACGACTACAGCGAGGGCATCCGTCTGGGCGCCGGCAACGACATGAGCACCGTGACCATGGCGCAGCACACGGGTCTGGTGCAGGACGGCAGCTACATCCACGCCACCGGGGCGGACCCGTCCTCCCGCTCGGACGATAATTCCGACGGCGTAGAGGACGGCACCACCGGCTGGTCCGCCTTCACCGTGAAGGCGAGCGCAGATGTGGCCCACTACACCTGGGTCACCGGCATCGGCTGTACGACGGACATGCTCGAATCCACGCCGCAGACCGAGCTGGAATCGGTCAATGTGACGCCGCAGGCCCTCAAGTACGTCAACAGCACCGTTCCGAAGGGGCAGTATGCGAGTCTCTTCGAGTTCAGGCTGGAGCCCGCGCAGCTGGGCGCCGACGTCCTGAGCTACGAATACTCCTTCACGGACGATAGTAACGACAACGCCAACGTCCTTGAAGCGCAGACGGCCATGCTGGACGACCTGTCCGGCCTGTCCGGCTACGACCCCAACGCGGCTCAGACGAAGACAAACAGCGGGGCAGACGTCACGTTCTCCTCGCTCATCTTCCCGCACCCCAAGTCCACGACCTACGACAGCTACAACGGGATGACGGGGACGACGCACTCCGGCGCGCCTTCGGGCGACCAGTATTTCTACAACAGCGTCGGCGGACAGTACCAGAACAACGAGTTCCCGGATCCGACCTATTCGTCCAACCTGGTCATGAGCGCGAACGACCGGGGCTATAACGAGCATATCGCCAACCTCTATATCTACCGCATCCGCGAGATCATCCCGGACTCCCGGCCCGACGAGATCCTGGAGTACAACACCGCGCATGTGGCGTATTTCCTGCAGGTCCTCGTCTCCGATCCGAAGACGGATCTGGAGATGGAGCGCGGCGTCAAGGCGGAGATAAAGCTCGGGCGCTACTACGCGGCGGACAACGCGGCGCTGAACGCCGCGCTCGACAACCGCACCATCTCCTATGACGACATCGACTGGGATGCCTTCGGGCAGACGGTCTGGTCCGGGGATGCGGGCCAGAGCGTAAAGCGCCAGCAGACGCCTCTGGAGATCTACTATCCTGAGCTGACGCCCGCGGACGATCCCGCCACGGCGCCCAAACATGTCGTGAAGGCCGACAAGGACGGCGTTCAGTATATCGCTGTGCCCGGAGACCTTTTCGACATCACGCCGAGCATCCCGGCCTCTGTCACGGTCTACCTGAACGCGAGCGATCCCTATAAGCCCGTGAGTTACGACCCCTCCACCGGCATCGTCTCAGGCCCCAGCGTCCTTCTGGAGACCATCCAGGGCGAGGTCTATCCGTACGAGAAGCAGACGCAGGAGGAGCAGCTCAGGCTCGGGCACCCGGATCTTCACGCGGAGGATGATGTGCTCGCTATCGTGCAGAACTCGTCGGAGTTTGCGCCCGCGCGGATCGACGTCCACGGCGTGATGTACGGCAGGTTTACGGAGGGCTACTTTGGGGTGTACAGGGATCCCCGCGGCATCTACTACAGGGGAGGCCCCCTGACGGTGAAGGACGGCGTCTTCAATCCGGATCACGCCTCCGACCCTTACGTGACCGCGAACTCCAAGGTGGAGAGAAACGACGCGTACTATGACGTTTTTGTGGACACCTTCGGCACCAAATATATCAAGGTAAATGTGGGCGGCGAGGACAAGTATTATTCCGCCAACGACGAGGCCCTGGCATTCCCGCTCTCGGTCGGCGTCTTTGGAGACGTCTTCCCGCAGAGCTCCGACAAGGAGCAGACCCGCGACAAGACCGACGACCAGCCCCTGATGGTGACCCATACGGACGGCCGCGGCTACCAGGCGATGGTGACGTATGACGGGAAGACCCTCTTCTACGTGGTGGGTAATCAATACTTCTCCCTGGTCGGGACCACCCTGGAGCCGGGCGTGGACGGTTTCGATCCGATAGGCGCCAGGCCGTATAAGTCGACCTTCGACATCTATGAGGCGGACGACGGCACCCTCTTCTACCGCAGCGGCTACAAGGCGGACGGCGTCACGCCGGCCTACTACACGCTTTCGGGCGGGACCTATGAGCCCAAGCCGGCAGACATGGGGACCACGACCAACGACGTCGTCTCCGCCGGCCTTTTCAACAACCGGATCAAGACCTCGGATCTGACCGTGGGCAAGCTCTCCGTGGGCTCGAACGCGGCCGTGACCAACGGCAGGAACGACCGCTTCGAGTACATCCTCGAGTTCGACAACGAATTCGAGATCACGGACTGCAGCATCAGCAGCGACGGCGGCGCGACCTGGAGGGCCGTCGCGTCCGCGGAGCATCAGCTTTCCGGCTCGAACGGCCGCTATACCGTGCGCCTGCTGGCCGGAGAGACCTTCCGCGTGAGCGACATCCCCTTCGGCACGACCTACACCGTGACGGAGCCGCTGAGCGACGCGCAGAACAACAACGGCTGGGAATTCGTGAGCGCCACGAGGTGGGACACGGCTTCGGCCGGCCAGGATGGAAACCCCGGGGCGCAGGTCCCCGCGGCAAACCGCACCGTCTCCGGGACGATCGCCGTCGAGCGCATCCTGCAGACGAGCCAGACCATCGGCGGGGTCGTGTACCAGGCCGGCGACGCCAACCCAGCGTACAGGAACCAGTATGACCACGTCTACCGCAACCGCTTCATGGAGATGATCGTGAGGAAGGTCGTCCGCCGCGGAGACCCAGAGAAGGAGTTCTCCTTTACCGCGCAGGTCGAGCTGCCCCCGGGCTCTGACGCCGCGCTGACCGGCTTCTCCTACGGCTGGATGGACGAAAACGACTGTCAGAACTTTTCCGTGGCGCAGCCGGGGACGCTTAGCGTGACCATCACACCGGATCCGATCAAGGACGGCGAGGACTTTGTCCTGGTCTTCCCTTACGGCTCCACCGTCACCATCACGGAAAACAACAATTACTACGACGCCGTCTGGAAGTGGGAGGATGCCGCAGGCGCCCTGCTTCGCGAGAAGGCGGACCAGACCCTCTGCGGAGAGACCGGACATACGCACACCGCGGTGACATCCACGGATCCGCTCCCGGTCACAGATCAGACCGCGGATCCGATCGACAGGTCGGTGGTCACCTTTGTGAACGACGGCGCGAAGCCGCTGACGGTCATCAAGCAGACGGGACCGGAGGTCGGAGGCAAGTACCCGTCGGGCACCTTCCCGTATACCTTTGAGATCGACCGTGCGGCCGACCTGGAGCCGTCGGGGCTGACCCCCGTGGCCATCACCCCGCTTGGCGAAGCCACGACCCCCGCCAAGCCCCTGATCGCCAATGGGCTGATTCGCATGGCGGGCGGGCAGGACTTCGGCGTGATGCTCAGCCGGAATGGTGAGACGGCCTACTGCGTCGTCTTTGACAAGGGCGAGGCCTTCAGCAGCTATCTGGAGCCGGATGAGACCTGGACGGTCAAGATCTACGACATGAACGACCCGCTCCCCGCGGGCGGCGGCATGTCGATCGGCAGCGGCATAAGCTTGAACTTCGCTTCGGTCGAAGGTGAGGTGATGTCGGTCGAGGACGGCAGGGTACGGGTGCGCAGCGGCGGCGAGGTGTGGAACGTCCCCCTGCCGACCGAGAATCCCGCTTCTTCGGTAGGCGGCGGCGTGGCCATCGGCGGCGGCGGGACCGGGCCGGTCAGCGCAGGCGAGTACATGCTGAGCGACACCACTCTGCCGGTCACCATGAGCTATGTCTCGAAGTGGAAATTCGACATTGAAGTGACAGACGTAAGCACGGGTCTCAATAATCCGGACGGACAGCCGACGGATCCCGTACCGGGGCCGCATTTCGTGATCAAGGGCCTTCCCTTCGGAGCGGCCTACACCGTGACCGAGGGCACCCTCTCGGGCGGCTGGAAGCTCGTGGGGTCCGAGAACACCACCGGTACGGTGGAAGACGACGCTAATCCTCTTCCGGACGCCCGGTTTGAGAATGAGAAGCGGGTGCGGCTGATCGTCACCAAGACCGTGACCGGAAACATGGGCGACAAGAAGGACGTCTTCGACTTCACCGTGACCTTTAAGGGCATGCAGAGCGGAGAGGCGTTCGAGGTCTATACCGCCCGCAGCGCGGACGAGCCCATCGACCCGGAGAATCCGCAGACCTACGGGGAAAAGACTGTGGTGACCGCGAGCTCCGCCGCCGACCTGGTGCTGGAGTATGAGATCGGCCACCGCGGCATGGTGATGTTCGAGAATCTGCCCTACGGCGTAGACTACGATGTAGTAGAAATTAGCTCCGGCGCCGGTTATACCGTGAGCACTGACGTCAATGGCGACCAGTATTCCGATGATGTGTCCGGCGGTGGGTCTATGATCGTCTTTGGTGACGGCATCGATCAGATCCGTGACACCTGCCTGAAAACGGATACAACGATCGACTATATCAACAGCCGGGAGGGCGTGGTCCCGACCGAGGTCTTCTTCGGCTGGTGGGCCTGGCTGGCGCTCCTTCTTGCGGCCGGCGCGTACGTCGCCCTGAGGCTCCTGCTCAGAAGGAGGGCCCGCAATGACGCCTGAGGCGCCGGGGCGGCCCGCGGAAGGCCCTGCGGAGACCGAAGAGGAGCTGACGCGTTCCCCGGAGGCCGCGCAGGCCGCGGCGGACCGCGCGCTCGCGGAGGCTGAGGCCCCGGCAGACCGGGAAGGCCCTGCGGAGACCGAAGAGGAGCTGACGCGTTCCCCGGAGGCCGCGCAGGCCGCGGCGGACCGCACGCCCGCGGAGGCTGAGGCCCCGGCAGACCGGGAAGGCCCTGCGGAGACCGAAGAGGAACTGACGCGCTCCCCGGAGGCCGCGCAGGCCGCGGCGGACCGCTCGCCTGCGGAGGCTGAGCCCCCCGGAAAGCGGGGGAGGCGGTCCGGCGGGAAGAAGAAAAAGAAACGCCGCCCCTCAGTCCTGCGCTCTCTGGTGCGACTTCTGATCAAGACAGGCGCCGCGGCCCTGCTGATCTGGGTCCTGCTCACGTATGTGGGCGGCGTCTACCTCTGCCACACCAGCGACATGTACCCCGCCCTGCGGGACGGAGACCTGGTGATCACCTTCCGGCTGGGGGAGTACCACAGCGGAGACGTGATCGTATACGAGCACGAGGGAAAGATCTGCTTCGGCCGGATCATCGGGGAGCCGGGCGACGAGATCTACATCGGCGAGGCCGGAGAGTTTACCGTGAACGGTACCAGGCCCTACGAGACGATCTTTTACAACACGGCCTCCAGAGACTCCGACGTCATGACCTATCCCTACGTGGTCAGGGAGGGCGAGTACTTTGTCCTGGCCGACGCCCGCGAGCTGGGCGCGGACTCGCGAAGCTTCGGGCCCGTCAGGGACCTGAAGGGAAAGGCGGTCCTGCAGCTCAGACGCCGCGGCTTTTAGGAATGTATCCGGAGGGAGCAAAAGCTCCTGTGAGGGAAAGAATCCATAGCGTATCCGGAGGGAGCGAGAGCCCCTTTGAGATAAAAGTAACCGTTGTATATCCGAAGGGAGCGAACCTTCCCTTTGAGATAAAAAACAGGGAATGATCCCGCAGAAAGAGAGGTATTGCAATGAAAAAGGTTCTGAGCACCCTGATGGCACTGGCACTCGTGCTGGCGCTGGCCGTTCCGGGCGTCGCCATGGCTACCGGTCCGGATTCCCCGGTCCCCGCTTTCGACTATGCTCCCGAGGTAGGGACGTTCGAAGCCATCAACGACGGCGTCGTGAAGGTCTACAAGCACCTGGTCATGGAAGACAAGGCCGAGGTCCCGCCTGTCACCTTCTCCTACACCATCGCCCCCGCCACCGGCGCGGACGCGGACGGCTACATCGTCAAGCCGACGTCCACCACGCTCCCGGTCTACCCGGGCGTGACCGGCGCGGCTGACATCGAGGATGTCGTCTTCGCCGGCACGGAGACCACGACCGCCGGCCTTCCGACCGACGATCCCGCGGGCACCGCGACTTCCGGCTACAAGTATGCGACCAAGGACATCACGCTCAACTTTGAGAACTGCAATTTCGATAAGCCCGGCGTGTACCGCTACATCCTGACCGAGGTCAAGCCCGCGGCTGCGGACGCCTTCCTGTATGACACCTTCGCGGAGCATACGGACAACGCCCACACCACCGCCTACAAGCGCACCATCGACGTCTATGTCGAGAGCGTGGACGAGGTCGCGGGTCAGGATGCCGTGGCCGCCTCCTGGACCTATGCCGGAACCGACTATCCGACCGAGGCCGAGGCCCAGGCTGTAAAGGCTGCTGCGGAGGCTGCCGGCGGAGATAACGAGGGTCAGGATCTCCCGATCACTGCCAACCCCGCTCAGGCTGCCGTGGATGCGGAGCCCGCGAAGCTCAAGGTCGTCGCCGCCGTCTGCTACGAGGGCGATATTGAGGATGCCGCCGTCAATCAGGTGTATGATCCTGCCGGCACCCAGGGCGAGTATGTGATCGGCCTTGCCACCGGCAACGGTGCGGCCACCAAGACCGACAGCTATGTGAACGAGTACCAGACCGAGGATCTGCAGGTCACCAAGTTCATCACCGGCAACCAGGGCGACAAGGAGGATACCTTCTTCATCACCGTGAAGCTGGAGAACATCCCCAAGGACACCAAGGTCACTGTCTATAAGGCCAAGAACGCCGACACCCCTATTAATCCCGCAGACAACACCACCTACGACAGCACTGCCGTGTGGACCGCCGATGACACCAACAAGATCGAGCAGACCGTGGAGCTGGGCCACAAGGGCCGCATCCTGGTCAAGGCCATTCCGGTCGGCACCACCTACACCGTGAACGAGCTCACCAAGTCCGGTGGGACCGCGCTTAACGCGAACGGCAAGACTGAGGACGGCTACACCGTGACCTATGCCGCCACCAACACCGGCACTGTCGCTGTCGATGACGGGACCACGCTCTACACCGTCGACGTCACCAACACCCGCACCGGCGTCATCCCGACCGGCGTTGCCATGGGCGTGGGCGGCACCATCGTGCTGCTGGGCGCGGCCATCCTGTACTTTGTGATCCGCCGCCGCACCGCGGAGTACGAGGACTGATCCCGGTTTTCCGGAGAACTGAGTCCTTAGAGAGAGTCTGAGACGTAAACCATGCAAACGACCAAAGCCGACCGCCCTCTGTCAAGGGGGGAAGCGGTCTCGCTCCGGTGCATCCGGATCGCGGACAGGGTAGTGCAGACGGGGATGGATATCACCTTCCTCCTGATCCTGCTGATCGGCCTGTATTTCCTGGCCGATACCATGCACGTGTATTACAATGCCCGGGCCGCCGTGACCATGCCCCACAAGCCCGCCGCATCCGACGATGTGGCGGTGCTCAAGGAACTGTCAGAGGACTGTGTCGGCTGGGTCACCATTGACAATACCTCTATCGATTACCCGGTGATGCAGGGAATAGACAACTACGAGTATCTCAACAAGGATCCTTACGGTGCCTATTCCCTCGCCGGGTCGGTGTTCCTGGACAGCCGGAACGCGTCCGATTTTACGGACGACTACTCCATCCTGTACGGGCACCATATGAGCGGGGGCTTCATGTTCGGAGCCCTGGACGCCTTCGAGGAGGAACGGTTTTTTCAAGAGCATCTGGAGGGAGACCTCTTTACCAGCAGAGGAGATCTGCCCATCCGTGTGCTGGCCTTTGTGTACACAGATGCGAGCAACGAGCTCGTCTTTGATCCTCAGTACGAGGGGGCCGAGGTCCTGCCGGAATGGATCAGGGAGAACGCGCTTCATTACAACGCGCGGGCCGAGGGCGGGCGCATCGTCGCCCTGTCCACATGCAAGAGTCCGACGAGTACAAGAAGGCTGATCGTCTTTGTCACGATCGAAGAGAGTGAAGATGAAGAATAGAGCGGGAAAGAAGAAAAGACTGGAGATCCTGAGGCGGCTCGCGGGCGTGTGCCTGGCGCTGTTTCTGGTCGTCTGCGCCCTGCCTGTGACGGCGCGCGCGGATTCCCTGGAACTGAAGGTACCGGTCAGCGTCACCGGAGCCGGAGGCGGCACCGTGAAGATCGAGGGGACGGACTACGTGCCCCGCGCGGACGGAGAACAGGAGACCTTTGCCCTGGGTTGGAATCAGAAGAACGGAAGTTCCCTGATGCCCTCGCAGAGCAGCCTGACCGTCGCGGACGGGGAGCACGCGGAGTTTGTCTGGGATCTGGATCTGTCCGTCCTCAAGGCGGGAGACATGTACTCCTATAAGATCAGTCAGGTTCCAGGGACCGACCCCAAGGTGGTCTGGGACGAACAGGAGTACCTGCTGGAGATCTTCATCGAGTACAACGAGCTGGGCACCGCGAAGCGCACCTACGTGCAGCTCCGACAGACCGAGGTCGACCGCGACCACAAGCCCGCGGAGTGCGCCTTCAAGAACCTGACGATGCCGACCGCGGTCGATTCCGAGAGCCGCGGCCCCAAGGGAGAGTCCCAGACCGGGACCCCGTCCTTCGTGGAGGGGAGCAGCCCCATCGTCAAAAAGCAGCTGGTCGATCCCTATACCGGGGAACCCACGGACGATACCACCGTGGACGCCCTGGATGAGGGCGGCAACAAGATCGGCACCTACACCCTGAACGGGGACGGCACGGTCACCTTTAGGCCGGATCCCGATTTTGTCGGCGCGGCGGAGCCCTGCGGCGTCGTCGGGACGGACGAAAACGGCCTGACGGCCACGGCCCTCTATTACCCCATCGTCTACGACGGCCCTGTGCCCTACGACGATCACAGCCGGGGGCCTAAGGGAGAGCCGCAGAGCGGACATCCCTATTTCGAGGAGGGGACCGACCCCATCAAGAAGATCTCGCTGATCGATCCGAACACCGGGAACCCCACGGACGACACCACCGTGGACGCCCTGGACGAGGGCGGCAACAAGATCGGCACCTACACCCTGAACGGGGACGGCACGATCACCTTTAGGCCGGATCCCGATTTTGTCGGAGACCCGAAGCCCTGTGAGCTGCAGGCGACGGACGAGAACAACATGTCCACCACCGCCCGCTACTATCCCAGCGTATATGAGGGGCCCTCGCCCGTCGACGACAGAAGCCGCGGCCCCAAAGGAGAGCCTCAGACCGGACATCCCGGCTTTGAGGAGGGCTCTACTCCGATCACGTCGGTCAAGCTGATCGACCCCGAGACCGGGGAGCCCACGGACGAAACCACCGTGGAGGCCCGGGACGGGAGCGGAAAGAAGATCGGCACCTACACCCTGAATGAGGACGGTTCCGTCACCTTTACGCCGGATCCCGACTTTGTCGGAGACCCTGAGCCCTGCGAGGTTGAGGGCACGGACGAAAACGGCATGACCACGGTCACTCGCTATTATCCCAGCGTCTACGAGGGACCGACGCCCGTGGATGACGAGACCTGGGGGAAGAGGGGCGTGCCGCAGACCGGAAAGCCCGGCTTTGAGGAAGGGTCGTCAAAGGTCACCACTGTCAAGCTGATCGATCCCGAGACCGGGGAGCCCACGGACAAGACCACCGTGAACGCCCTGGACAAGAGCGGGAAGAAGATCGGCACCTACACACTGAACGAGGACAAGACCGTCACCTTCACCCCGGATCCCAGCTTTGTCGGAGATCCGCAGCCCTGCAGGGTGCAGGGGACGGATGAAAACGGCATGACTGCTGTGTCCGTCTATACTCCTCATGTCACCGACTCGGGAAGACCCCCGACCGGCGATCTCGCGCAGCCGCTGCTCTACGCCGCGGTGCTGGCGGTCTCCGGCATTGCCGTGATCGCGCTGCTGCTCGTAAGACGACGCAAAAAGGACGACGAGGAGTAAGGTTTTAGAACGCAGACAGTTCCTGCGCGCGCCGCACACGGGGCGCGCGGGCCGGGCGGAGAGGAGCAGAGGCTCCGCGCGGTATCATGCCTGATACGAAAGAGGGACCGCCCATGTGGGCGGTCCCTCTTTCGCGCGTGAATCAGGCTCCTTTCTTGTCAAAGAGCTCTGAGGACTCCGCGAGCGCGTCGATAATCGGCAGGCCCTGCGGGCAGGCCCCCTCGCACTGGCCGCAGGCGATGCAGGAGGAGGCGGGCGCGCCCGCCCTCAGAGCGAAGCCGTAGCGGCGCATGGACTGGGGCATGCTCTCGTAGGTCCTCCAGTCGTTCAGGGCGCGCAGGATCATCGGAATTTGGATGTTCATGGGGCACCCCTTCATGCAGTACTGGCAGCCCGTGCAGTCCAGGGTGGGGGCGTTCATGATGGCTTCGCGGGCCTTGGCCACAGCGGCGGCCTCCGCCTCGGAGAGGGGCTTCATGTCGGCCATGAAGGAGATGTTCTCACGCATCTGCTCGATGCTGCTCATGCCGGAGAGGACGGTCTCCACACCCGGGAGAGACGCCGCGAACCGCAGGGCATAGGAGGCCGGAGATGCCTCTGCCCCCAGCTCGTCAAAGATCCTGCGCACGGAGGAGGGAGGCGTGGCCAGAAGCCCGCCCTTGACCGGCTCCATCACGACGATGGGCTTGCCGTGGGCCTTCGCGACCTCATAGCAGGCGCGGGACTGGATATTGGCGTTCTCCCAGTCCGCGTAGTTGATCTGGAGCTGGACGAATTCCGCGTCCGGGTGCGTGGTGAGCACCTCGTCCAGAAGCTCGGGCGTCGCGTGGAAAGAGAAGCCCCAGGAGCGGATGCGCCCGCGGTCCTTTTCCCTGCGCACGAAATCCCAGAGGCCGAAATCGTTGTAGGTGTCGATGTTGTTGAGCTGGATGGCGTGGAGGAGATAGCGGTCCACGTAGTCGAGCCCGAGGCGGGAGAGCGAGATGTCGAGCTGGGCCTTGGCCTGTTCTTTGTCGGGACTTCCCAGGGCGGCGTTCAGCTTCGTGGCGATCACGTAGCGGTCGCGGTCGTAGCGCTTCACCAGGGCCTCGCGTCCGGCCTCCTCGGAGGCGCCGTCGTCGTAGACGTAGGCCGTGTCAAAATAGGTAAACCCCGCCTCCAGGAACATGTCCACCATGGTCTTGGTAGCTTCGAGGTCGATGGTTTTCCCGTCCTCCAGTTTGGGAAGGCGCATGAGTCCGAACCCGAGTTTTTTCTCTGCCATTGTTTTTCTCCTGATTTTTGTATTTTGGAGCGTGGAAATGCGGGTCATGGAAATGATGTCAGATCTGTTTTCTTCCGCTTCCATTGTACTCTGTTTCGGCCGCGGTGTAAATCGTTTTCCTGTCCTGCGGTTTTCCCGGAACCAGAGCAGGACAGCAGGTCTTCGCTTTCCTTTCCCGGGGTTTCGCGGAACGAAAAGAGAGCGGAAGACTTTCGTTTTTCCGTCCCGGGGCCCCGGGAAACCAAAAAGGACGGCAGATCTCTCTGCCGTCCCGCAAGGCGTATCTTATTCTTCGTGAGGCTTCTTCCGGGCTTTCCCCTTCGGAGAGGGATCCGCGGCGGCCAAATTGTCAATCAGGCGCTCCACCATGGCCTTCTTGACGTAGATGTCGTAACTGAGGGCGCAGATGTAATAGAGTTTCTCCAGATAGTCCGGGTCGGGCTGGGACTCCAGACCGTCGATACAGGCGCGGGAGGCGTCCGCTTTTGTGAAGAGGTCCTCCCGGAGCACGGGAGCCTGCGCCTCCTCCATGGAGAGAATCTGCGAGAAGATCTCCTCCAGGGAAAGGGCCTCCTGCGGCCTTCCGAGATGGCGGAAGAGGGGCGCGAGGAGCGTCCGGATATCCGTGATGGAGAGGAAGTTCTTCAGGTAATAGATCAGGAAGAGCAGCAGCACGTGATCGCGGCTGTATTTCTTTTTATCGGGCGGGGGCAGCAGCTCGTTCTTGGTGTAGTTATTGATCATGGTCTTGGTGAGGATCTTGTCCTCCGGCCCGCGGCGCCCCTGCCCCAGGGCCTTCTCCATGAGCGTGGTGACCTGATCCATGTACAGGCCGATGTCGGGGATGTCCTCCGGACGCATGGCCGGAACGCCGTTCATCGCCTCAATGATCGCTTCCATTTCGTTCTGTAAAGACATCGTATCACCTCACGCATTCTGTATATTACAGTATACGGTATTGAAAACCACATGGCAAGTACAAAGCGCCAGCGTGCGCGGATTTTGCGCGGACCGGCGGGGAGGGAGAGAGGAAGACGCCATGCCGCCCCGGAAAGCTGCGGTGAGGTGTCGTACGGGCGTTGCGGCCGCCGGTGCTTGGCAAGCGGCGCCGCAGGTGCCGCGAGCTTAGCGTCCGCTGCGTAAAGCCGCACAGAGCGGGAGCGTCCCGGAGACACCTCACCGCAGCTCGCCGGGGGCGACTGGAGGTGGAATATGTGCGATGCAAAAAAGCACCGCAGCGCCCGCACGGCGCTTTGCTGCAGCTCGCCGGGGCGGCGAAAGGCGGGAATAGAAAAACCCGCCGCGGCTGTCCGCGGCGGGTCTGGTTCTTTGACGATTTTTGTCTTACAGCAGGCTTCCGATCGAGAGGAACAGAGGCGCGAAGACGAGGGAGACGACGGTCATCAGTTTGATCAGGATGTTGATGGCCGGGCCGGAGGTATCCTTGAAGGGATCGCCCACGGTGTCGCCGACGACTGCCGCGTGGTGGGCCTCGGTGCCCTTGCCGCCGTGAGTCTCGATGAACTTCTTGCCGTTATCCCACGCGCCGCCGGCGTTGGACATGAAGATGGCCACCAGGACGCCGGAGACCAGCGCGCCGGCGAGCATGCCGCCCAGGGCATCCACGCCCAGGATGAGGCCGACCGCGATGGGGGCCAGGGCCGCGATCAGGCCGGGCACGATCATCTCGCGCAGGGCCGCGTTGGTGGAGATGGAGACGCAGGTCTTGTAGTCGGGGCGGGAGGTGCCGGCCAGGATGCCGGCGTCCTCACGGAACTGACGGCGGACTTCCTCGATCATGCTGTGCGCGGCCTTGGAGACGGACTCCATGGTGATGGCCGAGAACAGGAAGGTGAGCATGCCGCCGATCAGCAGGCCGATGATGACCTTCGGATCCATGATGTCGATGGTCTTCAGGCTGACCGCATTCGCGTAGGAGACGAAGAGGGCCAGGGCCGTCAGGGCGGCGGAGCCGATGGCGAAGCCCTTGCCGATGGCAG
>JAFRUR010000078.1 GCA_017438775.1 Lachnospiraceae bacterium | reverse complement strand
CAGCTTGTTGATCCACTTGACGCCGCAGAACTTCACCACGAGGGCGATGACCACGTACACCAGTCCGGCGATCAGGGCGCCGATGATGAGGCCGGCAAAGCCGATCGCCATGGAGGCCGCGCCGCCGAAGGCGGTGAACATGGGTCCGAGGAACGCAAAGGAGCTGCCGAGGAACACGGGGCTGGAGCTCTTGGTGAAGAGCAGGTAGACGATTGAGCCGACGCCGGCGCCGAACAGGGCTGCGGAGGCGCTCATCTGGGAGCCGGTGACGCTGTTGACGACAGCGGGAACGGCGATGGTGGCGGCCATGATGGCCAGCAGCTGCTGGATGGCGAAGAGGACGACCTGTCCGAACTTGGGCTTGTCCTTGATGCCGTAGATCAGATTCATGTGAGTTCTCCCTTTCTTCTCGATTTGCTTTTCTCTTTTATCTGAAGGAAATGTGCTGACTCAGTCCGTGAGGTCCATCAGCCAGACCCCGGTCTGGCCGTCGTACTCCGGCAGGCGAACCTCGATGAGCTCGCTGCGGGAGGTGGGGATGTTCTTGCCCACGAAGTCGGCCCGGATCGGCAGTTCCCGATGGCCCCGGTCGATCAGGACGGCGAGCTGGATGCGGCGCGGACGGCCACAGGAGAAGATGGCCTCGATGGCCGCGCGGGCGGTGCGCCCGGTATAGAGCACATCGTCCACCAGAACGACGTTCCGGTCCGTCACGTCAAAGGGCAGCTCGGTCCGGCGCACCTGCGGCGCTTCGGAGAGCACGCTCAGATCGTCCCGGTAAAAGCGGATGTCGATGCTGCCGCAGGGGACCTCCGCGTCCTCGATGCGGCGGAGGTTCTCCCGGATCTGCCGGGCAATGGGCTCGCCGCGGCGGCGGATGCCGACCAGGACCAGACCGTCCACGCCCCGGTTCTTCTCGGTGATCTCGTGGGAGATGCGCATCAGCGCGCGGTTCATCGCCGCCTCGTCCATGAGCTGTGCTTTCATTTTCAAGACGGATGCCCCCCTCGGACAACAAAAAAGTCCTGCCGGTTCCGGCAAGACGCATTGACACGCGCGGACGCAGCGCGTCCGTATCCCTGACGATTTTGCCGGTATCTCGGTACCGAAGCTTAAAAATCTTCTTTTCGTGTCGCATTGTAGCAAAGCGCGGGGGGAATTGCAAGCCCTCTCCCCGCAGTTCGGTGCTTTGGGGAAAAGGCCGCAAGATGCGGGGGCGATTTTTGGTGAAAAGCACGAAGGTCCACAAGATATGAGAAAACGGAGCGGGGTTTCCCCCGCTCCGCTTTGTCTGGTTTGTTCAGCAAGACAGGAAAAGTCTTACCACTCGAGGTTCTTGTCGGTCTCCTTGGAGAAGACGTGCGCGACGTTGCCGTTGAAGCTGAAGTGCACGGTGTCGCCCTGCTTGAAGCTGTCCTTCAGGTCGATGGTCGGGACGATCACGATGACGTCCTTGCCCTCGGCGGACAGGTGCAGGTGGACGGAGGAGCCCATCATCTCGGCCACGTCGACCTTCGCCTCGACGCCCTTGTCGGAAATGTTGGTGTGCTCGGGACGGACGCCCAGGGTCACAGGCTGGCTCTGCACGTCGTTCTTCAGCAGGCGCTCTTCCTTCTCCTCATCCAGCTCGACCTTCAGGCCGCCCAGCTCGACGAAGAACGTCTTGCCCTCGCGGATGAGCTGTGCGTCGAAGAAGTTCATGACGGGCATGCCGATGAAGCCCGCGACGAACAGGTTGGACGGATGGTTGAAGACTTCCTGAGGAGTGCCGATCTGCTGGATGTAACCGTCACGCATGATGACAAT
>JAFRUR010000077.1 GCA_017438775.1 Lachnospiraceae bacterium | reverse complement strand
GGTGGCCGCGGCCTCCCTGGCGATCCCGATGACGCTGTAGCAGTCCACGCGGTTGGAGGTGATCTCGTACTCGATGTTCACGTCGTGCAGCCCGAGGGCCCCGATCGCGTCATCGCCCGGTTTCACGCCAGCGTCCTCCGCGAACTCGTACAGGCCGTTCTCCGGCGCCTCCGGGTAGAACTCCCGGGTGCTGCCCAGATCCTCGATGGAGCACATCATACCGCAGGACGGCACACCGCGCAGCTTTCCGGCCCTGATCTCGATGCCGCCTTCCGTCATCTTCCCGTCGTGGCCTCCCGCCACGCGGCCGCCGTCCAGCACCACCGGCACCAGCATGCCGACATGGGAGTTCGGCGCGCCCGTGACGATCTGCACGGTCTCCTCTCCCACGTTCACCTGGCAGATGACCAGTTTGTCCGCGTTGGGATGCGGCTCCACGGAAAGGACCTGGCCGATCACGATCTTCTCCAGGTTTTTGTCCAGTCTCTCAAAGCCCTCCACCTTGGTGCCGGTGAGGGTCATGGCATCGGTATATTCCTGCGCCGTGCAGTCAAGCTCTGGCACGTACGCCTTGATCCAGGAAAGTGCGGTGTTCATCCTCGTCTCCTCCTTAGAACTGCTTTAAGAAGCGCACATCGTTCTCATACAGAAGGCGCATGTCGTCGATCTCGTACTTGAGGAGCGCGATGCGCTCCAGGCCCACGCCGAAGGCGAAGCCTGTGTACTCGTTGGGGTCGATCCCGCTCATCTCCAGCACGCGCGGATGCACCATGCCGCAGCCGAGGATCTCGATCCAGCCGCTGCCCTTGCAGAACCGGCAGCCCTTGCCGCCGCACTTGAAGCAGGACACGTCCACCTCCGCGCTCGGCTCGGTGAACGGGAAGTGATGCGGGCGGAACTTGACCTTCGTGTCCGGTCCGAACAGCTCGCGGGAGAACTCCGCCAGCGTGCCCTTGAGGTCCGCGAAGGTGATCTTCTTGTCGATGACCAGGCCCTCGATCTGGTGGAAGGACGGGGAATGCGTCGCGTCCACCTCGTCGGAGCGGTACACCCGCCCGGGCGCGATGATGCGGATAGGCGGCTTGCGGGTCTCCATGACGTGCGCCTGCACCGAGGAGGTCTGCGTGCGCAGCACCACGTTGTCGTTGATATAGAAGGTATCCTGCTCGTCGCGGGCGGGATGGTTCTTCGGAATGTTCAGGGCCTCGAAGTTGTAGTAGTCGTACTCGACCTCCGGGCCTTCCACCACCTCGTATCCCATGCCGACAAAGATCCGCTCCACCTCTTCCTGGGCAATCTGGTTGGGATGACGGTGGCCCATCTGACGCTTCTTCGCGGGGAGGGTCACGTCGATGACCTCGGACTCCAGACGCATCTCCTGCGCCTTCTCCTGCAGGAAGCGCTTTCTCTCCTCCAGCGCCTTCTCGAGGGCCTCGCGGGTCTCGTTCACCAGCTGGCCCACCGCAGGACGGTCTTCGGGGGCGACGTCGCGCAGGCCCTTAAGCAGCTGCGTGAGTTCACCCTTCTTGCCCAGGTATGTGACGCGCACGTCGTTGAGCCTGTCGAGGACCTGCGCCTCTTCCAGGGCCGCCAGCGCCTCCCGGCGAATCTTTTCCAGTTGTTCCTTCATGTCAGATCTCCTTTATCTCTTCCTTATCGGGAATGATCTCGTGTGTTCTGCGGGCTGTGCAGAGGCCGGCCGCATGTCCGGAACGGCGTATTTCGGTTCGTCTCCAGCGCCCCGGAAAAAGAAAAACCCTGCGCGCCTCTTGCGCGCAGGGACGAAGGATTCGCGGTACCACCCTGCTTCCCGGATATCCGGACAGCTCGACTCCGCTTAACGCGCGGCGCACGGCAGCCCCTACGCAGCGGCACACGCCGCCTTCAGAGCCGCAGCTCAGACGTGAAATTCGGGAACCGACGCGGGGCGGGCTCTCAGCCGGTGACCTGCCTCTCTTTGCGCGCGGTGATCGGATCCTTACTGTGCGTCTTCACAGCCACTTTTTCGTATTCTACACGCGGGGCAGGGAAAAGTCAAGCGCGGCGCGGCTTTCTCCGTCCGATTTTCCGCGCGGACACTAGTTCTCTTTCCGGCGACCGCGCCGCAGCCCTGCCGCGCTTTCGATTGCGAAACCGGCCGCTTCATGTTACGATGATAGTTGCGGAACAAGCAAGGCCGCTTTTTTCGTCCGGCTGCCCCGGCGGCGCATCGCCTGCCGCCCCGCTTCCGCCATCTATTACATTTCTATAAACGCCACCGATTCACAGGAGGACCTGCCATGAGCATCATCGAAAGTCTGGAAAAGCGCCGCACCCGCTACAGCCTCACCAAAGACCTGCCCGTGCCCGAAGAAAAAGTTCTGGAGACCATCAAACGCGTCGCGGAGCTCTCTCCCGACGCCTTCGACTGCCGCAGCGGCCGTCTCATCGTACTCCTCGGAGAGGAAAACGACCGCTTCTGGGACATGGTCATCGGGACCTTTGATCCGCCCATAGCGGACTACAAGCAGGCCTGCTTCCGCGGCTCGTACGGTACCATTCTCTATTTCTACGAAAACGACGTCGTGGAGGCGCTCGAGAACAAATTTGAGCTCTTCCGCCCCTACTTCCAGGGCTGGGCCATGCAGGCCAGCGCCATGGTCCAGATGAACATCTGGAGCGCCCTGGCGGACCTGGGCGTGGGCGCGTCGCTCCACCACTACAATCCCGTGATCGACGATGCCGTGAAGGAGATGTACGGCCTGCCCGCCTCCTGGAAGTTCATCGCCCAGATGCCCTTCGGCGGCCTTGCGGACGACCCGCGCGTCAAGGACCCGGACGATATCGAGGCGCGCGTGTTTGTCCGGCGATAACAAATCCAACAGCTCCCGTTCAGGAAAAGCCAGACGGCGTCTGGCTTTTTTGATTATCCTGTTTCACATGAGAGCGCCCCTGCCCGGCCGGGCAGGGGCGCTCTCGTTTACTCCGCGGCCCCAAAGGGCCGCAACATGTTTTGCGTTCCGCCGGCTCAGCCGCGCCGGCCGCTTTACCGGCGCCCCTCGCGGGGCCGCCGCACATTTCAGCTGCGCCGGCTCCGCAACGGCGTTTTGCCGGCAGACCCGTCAACCGCGCCGGCCGCAGTCCATCCGGCCACTTGCCGGCAGCCCTCGCGGGGCCGCCGGCTCAGTAGTGCCGAGCCGCAGTGCATCTCAGTTCCGCCGGTTCCGCCCCGGCCGCGGATCAGCGTTCGGGCAGCTGACCGGTGAAATAGTACTCCGCAGAAAGACCGAAGCGCATCATGGACTTGACCAGTTCCACCATGGCGGCGTTCGTGGAGTTCGCAACGCGCCTGGCCGCATAGGATTCCAGGCTGTACTCCAGCATGTTGCTGATGGGCGTGTCTCCGTCCAGAATCTGCGTGCGCACGATTGCGCGCATATCCTTCGCGGCCAGCCCGTCGTAGGTGTAGGCGTACTCCCCGGTCGACGCGGCGTACTGGCAGACGGACAGGGGCACCGTCATGTTCACGGACGTGCCGGAGACCGTGGTGTAGGTGAGCCGCAGGGCCACGTTTTCGGTGCTCTGGCCCTCGTCCAGCTTGAAATAGTACTTGAGCTGTGTGTTCGAGTTGAATACTGCGGACTTTCCGGTCCAGCGCGCCGTCGCCCCGGCCAGCTCGATCTCCCGGCTATGGTCCGTCAGCGCGGGGGCATACTCTCTGGGCGTGGCATAGGCGGCATACGCGTCCGTCATGCGGTCCGTCACGAGATTAGCGGTATTGTAGCCGAAAAAGGTCTGCGCGTCCGCACAGAAGTACAGCAGGTCCGCGACCATGCTCTTGAAATAAACATTACTGGACTTTTCCAGCCGGCTGTAGGCGTAGTCCGCCACGCAGTAGCTGTCCTCCGCGAACACGCAGGTCACGCCGTCCCTGTCCGCCAGGAGCCTTAGGCGCAGCTGATCGCCCGCCTCCTTGGCCGCAATGTCGGGATACACGAACCGGTATTCGACGTCGGTCGGACCTGATCCGACAGCGCTCTCGCCCCACTCTGCGAGGACCACATTCTCCGGGACAGGCTCGGTACGGCCCTGTACCCAGCGGTCGCGGGTGCCCTCGAGGCGGATGTTCGTGTAGCCGAACTCAAGGAGCGGCTTCGCCCAGACGTAATAGTTCAGCTGCAGGCTGCTGCCGAAGGAAACGGAGTGCGAGATGTCCGGGGCGGGGCCGATCTCCACCACTGCCGCGGGGGCGCCGTCGGCGTCCAGGACCGTCTCTCCAAAGACGTCAGAGGTTCCGACGCTCCCCCCGGCCGGCGTATACACGCGGTGTGTGGGAGCCAGGTAGAACGAGTCCGCGCCGCTGATGGCCGGAGAGCCCTCCGCCCGAAGAAACGCGCTTCCATCTATGACAATATCCGGATAACCGCCGGGTACCGGCTCAAATACAGGCCCTGCTATAGGCGATTCGTCCTGCGTGAAGACGCCGCGGCCGGCCAGCCCTGCTGCCGCCGCATACCGCGCGCGGATTCCGGGGCGCAGAGAAAGTGGTTCTTCAGCACCCTCTAGATCGATGTGAGTGACGAGAATGTCCCTGGCCTTCAGGACGCCCCCGATCAGGTGCATGCCCGGAGAATACCGTTCTACTCCGGGTTCAGGAGTCCACACCACCAACGCACCGTTCGCGACATACACATTGCCGGCGGTCATGAAAAAGATATTAACATGGAACGCCCCGCCGGCGGCGTCGACCGTGACCGTGCCGCCGCGGTTTTCATACCCAACAGCATACATCCCACGCGCAGCCACGCCTTCTCCCGGCAGAGAACGCACCGTCAGCACTCCGCCTGCAGCGATCACAGCCTCCGCACTGACCGCGTCGTCCCAGTGTCCCTCCATCGTGACGTTCCCGCCCGCAAAGGTCACAGAACGTGCCAACACGCCATACGACGTGCCAAGAGACTCTCCCCCGGCGCCCACGCCCGGGGCGCACATTCCGATATGGATATTTCCGTTCAGGATCAGGCCGTTTGATGTGTCAGTACAGCGGATCACTCCGCGGCGCGCGTCGATCGTGTTCGACGCATTATATATGCTGCCGGTTCCGGCCACCGTGAGGTCGATCCCCGACGTGATGACCGTATGGCGCCCGTCCGCATCGACCATATATCCGGTCAGGTTCGCGTCATGAAGGGTCAGGGTGGACGTCTCGGGATCGAAGGACACCGTGCCGTCCCCCAGGACGTCCTCACGGTTCATGTACGTGACCTGCGTCCCCAGCACCCAGAGCTCATAGGAGATCTCCGCGCCGTACGCTTCCGGGGCGATCTCCACCTTACCCGCGACGTTGCCTCTGTTGTCAAGAATGTTCTTTCCTCCGCCATAGTTTCCGATGTGCCCGCCGGCAGGCTGGAAGATATGGTGCCCGCTGCCCAGGACGATCTGGTCAAGCCCCGACCCGCGTATGGCCGGAGACTCAGCCGTACGCCCGGACGCCCGCAGGTGCCCGTCCCCGTCCACTGTAAGGATGCCGGTGTGGGAGAACCAAAAGCTTTTGGCGTCCAGAAGCCCGCCGGTGATCGTCACTTCCGTGGGCTCAGAGCCGCTGTGATTGACCAGGAAGTCCCCTTTCTCGACCTTCACATGACCGCCGGACATCCGGAAACTCTTGACGGCGACGATCGCATGCTCATCGGCATCGATCGTGACCGTGCCGCCGCTGATCACGGTCTCTTTATCTGCACAGAGGCCGTCTCCGGTAAAGCTCGTGCCGGAACCCGTTTCGGTCCTGGAACGGACCGTCAGGTCTCCGCCGGTGATGCTGATGTTGTTATAGGAATCGACAGCGTAGGTCCCGACGCCCTCCAGCGTGATAGTCCCGCCGGCAAAGGTGACGTCGCCGCCGTATACAATATAGGTCGCAAACCCCCTTACCCGGCCGTCGACGCAGATATAGAAGTCTCCGTCCAGGGTCAGCGACTTGAAATAATCGGTACGGACCCCGGCACGCGATTCCCCGGCCTCGGTCGCCGTATTGACGATCCGGCCGCTTCCGGCCACCGTTAGGTCGATCCCCGCGTAGATGACGGAATATCCGACCCCGCCTTTAAGCTGATATCCCTCCAGGTTCGCGTCGTTCAGGGTCAGTGTGGAGGTCGCGGGGTCGTAGGAGACGGTCCCGTCGCCCAGGACGTCCGTACGGTTCTGCGTCGTGACCTGCGTGTCCAGGACCCAGACCTGGTAGGATGTGTTCGGCTCGATCACGACATGGCGCCCGGAATTCGAGTCGCCCGGGGTTCCGATCGAATAGTAATGGTCATTATGGTAATTGACCGCGACGACCTGCCCCTGCGCGGGCACGGTGATCACGTGGGAGGCGGGGATCACGATATTCCCCATGGTGCTGTTCCCGCGCGCCAGAAACGCATACGAAAAGCCGGTCGGCGCATACACGTCGATGATGCCGCCGTAGACCTTGATAGCCCCGTTATACGCCGCAACGCCGTGCGCGCTGTTTCCCGACACCTTGACCTTGACATTTCCGTTTAAGTACACGGAGTAGTTCTGGCTCACGATGCCGCGATGCACGGCTTCGATGTCGACCTTCGCCCCGGACTCGATCGACAGGTTGCCGTTCGCATGCAGGCCGTAGCCGGAGCTGCCGGTGATCACGGTCCCGCTCTTGATGTTCATATCGAGGGTGGCCAGAACAGCATAGCAGACGTTGGTCTGTGTTCCGTCGTTGGCGTCAATGGAGAGATCTGCGTTCTGAATCGTGACGTTTTTGGCGCTCAGACCGGTCCCGCATGCCTTGATCGTCCCGGTCGATCCGTTCACCAAGAGGGTCCCCTTTACGGAGACACCGCCCGCCGCTTCGCTCACAAGGTCCAGATCTGCGCTGATCGAAGCGTCCCGGAAGGACTTGATGCAAATGCCCGAGGATCTGACCGTGAGCGTGCCGGGGCCCTCGATGGTCAGATTGGCCCCGTCCGTATCCGGCAGATAGATGCCGTGGGCAGCGCCGCTCAGGGTGAGGTTCCCCTCCAGCACGACGGTCAGATCCTGCCCGTCCGTGCAGATCTTGGCGTCGTGGCCCTCTTCCAGGGCGTGGGAACCTGGGACATCGTCCAGATCCCCGGAGATCGTCAGGGTGTGCGTATCGGGATCATAGCTGGCCTTGCCGTTGCCCAGGATGTCATTCTGGTTCACGTTCGTGACCTGGGCGCTTCCGAGCCACACCCCGTAGCCCGTCAGCGTGCCGGGGCGGATCACGACGGTCTTTGCCCCGTCTCCGTCGGGACGCCGGATAAAGCCGTCGGACCAGCTGCCGCCGTCGGGCTCGAAGAGCAGGCTGCCGGACAGGGTGATCCCGCCGCCGAAGCCGGCCACGGCGACCGCAGACGCGTTCTGCACCTCCAGCCAGGAGCTGTTGACCGTCAGGGAAGCGCCGTCCCCGCCCTGAATGCCGTAGCGCGGGGATGCGCCTCCCTCCGCGTTCCGGACCAGAATGTCCGCCCCGTCCAGCGTCAGGACGGCCCCGTTCCTTGCCTCGATGCCATCGGTGTTCCGGGCCCTGGTCAGGAGGTTCAGACGGTAGGCGCCCGTCTCCGAGCTGCGGGACCGGATGGTCATGTCCGCGTTTGTCCGGATGAAGGCCCTTCCCTCTTCCTCGCAGGTCGTGGTCAGATGGGTGCTCTTATTGACGAGGATCGTCAGACCCTCGATATAGTTGTCGATATAGGGCAGGGTCTCGGAGGCGAAGACGCCTGTGGCCGCCCCCAGCGTCAGGGTGTTGGTCTCCGGGTCGTAGACCACGGACCCGCCCATGTGCGAAAGGTGTCCGTCGTGCACCACATAGCCGTCGATATAGAGCGGATAGGCGCCCGTGATGACCATCACGCCCCTCGCGACAGAGCCCTGCTCATAGACAGCGCCCTCCCAGATGGAGAACGACGGGCGGTCGAACAGGCTCCCGTTCGCGAATTCGATGCCGCCGGCAAAGCCCGCGACGGCCGCGCTGCCCTCCGGGCCCGCCGTCGCCAGGATCCGGGCGCTCGCGCCGTCAAACAACAGGCTGCTGCCCTCCGTGCCGTCGCCCGCAAGACCGTTTCCGGCGCCGTCGATCTGCAGGGAGATGTTGCGCAGGGTGAGCGCTCCCGCAGCGCGGATGCCGTCAAAGGTGATCGCGCTGCCCGTGGAGCCCAGCGTCAGCACCGGCTCCTCCAGAGGCTCCTCGGCCAGGATGGTCAGGGCGCCCCTGCTGCGGATCACGGGAACAAAGGTATCGTAGTTTTCCAGGCCCGACAGGAGCGTCGTGTCCCCCGTGAGCCTCAAGGTCAGGCCGTCGATGGTGCTGTCAATCACGGGCCGCTCGCGGTAGGTCGCCAGGGTCTGGAGGGTCGCAGCCTGCTGCGTATAGGCGGCCGGCGCGGTCAGGACGTTGGTCGCGGGGTCAAACGCAAAGCCGCCCGGGAGGCTGTTCAGGTTCCCGTCCCAGACGCGCGTCCCGTCGATCACGAGGTCGTAGACCTGCTCCTCCGGCGCGATCAGGACGCCGGGAACGTCGCGGTAATAATCCCCGTTCGCGTCCGCCTGCCAGGTGTGGATGCGGACCGTGCCGTTCTGCACAGCAGGATAGGCCGGGGCAACGAACGAGGAGCCGCCCATATTGACGATGCCTCCGCCAAAGCCGTAAATGCCGGCGTTTCGCACGTTGTCCAGCGTATCAAGGCCCGCACATTCCACAGCGAGTCTGCTCTGCGCTCCGCTCTCCCAGTCTCCGGCCAGGCCGTAGCCCGCGTTCCGGATCTTCAGGGTGACGTCGCGGATCGTCAGCATGCTGTCCCCCAGCATTTTGACACCGGGATAATACTGCGGGCCGCCGTCCACCGTCAGCACCGTTTCCGCTCCGAAGCCGCGGATCGTCATGCTGCCGCTGCTCACGATGGCGCCGGCAAGGCCGGAGGCTGCGCTCGTATTTGTGAGGGACGCATCGTCCCGCACCATGACGGTCAGGCCGTCGATGTAGTTCTCGATCAGCGGGGCGTTATTTGACCCGGTGAAGCCGCCATCGATATACAGGGTCAGCTCGTCCGGATCGAAGCTGACGGACGCGTTCGCATCGCCCAGGATGTTGTCCTTGTTGCCGACGGTGACGGTCATGCCGTCCACCGCGATGGGGTACGGGCCGGTGGCGATCTGGGCGACCAGGGCCGCGGTGCTTCCGTCCATGAGGGTGCCGCTTTCATACCGCGCATGGAAGGGGCGGACAAAGCAGGAATCGATCATCTGCACGCCGCCCTGCACGCGGTAGATGGCCGCGGCGGTGGCGCGCAGATTGGCCGTCGCGTTCCGGAAGGCCAGCGTCGAGCTCCCGGACCCGCCGTCGATGGCATAGGTCGCGCCGCGCCCGATGAAGAGATTCATGTCCCGAACGGTCAGCTGAGAATTGCCGCCGATAAAGATGCCTGTGGTCCGGCTGGTCCCGTCCGTGCCGTAGATGGAGAGCCCGTAGCTGCTCCCCGGCGCAGCGGTGATGGTCGTGTCGGCAGAGATCCTCATGAAGGTCATCTGCATGCCGTCCGGCGCTCCGAGCGACACGTGATGATCCATCATGATCGTCAGACCCGGAATGCCCATGTTCCAGATCACATAGTCCGGATCGTCATCCGTGGCTTCGTAGGTCCCCTGCAGATGAAGGACGTTCTCCGCGGGATCGTACCGGTAGGAAAAGCTGTCCCGGATCAGCCCGGACAGGTGGTCCGAGGTGATCTGCCGGTCCGCGATCAGCAGATCATAGCTGACAGCGGGCTCCGCCTTCACGTGCGCCGGCATCGCGGAGACAACGAGGCTCAGCGCCAAAAGAAGGCTGAGACATTTTCTGGCGAACTGCTTCACAGATGTGATCCTCCTTTTCTTGGGGATGGGATGCGGGGAGGCGGGCTGCCGGCACTCTCCGGCGACGCAGGAATCTTCCGTTTCCTCCAGGCCGCATCTCAGAACAACGAGTACTGTACTTCACTTATATGGTTTATTATACATGAACCCGGGATTTCTTCAATTCCCGTCCCGCCCGCTTCCCACGATCTTTTCTTACGATTTCTTTACGGCCTTTCCGGGACTCCCGCGTATCTCCAAAGAAAAGAGGCTGCGAATCGCTTCGCAGCCTCTTTCGTATTCTTCATGTCCCGTCCCCGGATCATCCGATCCGCATGCGCATTACTGCGGGACCGGAGCGGTCATCGGCTCCCACTTTTCGATGACGCGGTACTGCAGGAATTCCGCGATCGGCCGGGTGAACGGTATCGCCAGCAGGATCCTTTTGAACCACCGGACGGGGGCTCTCAGGAATTTGTACTTCGCATAGGCAAGGAACGGCTTCTTCCGCCACAGTTCCGCGTCCTTCTGCAGGAAGCCCCACGGCTGCAGATCCGTCCGCTTCAGCAGGGAGAACTCTTCCTTTTCGAGCAGTTTTTTCACGTGTCCGTAGGAACTCTCTTCCGAGATATACTTCAGGCACTCAACGATAATCGAAAGGATGACGCTGTCGATGTCATACGGCAGTCCGTGGTCATGGAAGATCGATCGAACCATATGCTCGACCTTATAAAACTCCATGAACTTCTCTTCGCCGCTCTTCGTATGCATCGCAGAGTCGTTGTTCATCCAGTACGAGAAGATGATCTTATCGATGCATGTGATCGATCTGGCAAACGTGCAGCAGAGCTGCGTGAACGTGATATCCTCCCAGACTTTTGTCGGAAGAAACCGGAACCCCATCTCGCTCAGATACTCTCTCCGGATCAGGAAAGCGGAATGAGACTGCTCGATGTTGTGAGCGTTGTCCGGCGTATCGTAGCGGAAGGTCTCTTTTCTGACGCGCAGCGGCTTGACCCATTTCTTGTTGGGGCTGACCCTCTGACAGGAAAAGCAGTACAGGTCCGCGCTCTCCGCCCCCGCAAACTGTTCGACCAGGTCGTCCGTCAGAAAGCCGGGCTCCCACCAGTCGTCACTGTCCAAAAAAGCGATATACTTCCCGGACGCCTGCTCAATGCCCATGTTGCGGGCCGAGCTGACGCCCCCGTTCTCTTTGTGAAAGACCCTGATACCGGGATGAGCCTGCGCGAGTTCGTCGCAGATCTGCGGCGAGCGGTCCTTCGAGCCGTCATCCACGAGAAGCAGTTCCATCACGTCCGCGTTCGGCTGCCCCAGAACAGAGTTGACAGCAGATACGAGCGTACTTTCCGCGTTGTAGACGGGAATTACCAGAGAAATCAGAGGTGCGGTACGTTCTTCCATGATCATCTTCCGTTTGAATACCTTTCAGCGCGTAAACGGACACGCGCAGGAAATTTGAGAAAGCCCCCGGACGTTTGCAAAAAGCAGTGGTCCGGGGGCCCTTGACGGCCTGCCGTGCGGGACAGATGCCCAAATCAGCGATGGAACGATTCTTTCTTATGCGCATCCGCCCGAAGCGCCGGCACCTGATTTTCCGGACAGGCGCTTATTGCGGCGCGTCCGTGCTCTCGGGGATGTAGTCCTTGACGTCCACGTCATCCGTTACGACACCGGAGATCTCGTCCCTCTTCGCGCAGAAGGAGCAGAGACGGGTGCGGTTCGCGGCGATGGCCTGCTCGACCGTGCCGTAGGTCAGTTTGTCGGACTGGTTCAGGGCGCCGCAGTCCTCGTGGGTGTGATACACCTTGCCGAACGGAGCCCAGTACACCGTGCCTTCGATGGCCTCGATGGCGGCCTGCTGCTGCTCCTGAGACACCGGGTTGTAGTCGTAGCCGGAGGCGCCGCCGATCAGCAGGGCGATGACGGCCACGATGGCCGCGATGGTCTTGGTCTTCTTATCCATGTCCTTGCTGGTCAGGATCAGGATGATGAGCGGAACGAAGGCGACCACCGCCACGATCATGCCCAGGTTGTTCCACAGCCAGAACTTGACCGGGTTCTTCTCGGACGCGGGCTTGATGTGATTGGCCTTCTTCCAGAGCTGTGACCCGATGATCAGGCAGACCAGATCCAGCACGATCAGGAGGATCAGCTGCCACATCGTCGGCAGGAACTTGAAATTGAGCTTTCCGAGCACCACGAGGAGCGCCAGCACTTCAAAGACGATGGCGAGCACCCAGAGGACGACAGCGCCGATGCGGAGGCTGGTGGCGTTGCCCACGGGCGGGGCTGCCACCATCTGCGGCTTGGGCGGCTTCTGCCCGGACTGCAGGGCCTGGCCGGTATCCGCCGATACCAGGGTATGTTCTTTCTTCTTTCCAGCCATTGTTTTCTCTCTCCTTTTTTCGTTTGCAGCGACAGGGAACTGTCTCAAAACATTATAAAATGATACCGCTCAAAATGCAATCATTTCCCGCGCAGCGCGCGGCTGATCTCAGTTCAGATCGGGGCGCGACGCCACCTCTCCCGCCTTCTTGTAAAGCATGCCCGCAGGCACGAAGCCGCGGATCATGGACAGGGGGTAGACCTGGGCACGCCGGCCGACGACGGACCCCGGATTGAGGACGGTGCCGCAGCCGATCTCCGCGTGGTCGCCCAGGAAGGCGCCCACCTTCTTGCGCCCGGTCGGGATGTCTCCCTCCGGCCCGTGCACCACCACGAGAGCGCGGTCGCCGCGCACGTTGGAGGTGATGGAACCGGCGCCCATGTGGGCCTTGTAGCCCAGGACGGAATCGCCCACGTAGTTGTAGTGGGGCACCTGCACGCCGTCAAAGAGGATGACGTTCTTGAGCTCCGTGGAGTTGCCCACGACGCAGCCCTCTCCCACGAGGATATTGCCGCGCAGGAAGGCGCCGGGGCGCACCTCGGTGTTCGGACCGATCACGCAGGGACCCAGGATCGTGGCCGTCGGATATACCTTCGCGCTCTTCGCGATCCAGACTTCCTCCTCCGGATGATCGTACTCCTCCGCGGGGAGAGACGCGCCGTAAGCGCGCACGAAATCTCCGATCTTTGCCAGAATCTCCCAGGGATACGCCTCCTGCGCGAACAGCTCCGCCGCCGCGGTGTGCGAAAGGTCAAACAGCGCCTGCGCCGTCAGTTCCTGTACCATAGTTCTCCTCCTCGCTCAGTGTCCCATCACACGGATGATGATCTTCGAATCCGGACGCACGCGCTGCATCACGAACTTCATCGTCTCCTCCGGGATGCCGATGCATCCGCCGGTGTACGTCCGCTGTTCGCGGTAGCAGTGCAGGAAGATCGCATTCCCCCGGTAGGGGGTGTGTTCCTCGTTGTACGTCGTGTTCAGGATGTACTTGTAGGCGTTCGGATAATCCACGATGTGCTCCGCGTCCTCCGTGTTGAAGTCCGCGTACTCCCTGATATCCGCCAGGGTGTTGTACCGGGGCGAAGTCGAATCGCCCACCCAGTAGTGATCGTCGGTCACCTTGACGTAGGGGATCGCGCAGCCGGGGTCGTCGTTGATGCCCAGCGCCCGGTTGAAGCCGAAGGTCCCCAGAGGGGTCCGCAGATCGCCCTCGCGCATTTTGCCCGGGCCGTTCTTGCCGATGTAGGCCTGCACGTCCACGGTGCGGGTCCAGGTGCCGTCCGCGCCCTTTTCGTGCATGCTGAAGACCGCGTTGGACCCGATGGTGATGTCCACCAGCATCAGGACGTCCGTCTGCGCGGCCTCGGGCAGGGCGGAGACCCACACGGGCGACGGCTGCGCCGCATACTCGATGGGCAGGGGCTGCCTTCCGGCGGGCTGATATTTCGCGGCGGCGATCCCGCTCTTCTTCACGAACTCGGAGATGTAAAACCGGCGCGTTTCCTCCGTGACGACGGGGTTTTTGAATCCCTCCAGGGCCTGCGCGTGCCCTTCGCAGAGTTTTTCAAAGGCAGCCTCGTCAATTCCCTCCACGACAGCCGCCCCCGTTCTTTCGCAGACGCCGTTTTCCCCTTCTTTCAGGGTGAACCGCGCGAACAGCCGCGTCCCGTTCTCCTCCACCAGCGTATCGCCGGAAAGGGTGTAGTTGTAAATGTCAAAGATGCCCCAGACCCCGATGTTTTCCGGATCCTCGTTGTCGATCTCGATCACCGTGAAAGCGGGGATCATCCCGTCTTTGGTCTTCAGATGCTTCGCGTCGTAATCGACAAGAAACCCGGTGATGGCCTCGAGGTAGTGGTGCTCCACACCGGCATAGGAATACTGCCATTTGGAGCCGGTCGAGGTCTTGTCCTTCTGTGCGCCGCACCCCGCGAGAAGGAGCAGCAGACAGACAGCGGTCACGATGAACACTCTGCGTTTCATGATTGGATTCCCCCGAAGATGATCTCTTCTGACACCGGGGCTGCCGCCCCGCCTCTGACCGCGGCCGCACTCTGCCGTGCGGTCCGGAACTCACAGTTTCTTCTGTCCGCGGCGAACCTTCCCTCCCGGGCCGCTTCCCTGCAGCCCTGAACCTACAGGCTTTCCGTCCCGCGGCACGCAGTCACTCCGCGGCCTCTCCCGCGGGCTCCTGCGCGCTCTCCGCCTCCGCGGCCTTTCCGGCCGTGCGGGTCCCGCCGCGCCTGCCGCGCGCGTAGTACGGGGCGCTCCTGTCAAACTGGGCGCGGAAACTGCGGCTGCGGTCCGCAGCCATCACCTGCGCGGTGCGCCTGCGGACGAAGTCCTCCAGTTTGTCCATATACTCCTGCGGAGAGATCGTCCCCTCCGCCACGTAGGTCAGGCCCTTCTCCCAGCTGGCCGTGAGCTCCGGGTTGAGGAGCTGGCGGATCGATCCGTCCACGACGTCGTAGACCATTTCCCCAAACTGGGTGGGCGTGATGACCTGCGTCTTCGCGCTCAGGTTCAAGTACTTTATGTTAACTAATTTCTTCAGGATCTCTGCCCGCGTCGCGCTGGTGCCGATGCCGCTGCCCTTGATCTGGGCGCGCAGTTCCTCGTCCTCGATCAGCTGGCCGGCGTTCTCCATGGCCAGGATCATCGAACCGGAGGTGTAGCGCTTGGGCGGCGTCGTCTCGCCCTCGCGGATCTGGATGTCGGACACCGGATAGGCCTGGCCCTTCTTCAGGGCGCCCAGGTCGATCTGCGCGCCGGCCGCGCCGTCCTCTGCGTCGTCATCCGCGCCGGAACGCGCCGTGCCTGGCTTTACGCCGTAGACCTTCAGGTACCCCGGATCGATCAGGACGCGGCTTCCCGCAAAGAAGCGCTCTCCGTTCCGGAGAAACTCCAGACTGACCTTTTCGTAGACGGCCGGCGGGAAAAAGATGGCCAGGAAGCGGCGCACGATGCGCTCGTAGACCTTGACCTTCTGCGGCGCCAGCCCCTTCAGGGCGCCGATGCCCTGCCCCGTGGGGATGATGGCGTAGTGGTCCGTGATCTGCTTGTCGTTCACGTAGCGGGTCCGGGACAGGCCCTTGAAGAGGCCGTTATCGAGGATCTCCTCCGCGAAGGCGCGCACGCCGGGGATGGCCTTCAGGCCGGAAATGTTCCGCGCGATCTCCTTGGACACCGCCGTGGACAGAACGCGAGCGTCCGTACGCGGATAGGTGACCAGTTTCTTTTCGTAAAGCTCCTGCACCACGGCCAGCGTCTGGTCCGGGGAGAGTTTAAAAAGGCGGGAGCACTCGTTCTGCAGCTCCGCCAGGTTGAACAGGAGCGGCGCGTTCTTCTTCTCTTTTTTCTTTTCGACCTTGTCGAGGACGGCCGTCACGGGCTCGGGGACCTTCAGGCTTTCGACAAAGGCCTCCGCGTCCTCGCGCTTTAAGAATCCGTTGTCGCGGTAGAGCTTCGGACTCCCCTCATAGGCGCTCCCGGGCACGGCGCGCCACTCCGCCTCGATGGGGGCGCCGCCGTCGACGATCAGGAACACGCGGTAGAACGGGGTCTTCACGAAGTCGCGGATCTCGCGCTCGCGCCGCACCACCATGCCGAGGACGCAGGTCATGACGCGCCCCACGGACAGCACCGCGGGCTTCTCCCGCCGCAGGTACCCCGAGACGGCGCGGCCGTAGCGCAGGGTCAAAAGGCGCGAGAAGTTGATCCCCATCAGGTAATCTTCCTTGGCGCGCAGATAGGCCGCGTTGCCCAGGTTGTCATATGCGGACAGGTCCTTGGCCTCGCGGATGCCGCGCAGGATCTCCTCCTCGGTCTGCGAGTCGATCCAGACGCGCTTCTGCTCCTTGTCCTTCAGGTGCGCCTCCTGGGCCACCAGACGGTAGATGTACTCTCCCTCCCGCCCGGAGTCAGTGCAGACGTAGATCACGTCCACGTCTTTGCGCTTTAAGAGGCCGGAGACGATGCCGAACTGCTTCTTGACCCCGTCGATGACCTGGTACTTGAACTCCTGCGGCAGAAACGGAAGCGTCTCAAGCGACCAGCGGCGGTACTTTTCGTCGTACGCCTCCGGGTAGCTCATCGTGACCAGATGCCCGACGCACCAGGTCACCACATAGTTCTCGCTTTCCAGATACCCGTCGCGCCTCTGCATGTTCTCCTTCAGGGCGCGGGCGAATTCCTGGGCGACGCTCGGTTTTTCTGCGATAAAGAGCTGTTTTCCCATGCTTTACTGCTTTGCGCGGGCCGCCGCGCGCTTGCGGAGGGTCGGATCCAGGATGCGCTTGCGGATCCGCAGGTTCTCCGGCGTGACTTCCAGGAGTTCGTCCGTGTCGATAAACTCGAGGCACTGCTCCAGGCTCATTTCCTTCTTGGGGACCAGTTTCAGGGCCTCGTCCGAGCCGGAGGCGCGGGTGTTGGTCAGATGCTTGGTCTTGCAGACGTTGACCTCCACGTCCAGGTTCTTCGGGTTGGAACCGATCACCATGCCGGCGTAGACGCGCTCGCCCGGCCCCACGAACAGAAGGCCGCGGTCCTGGGCGTTGAACAGGCCGTAGGCGACGGCTTCGCCCGTCTCGAAGGCGATCAGGGAACCCAGGGCGCGGTACTGGATCTCGCCCTTGAAAGGACCGTAGCCGTCGAAGATGGTGTTCATGATGCCGTTGCCCTTGGTGTCGGTCAGGAACTCTCCGCGGTAGCCGATCAGGCCGCGCGCAGGGATGGAAAACTCCATGCGGGTATCGCCGCCGTTGCCGCTGCTCATGCCCTGCAGCTCGCCCTTGCGGAGCGAGAGTTTCTGGATGACGGAGCCGGAGAACTCCTCCGGAACGTCCACGTAGCACAGCTCCATGGGCTCCAGTTTCCGGCCGCGCTCGTCGTACTTGTAGATGACCTCCGCCTTGCTGACCGCGAATTCGTAGCCCTCGCGGCGCATGTTCTCGATCAGGACGGACAGGTGGAGTTCTCCGCGGCCGGAGACCTTGAAGCAGTCCGGGCTGTCCGTCTCCTCCACGCGCAGGGAGACGTCGGTATTGAGTTCGCGCATCAGCCGGTCGCGGATGTGGCGGGAGGTCACGTACTTGCCCTCCTGCCCCGCGAACGGGCTGTCGTTGACCATGAAGTTCATGGAGATGGTGGGCTCGGAGATCTTCTGGAACGGAATGGGCTCCGGGCGCTCCGGGTCGCAGAGCGTATCGCCGATGTGGATGTCCGCGATGCCCGAAATAGCCACGATGGAACCCACGGTGGCGCTCTCCACATCGGTCTTCTGGAGGCCGTCGAACTCGTAGAGATTGCTCACCTTGACGCGGCGCACGGCCCCGGGATCATGCGCGTTCACGATCACGACTTCCTGACCGCGGCGCAGCGTCCCGTTTTCGATTTTGCCCACGCCGATGCGGCCCACGTACTCGTTGTAGTCGATGGTGCTGATGAGCAGCTGCGTCGGGGCGGAAAAATCGCCCGTCGGCGCCGGGATGGAGGCCAGAATCGCTTCAAACAGCGGCGACATGTCCTTCGGCTCGTCCGCGAGGTCCGCCACGGCGTAGCCGCCCTTCGCGGAGGCAAAGAGGAACGGGCACTCGAGCTGCTCTTCGCTTGCGTCCAGGTCGATCAAAAGGTCCAGGACCTCGTCGATGACGGCCTGCGGCCGGGCCTCCGGCCGGTCGATCTTGTTGACGCACACGATGACCGGAAGCGACAGGGCCAGGGCGTTCTTCAGCACGAACTTGGTCTGCGGCATGGGGCCTTCAAAGGCGTCCACCACGAGGATGACGCCGTCCACCATCTTGAGGACGCGCTCCACCTCTCCGCCGAAATCGGCGTGGCCGGGGGTGTCCACGATGTTGATCTTGACGCCCTTATAGCTGACCGCGGTATTTTTGGAGAGGATGGTGATGCCTCTCTCCCGCTCCAGATCGTTCGAATCCATCACGCGCTCCACCACTTCCTGGTTCTCGCGGAACACGCCGCTCTGGCGCAGCAGGCAGTCCACCAGGGTGGTCTTGCCGTGATCCACGTGCGCGATGATGGCCACATTGCGAATATCTTCTCTTCTGTCCATACGGATCTCCTTCGTCTGCGGATGAAAGCCCGCAAAAAATCAGTTTATTATAGCATAGAAGGGGAGAAATTCTCAAGGGGAAATCCGGGGCGGGTGCCTCCGTTTCCGAAGAAAAAGAGAGCAGGCATGATCCCGCTCCCATCCGAAGTCCTGACTGTGCAAGGATTTCAGAAAAAGGAGCACCGGCGCTTACCGGTGCTCCTGCTCTTTTCTCATCTTTCCGCCGTTTTACCGCTCGTCCATCGGGATGTACGGCTGCTCCGTGCCCACGGCCACGTAGGCGGGGCGGATGATCTTGTCGACGTTGATCAGCTCCTCGATGCGGTGCGCGCTCCAGCCGACCATGCGGGCGATGGCAAACATCGGGGTGTACAACTCCACGGGGATGCCCAGGAGCGAATACACAAAGCCGCTGTAGAAGTCCACGTTGGCGCACACGGCCTTGTACATCTGACGGTTCTCCGCGAGGATTCCCGGGGTCAGCTTCGCGACGGCGTTGTACATCGCGAATTCCTTCTCGCGGCCCTTTTCCTTCGCGAGGCGCTCCACGAAGCCCTTGAAGACGCGGGCGCGGGGGTCCGAGAGGGAGTACACCGCGTGGCCGATGCCGTAGACCAGGCCCGTCCGGTCGTAGGCCTCCTTCGCGACGATCTTGCGGATATAGGCCGCCAGCGCCTCCTCGTCCGTCACGTCGGTCACATGATGGCGGATGTCGTCCATCATCTCCATGACCTTGATGTTCGCGCCGCCGTGCTTGGGTCCCTTCAGGGAGCACAGGGCCGCGGCCATGGTGGAGTACGTGTCCGTGCCGGAGGACGTGACCACGTGCGTGGTGAAGGTGGAGTTGTTGCCGCCGCCGTGCTCCATGTGGAGGATCAGGGCCAGATCCAGGACCTGGGCCTCGAACTTCGTGTAGCTCTTGTCCGGGCGCAGCATCCGCAGGATGTTCTCCGCCGTGGACAGGGAGCGGCGCGGGTTGTGGATGTAGAAGCTCTTGCCGCGGATGTAGTGGTTGTAGGCGTGGTAGCTGTAGACCGCCATCATGGGAAGCACGCTGATCAGGGTCAGGCACTGGCTCAGGACGTTTCCGATGGAGACGTCGTTCATGGCGTCGTCGTAGGAGCCCAGGGTCAGGACGCTGCGCGCCAGGCAGTTCATAAGGTCGCGGTTGGGCGCCTTCATGATGACCTCGCGCGTGAAGTTGCGCGGCAGGTTCCGGCTGCGCACCAGCAGGGAGCGGAAATCGTCCAGTTCCTGCTCGTCGGGAAGGCGCCCGAACAGAAGCAGGTAGGCCGTCTCCTCGAAACCGAGGCGGTCGTCCTGAATAAAGCCTCCCACAAGGTCCTCCACGTTGATGCCGCGGTAGCACAGGACGCCGTCGATCGGCACCCGCTTCCCGTCCACCTCCTTGAAGGCGTCCACGCTGGAGATTTTGGTCAGGCCGGAGCGCACGCCCTTGCCGTAGCGGTCGCGCAGGCCGCGGTAGACCTCCAGTTCGTCATAAAAGTCCTTGGGGATCGAGGAGTTGTCCAGACACAGCTGCGTCAGCTGCGACAGTTCAACAGGGTCCAGTCCCAGTTTCTCCATCTCTCCTCCTTTCCTGCGCACGCGCGCAGATCTTCTTGAGAAATCATACGGGCGCGGCCCAAAGGCAGCCGCACGTCCCGGTTCGGAGCGGGCATGTCTTTCGGAGGGCGGGTTGATTCCTTTCCGCTCTCCTACCGCGATTTTACCCCAAAACCGCGGAAACCACAAGAAACGATATCACGCCACGTATATAATTGGAGATTATAGCATAAGTATGCAAAATAAGCAAGGCGAATAACTTTTTCAAAAACCTGTTGACTTTATCGATTTTATGTGTTACGCTTTAACGCGTCAGAGTGCTAAAGAAACCAACGAGAGCACCTGACGGGAGGAACCCACCATGTGGATCAAAGTGCTGATGCTGGTCGTTTTCTTCGCAGTGATGCTGGCCATCGGTCTCTACTGCCGCAGGCATTCGACGGACGTGAACGGTTTCGTTCTGGGCGGCCGCAACGTCGGTCCCTGGCTCACCGCCTTCGCTTACGGCACCTCCTACTTCTCCGCCGTCATCTTCGTCGGCTACGCCGGACAGTTCGGCTGGAAGTACGGCATCGCAGCATCCTGGGTCGGCATCGGCAACGCGTTTCTCGGCTCTCTCCTGGCCTGGGCCGTCCTCGGTCGCCGCACGCGCATCATGACCCAGCATCTGGGCAGCGCCACCATGCCGGAGTTCTTCGGGCGCCGCTTCGGCTCCCGGGCCCTGAAGATCATCGCGTCGATCATTATTTTCATCTTCCTGATTCCGTACACGGCCTCCCTGTACAACGGCCTCTCCCGTCTGTTCGGCATGGCCTTCTCCATCGACTACTCCGTCTGCGTCATCGTCATGGCGGTCCTCACCGGCATCTACGTCATCGCCGGCGGCTACATGGCGACTGCCGTCAACGATTTCATTCAGGGCATCATCATGGTCTTCGGCATCGTGGCCGTGATCGCTGCCGTGCTCACCAGCAAGGGCGGCTTCCTGGCCGCGCTGGACGGCCTCTCCCGCGCCGCGGACCCTGCCGTCTCCAGTTCCCCGGGCATCTTCGCCTCCTTCTTCGGTCCTGACCCCGCGAGCCTTCTGGGCGTGGTCATCCTGACCTCCCTGGGCACCTGGGGCCTGCCGCAGATGGTCCAGAAGTTCTACGCCATCAAGAGCGAGGGCGCCATCAACAAGGGCATGATCATCTCCACCACCTTCGCCGTCATCGTGGCGGGCGGGTGCTACTTCCTGGGCGGCTTCGGCCGGCTCTTCTCGGACCGCATCGACGTGGCCGCCAACGGCTTCGACTCCGTGGTCCCGGCCATGCTCTCCGGACTTCCGGACATCCTGATCGCCGTCGTCGTCATCCTGGTGCTCTCGGCCTCCATGAGCACCCTCTCCTCCCTGGTCCTGACTTCCAGCTCCACGCTGACGCTCGACCTCCTCAAGGAGACGGTGCGCCCGAAGATGGACCAGAAGGAACAGCTCCTCATCATGCGCATTCTGATCGTGGTTTTCATCGCGGTCTCCGTCATTCTGGCCATCGTGCAGTACAAGATCGGCATCACCTTCATCGCGCAGATGATGGGCATCAGCTGGGGCGCCCTGGCCGGTGCGTTCCTGGCCCCCTTCCTGTATGGGCTGTACTGGAAGCGCACAACGAAGGCAGCCTGCCTCGTGAGCTTCTTCTTCTCCTGCATCGTCATGGTCGCGTGCGTCCTGGCCCCGCAGATCTTCCCGGCCTTCCTGCGCTCGCCCATCAATGCCGGCGCCTTCTGCATGCTGGCCGGCCTGGTGATCGTCCCCGTCGTCAGCATCCTCTCTCCCGCTCCGGAGAAAACGCTGGTGGACAACGCCTTCTCCTGCTACGACCGCATCGTCTCGGTCCGTCAGAGAGAGGCCCTGCCGGACGAGGATATCGTGGAAAAGTAACGCCTTCCCTCTCACAGAAACCACATGCGCCGCACCCGCTTCCGGTGATGTGTACCCCCTTTTCTGGACACATTGATTTATGACCGAGGCTCAACTAGTGGATGCCATTCTGTATTTTACAGGTGGCATCCACTTTGTTTTTGCCTGGATGCGCTCGTTGTTGTAGTAATCAATATAATCGGCCATGGCTGTGGAGAACTCCTCATAGGATCGGTAGTCCTTC
>JAFRUR010000076.1 GCA_017438775.1 Lachnospiraceae bacterium | reverse complement strand
GTTGATGCCGTTGCGGCAGATACGGCCGATGCCGTCGGTCTTTTTCCAGTAGATGAGGTCGGTGCTGACGCCGCCCTGCTCGATGAAGTCCCGCATCAGCTTGCCGACCTCGTTGTCGGCGAAGGCGGTGATGACGGCGGTGTTCATGCCGAAGCACTTGTGCAGGCCGCGGATGACGTTGTATTCGCCGCCGCCCTCCCAGGCGCGGAAGAAGCGCGCGGTGCGGATGCGGCCTTCGCCGGGATCGAGGCGCAGCATCACTTCTCCCAGCGAAACGGCGTCAAATCTGCATTCTTCTCCGGGTCTCAGATTCAGTTCCATGTTCAGCCCCTTGCTTCCTTAACGATCTCTCTGGACTGCCTGCACAGGGAGATGATCTCGTCCCACTTGTTGTTGTCGATCAGATCCGCCGTGACCATGTAGCTGCCGCCGCAGGCCGCGATGACGGGAGAGGAGAGATAGTCCTTGAGGTTCTTCAGGTTGATGCCGCCGGTGGGCATGACCTTGAACATCGGGAACGGCGCGGACAGGGCCTTGATCGTGGCCAGACCGCCGACCTGCTCGGCCGGGAAGAACTTGATGACTTCGAGGCCGTACTTGACCGCCATGTGATACTCGCTCGCGGTGGTGCAGCCGGGGTAGATCGGGATGTTCTTCTCCTGCGCGTAGGCGACAAGTTCGGGGTCAAAGCCGGGGCAGACGATGAAGTCGCTGCCGGCCGCGATCGCGGCGTCGATCTGCGCCGTAGTGGTGACGGTGCCGGCGCCGACGAGCATGTCGGGGCAGGCCTCCTTCATGAGCCGGATGGCGACATCCGCTCCGGCGGCGCGGAAGGTGACCTCCGCGATCGGCACGTCGCCGGCGCACAGGGCCTTGGCGAGAGCGGCGGCATCGCGCTCGGGATGGTTGAGCTTGATGACCGGCACAACGCCGATACTGGAAATGCGTTCATTCAATGCGTTCGTGGTTCATTCCTCCTTAAGGTATATAGTTGAATTGTTAATCAAGCCAGGTCGTGCAGAGATCGATTCATGCGGCGGCCGCCGCGTTCGGGGTCTCGACCTCCCGGCCGGATATGGAAATGCCGTGCGTGTCTTCTGAAGGTGTTTCATTGAATTGAAGCGGATGCCTCAATAATCATTCTATCAGTTTTCCGGAAAAGTTCTATATAAAAAACAATGTGGTTTGTGCGGAATGATTGCTTTTTTCAAGACACAAAAAGGGTGAAAACGCGGTTTCGGGTCCTGTGCAAAGCATTCCGCCAGATGACCGAAATCATTATCAGGATACCGCAAACCGATGCCGGGAACCGATCCCGGGACCGCAGCAGGATCAAATCGCGGATCTGAGGCCTGTCCTGCGAAAATGCGTGTTGAGAAAAGGGCCCCCCTGTGCTATAGTTACTGCGTTGCAGGGGCGGAGTTTCCGGGTCCCTCAGCCGGCCCCGGGCCGTCAAACCGGAATCGTCAAGGAGATGTGACTTCTTATGAAATTAGGTATCGTCGGGCTTCCCAACGTCGGGAAGAGCACCCTGTTCAACGCCCTGACGCGGGCGGGCGCGGAGGCGGCCAACTACCCCTTCTGCACCATCGACCCCAACGTGGGAATCGTCCCGGTGCCGGATAAGCGCCTGGACGTGCTCACCAAAATGTACAATTCCCGCAAGACGACGCCGGCCGTCGTGGAATTCGTGGATATCGCCGGCCTGGTGAAGGGCGCCTCGAAGGGAGAGGGCCTCGGCAACCAGTTCCTGGCCAATATCCGCGAGGTGGATGCCATACTGCATGTGGTGCGCTGCTTCGAGGATGAGAACGTGGTCCACGTGGACGGCAGTGTGGATCCGGTGCGCGACATCGAGACCATCGATCTCGAACTGCTCTTTGCGGACCTGGAAGTCCTCGAGAGAAGAATCTCGAAGACGACCCGCGCGGCCAAGATGGACAAGTCCCTGGCCAAAGAGGAGGCTTCCCTCCTGCGCCTGAAGGAGCATATGGAGAGCGGCGCCCCGGCGCGCACCTTTGCGCCCGCGGACGAGGACGAGGCGGCCCTGATCGCCTCGCTCAACATGCTGACGGGCAAGCCCGTGATCTACGCCCTCAACGTGGCGGAGGACGATCTCGCGGACGACGGCGCCGGCAATCCCTTCGTGCAGAAGGCGCGGGAACACGCCGCGGCGGAGGGCAGCAGGAGCTTCGTGGTCTGCGCGCAGATCGAGGCGGAACTGTCCGAGCTGTCGGACGAGGAGCGCCGCGAATTCCTGGGCGAGCTGGGCATCGAGAGCGCCGGCCTGGACAAGCTCATCGCCGCGAGCTACGAGACCCTGGGCCTCATCAGCTACCTGACGGCTGGAGAGCAGGAGAGCCGCGCATGGACGATCACCCGCGGCACGAAGGCGCCGCAGGCCGCCGGCAAGATCCACTCGGACTTCGAGCGCGGCTTCATCCGGGCCGAGGTCGTCAGCTACGACGATCTGATCGCGGCCGGGACCTACGCCGCGGCCCGCGAGAAGGGCCAGGTGCGCCTGGAGGGCAAGGACTACGTGATGCAGGACGGCGACGTGGTGCTGTTCCGCTTCAACGTCTGACGCGCCCGCGGCAGCAGGCCGAGAGCGGCAGAGGCTGAACGGGCGGTCCCGTGACGCCGATGTACTATATAAGAAGATAAAGAGAGTGAGAGATACCGGACCGGAACGGCCCCGCGGGGCGGCCGGACCCGAAGACCGGCGCTTCCGGCGCCGGGCCGAGACAGAAAAAAGGAGACGGAAATGACAGACGAGAAGAACCTGGAAATGATGGAAGAAGACGAGTGGACCGTCACCCTGACCCTGGACAACGACGAGGAAGTCGAGTGCCTGGTCATCACCGTGTTCGAGGCGGCGGGCCGCGACTACATCGCCCTGCTTCCCATGGAGCAGAGTGAGGAAGAGGAGGGCGAGGTCTACCTGTACCGCTACATCGAGCGCGAGGACGGCGAGCCCGATCTCGAGAACATCGAGAGCGACGAGGAGTACGAGGCCGCGGCCGACGCGTTTGACGAGCTTCTGGATTCCGCGGAGTATGACGAGCTTATCGACGCGGACGCCATCGAGGATGAAGAGCAGGCATGACCGCCGGCTTTGACATCGGATTCCCCCGCCTGGGGATCTACATCGAGCACCTGAAAAACCACTTCTCCGTCTTCGGGATCGACATCGCCTTCTACGGCTGCATCCTGGGACTGGGAATTCTTTGCGGCGCCCTGCTCGCGTTCGGGCTGGCCAAAAAGAGCGGCCAGAGCGTGGACATGTACATGGACTTCTGCCTCTATGCCGTGATTTTCGCGGTGATCGGGGCACGCTTGTACTATGTGGCGTTTCAGTGGGACTATTACCGGGAGAACCTGCTCGAGATCTTCAACCTGCGCGCGGGCGGCCTCGCCATCTACGGCGGGGTGATCGGCGCGGTGCTCACCCTGGCGGTCTTCGCGAAGGTTCGAAAACAGAGCTTTTTCCGCATGGCGGATACCGCGATCCCCGGCCTGCTTCTGGGTCAGGTGATCGGGCGCTGGGGGAATTTCGTGAACTGCGAGGTCTTCGGGCGCTACACGGAAGGGCCTCTGGCCATGCAGATCCGAAAGGAACTGGTGCGGGCCTCGGATATCACCTCGGACATCGCGGCCAACCTGAAGGTGATCGACGGTGTGGAATACGTGCAGGTCACGCCCACCTTCCTGTACGAGGGCCTGTGGAACCTCGGGGTGCTGCTGTTCCTGCTTTGGTACCGCAGGCACAGGAAATTCGAGGGAGAACTGTTCCTCCTTTACTTCGTGGGCTACGGCATCGGCCGTGCCTGGATCGAAGGCATCCGAACGGATCAGCTGTATCTCTGGAACACGACCATCCCCGTCTCGCAGGCGCTGTCCCTGGTGCTTGCGCTGGCGGCGGGCATTCTCTGGGCGGTGCTGCGCTTCCGGAAGCGGAAGGAGCAGGAGAGCGAAGAAGTCGACGAATAAACGGCAAAAGCGAATATAACGGCAGAAAAAAGCCCCTCTTCCGAAGAAGAGGGGCTCTCTTTGTGCAATGAGCAATGCTTACTGAGCCTTGACCACGTTCACAGCGCGAAGACGGCCGGTTCCGGCATCCGTCTCGACGTCGTACGTGACCTTCTGCTGCTCGTCCAGGGTCTTGTAGCCATCCGCCACGATGCCGGAGAAATGGACAAACACGTCCTCGCCGGTCTCGTCGTTGGTGATGAAGCCGTAGCCCTTTGCGGCATTGAACCACTTCACAGTACCAGTCATAACGCCACCTCCCAAAAAATAAAGATATGAAAAAGTCCTTGAAGCCGGCAGCGCCACGAAACCGGGAAGAAGCCGGGGACCCGTTCATCAAACGTAACGGCATTGGAATATAATTCACCGATTCAGTCTCTGAAAACATACGGCATTTTTCGCAAAAAGTCAAGTGTTTATGCGGATTTGCGGGGATAACAGTACAGAATGAAACCATTGGATCGGAGAATACCGAAGTGCAGGCCCTGTGCGGAGGCGGCGCCCGACTGTCAAAGAATTGGATGGGCAGGAGAGAAGGTGGCGAAAAAATGATCATCTTGACCACAAATTTGACCATCGCATATCAAATTATGCATGAAATGTAGTCAAATACGTATTAATAAATGAGAAACAGCAAAGTTTATGAAAAAAAGATGATTAAGTCTTGACAAAGTTGTGGTTTTGGGGTTTACTGTAGGTGGGTAAGGAACGGCCCCCGGCCGTTACACTATTTAATTCTTATTCAGGAGGAGAAGAACCATGAGTGACATCACCGAGAAAGATCAACAGGTCGTAGCAGAGCTGATGGCTCGTGCCCGCAAGGCCCAGAAGGAATTCGAGCAGAAGTTCACGGATCAGAAGGTCCTGTTCGAGATCGCCCAGTACATGGCGTGGCTTGGCGTCAAGTACGACAAGGAGCTGGCCGACCTGGCCGTCGCCGAGTCCGGCATGGGCAAGTATGACAGCAAGGTCGCCAAGATGGAAGTCAAGATGCGCGGCGTGATGCGCGATCTGATCGGTGCCAAGACCGTCGGCGTCGTGGAAGAGATCCCGGAGAAGGGTCTGACCCATATCGTCAAGCCCGTTGGTGTCATCGGCGCCATCATCCCCTGCACCAACCCTGAAGTCACTCCTTTCATCAAGGGCATCCATGCGATTGTCTGCCGCAATGCCATCATCATGTCGCCCCATCCGAAGACCGCCGGCACCAACAAGTTCTGTGTGGATCTGATGCGCAGAGCCCTCAAGAGATTTGGCGCTCCCGAAGATCTGGTCCTCTCCATCGATCATCCTACGCTGGGCGCCTCCCAGGCCCTGATGGAGCAGTGTGACCTCGTCGTCGCCACCGGCGGCACCGGCCTTGTGACCGCGGCTTACTCCTCCGGAACTCCCGCCATCGGCGTGGGCGCCGGCAACGCCGTCGTCATCCTGGACGAGACCGCGGATGTCAAGGACGCCGTGAAGAAGATCTACATGTCCAAGACCTTCGATAACGCCACCAGCTGCTCTTCCGAGAACAGCATTGTCGTGCACGAGAGCATCTATGACGAGGTCCTTGAGGAGCTCCAGAAGTATCACGGCCTGCTCTGCAACGCGGAACAGCAGGAGAAGCTTCGCCAGATGATGTTCCTTCCGACCGGTCACTACAACGGCAAGATGGGCTTTGCCGGCGCCACCCCCGAGAAGATCGCGAAGCTGGCCGGCATCGACGATATGCCTGAAGGCACCGAGTTCTTCATCGTGCAGGAAGCTCCCGAGAAGCCCGAGGACATCGGCGGCTTCAAGTACCCGTTCGGCGGCGAGAAGCTCTGCGTGGTCCTGGACGTCTTCAAGTACAGCGATTTCGATACCGCTGTTGAGATCGTGAACGCCTGCCATCGCTGGAGCGGCCTCGGCCACAGCTGCGGCATCCACACCACCCGCGAAGATCACATCAAGGAGCTTGCGGATCGCACCTACGTCACCCGCGTGGAGATCTGCCAGCCCGTTGCCCTTGCCAACACCGGTTCCTTCACCAACGGCCTGCCGATCACGGCTTCCCTTGGCTGCGGCACCTGGGGCGGCAACTCCGTTTCCGAGAACGTCACCTGGAAGCATATGCTGAACAACACCTGGGTCTCCCGTCCCATCCCGGAGAACAAGCCCGCGGACGAGATCCTGTTCGGCAACGCGATGAACGAGGAGTATTAATTCCCTCAAAAGTCTGCCTGCGGGCGCCTGATCCGCGCCCGCACGACTCCTAATAAGAAGGTGGCAGGCGGCCCCTCATGACCGCCTGCCATTGCGTGTATTATCGTGAGAGGACTCTCCGGCTTGCCGGAGAGAAAGGAGAAAGATGAGTACAATCAACGAACTGCGTTCGAGAAAAGAAAAAGCCGCACTCGGCGGCGGCGAGGCGCGGATCGAGGCTCAGCATGAGCGCGGCAAGCTCACGGCGCGGGAGCGTCTGGGTCTGCTGTACGATGCCGGGACCTTCGTGGAGATCGGCGGCCTCCGCAAGCACCGCTGCACCGACTTCGGCATGGACAAGGTCGATGCCCCCGGCGACGGCGTCGTCACCGGCTACGGTCTGGTGAACGGACGTCTGGTCTATGCCTTCGCGCAGGATTTCACGGTCCAGGGCGGTTCCCTGGGTGAGATCCACGCGGCCAAGATCTCCCACGTGCAGGATGAGGCCCTGAAGAACGGCGCTCCCATCGTGGGTCTTCTGGATTCCGGCGGCGCCCGCATCCAGGAAGGCGTGTCCTCCCTGATGGGCTTCGGCGATATCTTCTATCGCAACACCATCTCCTCCGGCGTGATCCCGCAGATCAGCGCCATCATGGGTCCCTGCGCCGGCGGTGCTGTCTACAGCCCGGCCATCACGGACTTCATCTTCATGGTGGAGAGAACGAGCAATATGTTCATTACCGGTCCCGAAGTCATCAAGACCGTGACCGGAGAGGAAGTCACCAGCGAGGCGCTGGGCGGCGCAGCGGTGCACAATGCCCGCAGCGGCGTGGCGCATTTCCGCGCTGCCAACGATCAGGACTGCATCGCCCAGATCAAGGCCCTGCTCACCTACCTGCCTTCCAATAATACCGAGACCGCTCCGCTGGTCGCCCCCGCGGACGATCCCAACCGCGCCTGCCCCGTGCTTGACACCATCGTGCCGGAAAGCGACCGCAAGAGCTACGACATGAAGCGCGTCATCGCGGAGATCGTGGATGCCGGTTCCTTCTACGAAGTCCAGCCCGACTACGCGAAGAACATCATCACCGGTTACGCCCGCCTGAACGGCCGCACCATCGGCATCATCGCGAGCCAGCCCCTGGTGGCTGCCGGCTGCCTGGACATCGACGCCTCGGATAAGGCGGCCCGCTTCATCCGCCGCTGCGACGCGTTCAACACCCCGCTGCTCACCCTCGTGGACGTCCCCGGCTTCCTGCCCGGCACCGGCCAGGAGTTCGGCGGCATCATCCGCCACGGCGCGAAGATGCTCTACGCCTACAGTGAAGCGACGGTTCCGAAGCTCACCCTGGTCACCCGCAAGGCCTACGGCGGCGCCTACATCGGCATGTGCTGCAAGGCCCTGGGCGCGGATGCGACCTTTGCCTGGCCCACCGCCGAGATCGCGGTCATGGGCGCTGCCGGCGCTGCCAACATCGTCTTCCGCAAGGAGATCAAGGCCGCCGAGGATCCCGAGGCGAAGCGCGCAGAGAAGATCAAGGAGTACGAGGACAAGTTCTCCGGCCCGTATTTCGCGGCCGAGCACGGCTACATTGACGATGTCATCGAGCCGAACGAGACCCGCGTGCGCCTGATCAATGCCCTCGAGGCGAACCTGAACAAGCGGCAGAGCCTGCCGGCCAAGAAGCACGGCAACATCCCGCTGTAAGGAGGTGCGCAAATGTTAACGATTGTTGATCTCATCAAAAACGAAGAGGTCCTGCGGACCCTGGGCTTCGGCGATAAGATGCTGGGCGCCCTGCAGACCGCGGGTATCGGCATGGGCGTGGTGTTCATCGTCCTGATCGTTCTGATTGTCGTCATTTCCGTGATGGGCAAGATGAACATCGGAGGAAATGCCGAAAAAAAAGCTAAGGCGGCCGCAGCTGCGGTGAGCGCTCCAGCGCCGGCCGCAGAAGTCACCAGAGCCTCCGAGCCGCAGGAAGACATGAACGCTGTCGTGGCGGCCATCTTCGCGGCCATCAGTGAGATGGAGGGGACGAACGCGTTCCGCATCGTGAACGTCCGTCCCATGACCCCGTCCCTGTCCTGGACCACTGCCGCCATGACCGAGGCCTTTGCCTCCCGCGGCAGCCAGCTCCGCTGAGCCGATCTTTGCCATCATACTTACAGAAAGGAAAGTATCCGAATGAAAACCTACATTGCGACCGTGAACGGTCAGAGATATGAAGTCCAGATCGAGGAAGTCGGCGGCGCTGCTGCTCCCGCGGCTGCTCCCGCCCCCGTGGCGGCTGCCCCTGCTCCGGCTCCGGCCCCCGCTCCGGCTCCCGCCCCCGCGGCGGCTCCGGCTCCCGCTCCCGCGGCTGCCCCTGCCGGCGGCAACACCGTTTCCTGCCCGATGCCCGGCAAGATCCTGTCCGTCAACGTGAAGGCGGGCGACGCCGTGAAGTCCGGCCAGGTCCTCCTGATCCTCGAGGCCATGAAGATGGAGAACGAGATCATGGCTCCCGCCGACGGCACTGTCTCCGCTGTTCATGTGAGCGCCGGCCAGACTGTCAACACCGGCGACGCGCTGGTCACCCTGTAACTCTCCTTTTCGGAGCATAAAATTCGCAAAGAAAGGAGAGCGGACACATGCTGGATTTCTTCCAAACGACCGGCATTTACAACATGTTCAGATCGGCGTTCGAGCTGAAGGAGTTTTCCATCGACGCCATCGGCCAGAGCGGCCTGGGCAACCTGATCATGATCATTGTGGCCTGCTTCCTGCTGTGGCTCGGTATCCACAAGAAGTTTGAACCGCTGCTCATGGTCCCCATCGCCTTCGGCATGCTGCTGTCCAACCTGCCGCTGGCCTTCGGCCTCGACCCCGAAGCCGCCGGTATCTTCAGCCATGACATGAACTCCCCGGGTCTTCTGTACCTGTTCTACCGGCTCTGCCGCTGGGGCGTTCTGCCGTGCCTGATCTTCATGGGCGTCGGCGCCATGACGGACTTCGGTCCCCTGATCGCCAACCCGAAGAGCCTGCTGCTGGGCGCTGCCGCGCAGCTCGGTATCTTCACCACCTTCCTGGGCGCCATCGCCCTGGGCTTCACCGCGCAGGAGGCCGGCTCCATCGGCATCATCGGCGGTGCTGACGGCCCGACCGCCATCCTGACCACCAGCATCCTGGCCCCGCACCGCCTCGGCGCCGTGGCCGTTGCCGCGTACAGCTACATGGCCCTGGTCCCCGTCATCCAGCCCCCGATCATGAAGGCCCTGACCACCAAGGAAGAGCGCAGGATCGTCATGAAGCAGCTGCGCCCGGTCTCCAAGAAAGAGAAGATCATCTTCCCGATCGCCGTGACCATCGTCGTTGCTCTCTTCGTGCCGGATGCCATCCCGCTGGTCGGCATGCTGATGCTGGGCAACCTCTTTAAGGAGAGCGGACTGACAGACCGTCTGTCCGACACCGCGCAGAACGCCCTGGTCAACTCCGTGACCATCATGCTGGGTACCGCCGTCGGCGCGACCGCGAACGCCCAGAGCTTCCTGCGTCTGGAGACCCTGATGATTCTGGCCCTCGGCGTCGTTGCCTTCGGTTTCGGTACCGCCGGCGGCGTGCTTCTGGCCAAGTTCATGAACCTGTTCCTGAAAGAGAAGATCAACCCGCTGATCGGCTCCGCCGGTGTTTCCGCCGTGCCGATGGCAGCGCGCGTGAGCCAGAAGGTCGGACAGCAGGAGAACCCTGCCAACTTCCTGCTCATGCACGCCATGGGACCCAACGTTGCCGGTGTTATCGGCTCTGCCGTTGCTGCAGGTGTCCTGATCAGCCTGTTCCGGTAAATCGGAGGTGAACCCAAGATGAAAGCCGCACGGATCCAGGAACTGAAAGCCTATATCAAGGCGCATCGCCAGGCCACGAACGAAGAACTCTGCGAGGCCATGGATATTTCCATGAGCACCCTGCGCAGAGACCTGGCCGGTCTCCAGGAGGAGGGCTTCATCAAGAAGGTCTACGGCGGAGTCGCGTACAGCGAACCCTCGCCGGTCCCGCCGTATGAGTACCGCGACGAACAGAACGCACCGGAGAAAAACACGGTGGGACGCATTGCGGCCGGTCTGATCCGGGACAACGATGTGATCTTTATCGACTCCGGCACGACGACGCCGTATATCCTGAATTACATTACGGCGCAGAACGTCACGGTGTTGACCAACAACGCGACCATCGTATCGCGCGCGCTGGACTATCCCAACCTGTCCATCTTCGTGCTGCCGGGCATCTATTACCCGGAGACGATGTCGTTCTGCTGTCCGGACGCGATCGAGTTCCTGGAACGCTACGAGATCTCCAAGGCCTTTCTGGCCGCCTCCGGCTTTTCCAGCCGCGGCGCCACGAACAGTGCCGCCTGGGAATACACGCTCAAGAAGTACATCACGGAACGCGTGAAGGAGAGCTATCTCTGCATCGCGTCCGCGAAGTTCGGCATCAGCCGGATCATCACGTACTGCGGCGTGGACCAGCTGGCCGGGATCATCACGGAGCGGGAGCCGGACGAAGCGATGAAGCAGCTCCTGAATGAAAAGGGTGTCAGGCTGATCACCCCGTAAGCATTCGACAAAGTTCAACATGCGGACCCCCTCCGGAGACGGAGGGGGTCTTTTTCTGTGTCTGCTTGATGCCGGTCCCGCGCTATACTCGCGCGTCAGGCCGCGGATCTGGCAATTCGCTCCGCATATGCCGCACGCTGTCGGTGGCGCATGGCGGCCCGGTTTCTGAGAAATCGTCGGAATGCTCTGCGAAACAGAGAACGATAGTTGACATAATCACAAGTCTTTGATATTATGTAAAATGAATCAGTATAAATGGGAATCTGCCCATAAAGGAGCACGCTGTGGCAAACTTCTGGTTAAAATATCGGGGATCTGTGCTGGGCGCCGCCGGCGCTGTTCTGTGCGGTCTTCTCATCATCGCGCTGTCCATGCAGGTGTACGGGCAGGGCGGAGTTTCGCGCGGCCATATTCCGCAGGAATCGCCTGTGATCGAGGCGGAGGAGACCCTCCCGCCGCCCACGACCCGCGCGCCGGAACCTGCTGTCACGGAGCCGGAGCCCACAGAGCCCGAAACCACGGAGCCGGAGCCCACGAAGCCCGCGCTTCCCTGGTACCTCGCGGAGGAAAAGGTCTACATCGCCTCCATCGCGGGCGTGCCCCGCGGCGGCGTGCTGATTCAGGAGCTGATCGATTTCCTGGCGCAGGAGGAAGAGGAGCTGGAGGTCCCGGAGGTCGTGGTCGCGGCCGTCGACGATAAGGAGGATGCCTCCAAAAAGGACAAGGATTCCGACAAGGGCACGTCCTCGGAGCTGTCCCTGGAGGACATGAAGAAGAACCAGGAACCCAAAGAAGAGCCGAAGCCCACGCAGCCCGCGCCCACGGAACCTGCGCCCACGCAGCCCGCGGCGACGCAGCCCGCTGCCACGGAGCCGGCACCCACGGAACCGGCCCCGACGGAGCCCGCGCAGCAGGCCTCGTCCGGCAAGACCCGCGCCTATGGCATCGACGTCTCCAAGTGGAACGGCGATATCAACTGGTCCAAGGTCAAGGCCAGCGGCGTGGAATTCGTGATCATCCGCTGCGGCTACCGCGGGAACTCGAACGGCGCCATCATGATGGATCCGTACTTCCGCGCGAATATCTCGGGCGCTCTGTCCGTCGGTCTTCCCGTGGGCATTTACTTCTACTCCCAGGCCATTTCCGTGGCGGAGGCCCGCCAGGAGGCCCAGTGGGTCATCAACGTCATCAAGGATTACAAGATCACCTACCCCGTGGTCTTCGACTACGAGGGCATCGGCATGAACCGCATCAAGGACGTCACGCAGACTGAGCGCTCGGACTTTGCGATCGCCTTCCTGAACGAGGTCAAGAAGGCGGGCTACACCCCGATGATGTACGCCTCCAAGAACGGCTTCCTGAAAAACTGGGACACGGACCGCATCATTTCAAAGACCAAGTGCAAGGTATGGCTCGCGCACTACACCGTGGGGGGCAAGCCCAGCGACTATTCCGGCCATTACGACATGTGGCAGTACACGGAGAAGGGCAGAATCAACGGCACCTCCGGCAACGACGGCTACGTGGACATGAACATCGCCTACTTTGACAAGGGGAGCCCTGCGCCGCAGGAGGCCGCCGATGCCGCGCCCAACCGCGTGGACACTGTGACCGCGAAGGCGGTCGGTCCGAACGGAGACCCGATGGAGGGCGTTACCCTTCTTCTGGACGGCACCCTGAACTACACGGCCGTGACGGGGGCGGACGGCGTGGCCGTTTTCTCCGAGGTCCGTCTGGACGCCTATGAGGTCTACGCCTCCAAAGCGCCTGTGGGCTACGACCTGGTGGACAGCACGAAGCGGGAAGTGGTCATGGGCAAGCCCGCCGCGAGCTTCGACTGCGGCACGGTGACCGTGACCGTGGCCGGCGCGGACGAACTCGCCTCCAATATGGACCGCGACGGCGACTATCTGATCTACAAGGGCACCGGCACCCTGACGGTGGGCGAGGGGAGCGTCAATATCCGCGCCCTGCCGGAGAAGACCCAGCCCAGCCTGATCATCGTGCCGGGCGGCACCGTTCTTCCGGTGACGGGCAAGTGCAAGGAGACCGGCTGGTACCGCGTCCGTTTCGTCGACGAACTCGGCCGCACCAAGACCGGCTACATCACCTATAAGCCGGAGTTCATCGCCTCCGTGACCTTTACGCCGGAGGGCGGACCGGAGCCGACGGAGCCGGCCCCGACGGATCCCGCGCCGACCGATCCCGCTCCCACCGAGCCCGCATCGACGGAGCCGGAGAGCACGCAGCCCGAGGGAACGGAGCCCGAGAGCACCGAGCCCGAAAGCACGGAGCCGGAGAGCACCGGGCCGGAAGGCAGCCAGGCCGGGGAGACCGGAGAGGGGAACTGAACACAGATCCGACCATATGCAAAGACCCGCGGAAGTCCGCGGGTCTTTTTTCGGAGGGCCCGAAAAGGCGGCAGGGACAGGTGAGATACGCTCTTGCATTTCCTGCTGCCTGTGCTATAATGAGAAAAAATATCTGGGGAGTCGGCGCACCGGCTGAGAGGGAACTGCATCGTTCCGACCCACGAACCTGATACGGATCATGCCGTCGTAGGGAGATACTCAAAAGAGAGAAGAGAGTATGCGCCTGCGCATACTCTTTTTTGTTCCCGGAAGCCACGATCGGCAGGACAGGGAGAGAAGCGCCTCTGCTGAGAAACGTCCTGGGGCTGCGTGTCCGTAAAAACCGAAAGGACCGGTTTTCTGCGGGACGCCCGGAACAGGCGGCGCGGAAGAAAAGGAGGAGACCATGGAATTCTTATCGATGTTTGCAAACAAAGTGGACGACGGCTACGGCGGCTTTATCTATGTGCCCACCACGGCGGGTTATGCGGCCCTGGTGGCCATCATCCTGCTGCTTCTGATTGGGGCCGGCGCAATCTACGGCTACCGCAACAAGGGCCGGGTGGACATCCGTCAGATGGCGGTCACCTCGCTCTTGATCGCCCTGGCCTTCGCGGCCAGCAACGTCAAGCTCTGGCGCATGCCGATGGGCGGTTCCGTCACGCTGTTCTCCATGCTGTTCATCTGCCTGATCGGCTACTGGTACGGTCTGGGGGCCGGCATGATGGGCGGTCTGGCCTACGGCCTGCTGCAGATGGCCATCGACCCCTACGTGATCTCCCTGCCCCAGCTTCTGGTGGACTACGTGCTCGCTTTCACGGCCCTGGGCCTGTCGGGTCTGGGCTGCGGGAAGAAGCACGGGCTGGTGCTGGGCTATGTCGCCGGCGTCCTGGGGCGGCTGTGCTTTGCGGTCCTCTCGGGTCTAATCTTTTTCGCTGCGTACACGCCGGAGAACATGAGTCCCTTTATCTATTCTCTGGGCTATAACGGCGCATATCTGGCGGCGGAGGGTGCCATGACCGCGGTCCTTCTCCTGGTGCCGCAGGTGAGAGCAGGCCTTGACTACGGCAAAAGGCTCGCGGTGCGCGGTCACTGACGCGCAGCGGGAGCAGTTCCGTGCGTGCATGGCAGGACACGGCTTCGTCCATGCGCAGCGGGAGCAGTGCCGTGCATGTATGGCAGGACCGGCTTTGATCATGCGCGGCGGGAGCAATTCCGTGCATGCATGGCAGGTGCGGTTTTGCTTATGCATGACAGAGGCAATTCCTTCTTGACAAGGAGGGGCCTCTTCGATAATATTGTGAAGGGCACTCAACCGGCCAACCCGCATCCGAGTTGGCCGGTTTTTGTATGCCCGAAGCGCATCGCCCCTCCCCGAAGGATCCGTTCCCTCAGGGAGGTTTTTCATATCCGGGTCCGGTCGTTTCCGGTACCCGGACAGAACGGGAAGGCGCAGATCCGCTGCGCCGGGAGGATCGTATGAAGGACTGGAATGACATGCGTCTGACGCCTGTGTTTTCGGAGGGGCAGCTGGATTGCTACGAGCTCACGGGCGGCAAGAGGCTGAACCGATACTATATCGTGTCGCATCCCGACACCACGCGCCTCATGGCGAGCCCCGAGGTGGTGGGCTACGAGGTCTACAGCTGCCTGCTTCCGTCGACGGCGCGCATGATGCGGTACTTTAAGGAGGAGGGGCAGATCACATCGGCCAACATCCTCTCGATCCTGCGCGGGGCCCTCAACTACCCTCTGGAGGAGAGCTGCTACCGCGAGAAGATCCGGGTGCACGACATCAGCTTCCTCTCCAGCGAGCGCGTCTTCCACAACGACGAGATCGCCGGCCTGGAGATCAAGTATTCCAAACTGGCGATGGTGCCGGATTCCACCCTGCTGATCGGTGATATCCTGGCCACGGGCGACACTCTGGTCAACTGCCTGCGCCATGTGACGGACCACTACCGCCGCCACGGGGCGCGCCTGCGGAATATCATCTTCTTCACCATCGGCGGGACGCGGGGCATCGAGATCATGGAGCGCCTGACGCAGGAGTTCCGCAGATTCTGGCCGGATTTCGAGGGCTTTATCGGCGTCTACTACGACGGCATCTTCACCAATTACGAGGACAAGGGCCTGACCGGCGTGCAGGTCGCGGACGTGGACTTCTACTGGAAGGGCGGCATCGTCGCGCCCGCCTTCCGGCGCCGCATTCTGGAGGCCGTCTACCCCCTGTACGAGAAGTGCACCATTTACGACGGCGGCGCCCGCCGCTACGAGATCTCGGACCACATCCGCGAGGTCGAGGACTACTGGGTCGACATGCGCGAGAGGGCCGATTGCATCGACTTTATGGCGCTGACGGAGGACAAACTGGGCTACGCCCTGCCGATCTCCTTTGAGGACTGGCTGGAAGTCAATCACTACGGGGACCTGCCGGAGGCGGAGATGCGGATCCTCTACGACACGGAGCAGCGCTTCCTGATCCGCGTGCGGGAGGAGGGCCTGAATGTGAAGAAACTGGCCGACAAGCGCCTCGCGGAGTTCGGGGCGGCGCTGGCGCAGTACAAGCTGTAAGCCGGGACGCGGGCAAAATGCCTGCCGCGGAACATATCCCGCTGTTCGGGAGCCCGGACGCGGCGGAAGACGGTTCGGGAACGGTCCGTTTCTGACTGCGGAGGGCAGATCCGGCTGGGCTGCCGCGCAGAAGAGTATGCATCCGGGACGGAGGTCCCGGAGAGACAGAAGAGAATGAGAAAGCGAAAGAGGAGGGGACCACGATGAAGAACGAAGAGAAGACACAGGTACAGGATCTGGATTTTGCGGAGAGCGCTGTTCCGAAAAACCAGAGGCGCAGCTTTTTGACGATGTTCATGATCATGCTGGGATTCACGTTCTTCTCGGCGTCGATGTGGACCGGCCAGTCCATGGCGGAGGGGCTTGATTTCGGCGGATTTATGGGCGCCCTCATCCTGGGCGGCATCATCCTGTCGGTCTACACGGGTCTTCTGGGCTATGTCGGCTCCAAGACCGGCCTGTCCATGGACCTTCTGGCCCGCAAGGCCTTCGGCCGCAAGGGCTCCTACCTGTCCTCGGCCATGATCAGCTTCACGCAGATCGGCTGGTTCGGCGTCGGCGTGGCGATGTTCGCCATCCCCGTGGCGCAGCAGCTCCTGGGCGGCAGCAAGGTCTGGGAGTACGTGCTCGTCGCGATCGCCGGCATCCTGATGACGTCCACGGCCTACTTCGGCATCAAGTCCCTGACGCTGATCAGCTACATCGCCGTGCCCCTGGTGGCCGTTCTGGGTACCGTGGCCATGATCCTGGCCGTGCAGCGCGGCGACGGCACCTTCATTGAGAACTTTGCAAAGAGCAGCGGCAGCCTGACCGTGATCGGAGGCGCGGGCCTGGTCATGGGCTCCTTCGTCTCGGGCGGCACGGCCACCCCGAACTTCGCCCGCTTCGCGAAGAACACCCGCGACGGCGTGCTGACCACTGTGATCGCCTTCCTGATCGGCAACTCCCTGATGTTCTTCTTCGGCGCCGTCTCCTACATCTACGTGGGCGGCAACGATATCTTCGAAGTGATGCTGAACCTCGGCCTGTTCTACGCGGCTGTCCTCGTGCTGGGCCTCAACATCTGGACCACCAACGACAACGCCCTGTACTCCGCGGGCCTGGGCCTCGCCAACATCTTCCACCAGAAGAAAAAGCCCATGGTGCTGGTCTCCGGCATCATCGGCACCGTGACGGCCATCTGGCTGTACTGGAACTTCGTCTCCTGGCTCAACATCCTGAACTGCACCCTGCCGCCCGTGGGCATCATCCTGGTGCTGGGCTATTTCCTGAACAAGTCTGACTATGACGACGTGGAAGTGAAGAAGGAAGTGGACTGGTTCGCGGTCCTCGGCGTGATCGCCGGCGCCGTCGTGGCCAACCTCCTGAAGTGGGGCGTGCCCTCCATCAACGGCATGGCCGTGGCGGCCGTGATCTACCTGATCGGCCAGGCGGTGCAGAAGAAGGCCTGAGTCCCGGTACGGGCAGAGAAACAGACGTCATGTCAGAAAAAACCGAAGACAAAACGGCGTGATCCGGCGCCGAAACCAAACGGAATACGGCGCGTGCGTGCGGAAAAAGATTGAATCTCCGGCGTGCGCGCCGTATAATGTTATGTGGCCGGAATCTGTCCGGCCGGGCCGGCCGCGGCTGTTGGGCCGGGCCCAGCACAGGTTTCCGTTCGAAATGCCGGTCGTTCGCACAGACGGCATTCGGGCAGACTTAGAAAAAAGGAAGAAAACGATGGAAAAAACCAGCGGAAGAAAGACCAATGTGACCGGTGAGGGCAAGAGCGTCTACAAGCGCGGCGAAGGCCAGGGCACCGGTCCTGTCGGCACCGGTTCCGGTCACGTGCCCGGAAGCGGCGGCTCCTCCTCGGGCGGCTCCGGCAGTTCCGGAAGTTCCGGCGGGCGCGCCACCCGCGGCGGTGGGAGCAAACTCCTGATTCTCGCGGTCATTGCGTTTTTGGTGTTCGGCGGAGGCGGCGGGATCCTGTCCGGCCTCTTCGGAGGCGGCGGAAACAATAACGTCACGCCGGTGACTCAGGCGCCTCAGACGAAGCCCGCCTACACCGTCCCGGTGCAGACGCAGGCCCCCCAGACCCAGCCCTCGCAGCAGAGCAGCGGCATGAGCCTGATGGAGATGCTGCTGGGCGGCAACGCGTCCGGCTCCGGCGTCACCACCTCGGGCAACGGCTGGACCTACGGCTCCAACGTCGGCCGCCTGAACACGAATGTGTCTTCCCAGGCGCGCAAGAAATTCACGACCATCAAGGGGAACGGGCAGGACACCGTGACCATCCTGGTGTACATGTGCGGCACGGACCTCGAGAGCCGCAGCGCCATGAGCACCAAGGACCTGAACGAGATGCTCTCTGCCACCTACGGCCCCAATGTGAACGTCATCCTCTACACGGGCGGCTGCAAGAAGTGGCAGAACAACACCATCAGCTCCTCCGTGAACCAGATCTACCGCATCTCCTCCCGCGGCTTCGAGCGGCTGGTGGACAACGCGGGACAGAAGTCCATGGTGAGCGCGGACACCCTGCTCGAGTTCCTGAACTATGGCAAGGCCAACTACCCGGCCAACCGCATGATGCTCGTGTTCTGGGACCACGGCGGCGGCTCGATCTCCGGCTACGGCTATGACGAAAAATGCGCCCGCAGCGGCTCCATGCCCCTGGACCAGATCAACGTCGCCCTGCAGAAGTCCGGCATGACCTTTGATATGATCGGCTTTGACTGCTGCCTGATGGCGACGGCCGAGAACGCGCTGATGCTCAGCAAGTACGCGGACTACATGGTCGCGTCGGAAGAGACCGAGCCCGGCGTCGGCTGGTACTACACGACCTGGCTGACCAACCTCAACAAGAACCCCTCCATGCCCACCCTCGAGCTTGGCAAGCAGATCGTGGACAGCTTCGTGGAGGAGTGCAACAAGTCCTGCCGCGGCCAGCAGACGACCCTCTCTGTGGTCGACCTGTCCGAGCTGTCCCAGACCCTCTCCACGGATCTGGCAGCCTTCGCGCGCGGCACCAAGGCGATGATCACCGGCAGCCAGTACAAGACCGTCTCCAACGCCCGCAGCAACACCCGTGAGTTTGCGCAGTCCACGAGGATCGACCAGATCGATCTGGTGCATTTCGCGAACAACGTGGGAAGCGCGGAGGGCAAGGCCCTCGCCAACACCCTGCTGTCGGCGATCAAGTACAACCGGACCGGCAACATGACCAACGCCTACGGCCTGTCCATTTTCTTCCCGTACCGCAAGGCCTCCAGTGTGCGGACGGCCGTGTCCATCAACGACAAGATCGGCGTGGATGACGAGTACTCCGAGTGCATCCGCGAGTTCGCGAGCGTCGGCACCTCCGGCCAGCTGGCCGCGGGCGGCAGCCAGACCTCCTCGCCCCTGAGCTCCCTGTTCGGCACCATGGCCGAGACCAGCTCCAGCCAGAGCGCGGACCAGATCGGCCAGCTGATCAACATGTTCCTGGGCGGCGGCGGATCTTCGTCCTCGTCCAGCATCCTGCCGGGCTTCTCGGGCTCCGACCTGGCGAGCCTCTTCAGCGGGCGCTCCCTCTCTCTGGAGCAGACCGCGCAGTACATCGCCGAGAACCAGTTCGACACCGAGAACCTGTTCTGGGAGACCAAGAACGGCACACCGGTCCTCTCCATGAGCGATGACCAGTGGGATATGATCCAGACCGTGGACCTCAACGTCTATGTGGATGACGGCGAGGGCTACATCGACCTCGGCCTGGACAACGTCTACGAGTTCAATGACGACGGCGACCTCGTGGGCACCTGGGACGGCTCCTGGGTGGCGCTGAACAGCCAGCCCGTGGCCTTCTACCACACCGATACCACCTTCGATTTCGACGCCAAGACCGCGACCATCAGCGGCTACGTCCCCGCCTACCTCACGCATAAGGACGAGGACGGGAACGAAGTGAAGGACCAGGTCCGCATCATCCTGATCTGGGACCAGGACCATGAGGACGGCTATGTGGCCGGCGCGGAAAAGGTCTATGCGGAAGGCGAGACCGAGACCATGGCCCGCGGCCTGATCGAGATCGAGAAGGGCGACAAGATCGACTTCCTCTGCGACTACTACAAGTATGACGGGACCTATCAGGACAGCTACATGATGGGCGATCCCATGGTGGTCGGAGACGCGCTGACGATCTCCAACGTCCGCCTGCAGGAGAAGGCCGTCGCGATGTACAAGCTGACCGATATCTACGGCCAGGGGTACTTCACCGAGACCATCCCGCGCTAAACGAGCAAGGCCGGAGACGGAGCCGAGCGCCCCGTCTCCGATTCTGTTCAAACGCGGCGGCCGGGGCACAGAGCCGCGGCCGCGCCGCATGGCGGGAACGGACCTGCAGGGAGATCGCCCCGCGGGAGAAGACCCGCCGGGAGCGCGCCCTGCAGGCAGTTCCGCAGAAAAGACTTTTCAGAAGAGAGGAAACAACATGGCAACAGACCGATACACGAGCCCGCTCTCCGAGCGCTATGCCAGCCGCGAGATGCAGGAGATCTTTTCACAGGACCGGAAATTCAAAACCTGGAGGAAGCTCTGGATCGCCCTCGCGGAGACCGAGCATGAACTGGGCCTGCCGGTCACGCAGGAGCAGATCGACGAGCTGAAGGCCCATGCGGACGACATCAACTACGACGTCGCCCGCGAGAGGGAAAAGCTGGTGCGCCACGACGTGATGAGCCACGTCTACGCCTACGGCGTGCAGTGCCCGAAGGCGAAGGGCATCATCCATCTGGGCGCGACCTCCTGCTACGTGGGAGACAACACGGACCTCATCCTGATGCGGGACGCCCTGCGGCTCGTGCGCGGCAAGGTCCTCAACGTGATCGCGGCGCTCGCGGATTTTGCCGAGGCGCAGAAGGACCAGCCGGTCCTCGCCTTCACGCACTTCCAGCCGGCCCAGCCCACGACGCTGGGCAAGCGCGCCACCCTGTGGATCCAGGAACTCCTTCTGGATCTGGAGGATCTGGACCACGTGATGAACGGCCTGAAGCTTCTGGGTTCCAAGGGCACCACGGGCACCCAGGCCAGCTTCCTGGAGCTCTTCGGCGGCGACCACGCGAAGTGCCGCGCCCTCGACCGGAAGATCGCGGAAAAGATGGGCTTTGACGGCGTCTACCCTGTGTCCGGCCAGACCTACTCCCGCAAGGTGGATACCCGCGTGCTGCAGGTGCTCGCCGGCATCGCACAGAGCGCGCACAAGTTCTCCAACGACATCCGCCTGCTCCAGCACCTCAAGGAGGTGGAGGAGCCCTTTGAAAAGAACCAGATCGGCTCCTCGGCGATGGCCTACAAGCGCAACCCGATGCGCTCGGAGCGCATGGCCTCCCTGGCCGACTACGTGATGTCCGACGTGATGAATCCCATGCTGGTGGCTTCCACGCAGTGGTTCGAGCGCACTTTGGACGATTCCGCGAACAAGCGTCTGTCCGTGCCCGAGGGCTTCCTCGCGACGGACGGCATCCTGGACCTGTACCTGAATGTCGCTTCCGGTCTGGTAGTCTACCCCAAGGTCATCGAGAAGCACATGATGGCGGAACTGCCGTTCATGGCCACGGAAAACATCATGATGGATGCGGCCGCGCGCGGCGGAGACCGTCAGGAGCTGCATGAGAAGATCCGCACCTACTCCATGGAGGCGGGGCGCCGCGTCAAGGAAGAGGGCGCCGACAACGACCTGCTTGCCCGCATTGCCGCGGACCCGGCCTTCGGCGTGACCCGCGAAGAACTGGAGGAGAAGCTTCGTCCGAGCCTCTACGTGGGCCGCGCGCCCGAGCAGACCGCGGAGTTCCTCGCGGAGGTCGTGCGCCCGCTTCTGGAAGAGAACGCGGACGTGCTGGGGCAGAAGGCGGAGATCAGCGTGTAAGAGTGCCTCGTCAAAGGAGGGGCTTTCGTGACCATTCACCAGATCGAGTGCTTTTGTGCGCTCGCCCAGTATCAGAATTTTACCCGGGCCGCGCAGAGTCTGTATCTGTCCCAGTCGGCCTTCAGCCGTGCCATTGCGGCTCTGGAGGCGGAGACGGGGACGGAACTGTTCGTGCGCGACAAGGCAAATCCGCGCCTGACCAAAAAAGGCAGGGAGATCCTGCCGTTCGCGCAGGACATCCTTACAAACGCCCGGAGCATCGAAAAAAGCGTCCGCAAAGTGGAGGAGAAGCGCGAGGGGACCATCGTCCTCGGCGTGTTCCGCTTCGGCCTGCTCAACCTTCTCCCGTATCTGAAGGCGGAGTACAAGCAGCTGCATCCGACGGTCCACTTTGACATGATCGAGCACACGGGCGTATCGATCTTTCCGGCGCTGCGTGCCGGGGAAGTGGATCTGACGCACACGAACTACATCCCGCAGACGTACAGCAGGAATTTCTGCACGCTGCGGCTGGGAGAACACCGCCACAAGGCGTTCCTGCCGGCAAATCATCCGCTGGCCGGAGAGGAATCGATCGACCTGTATGCGCTCCGCGCGGAGCGCTTCGTCACGGTGGACCGGCAGCAGTTTCCCCTGATCAACAGCCGGATGGTGGGGCTGTGCGCCGATGCCGGCTTTTCGCCCAACGTCGTCCGCGAGTTCGACACGTATACCAATATTTTTGATTATGTGGCGGAGGGGCGCGCCGTCGCCGTGATGGCGATGCCGGATCCGCACATCCCCGGCGTGCGGGCCGTCCTTCTGCGGGATATCGCCCCGGATCCGACGTTCCTGGTCTGGTCCGCGTCCAACCGGAAACCGGAGGTCCTTGGTTTCGTGGACTATGTCCGTCAGCAGGTGGAAAACGGCAGAGTGCGGGAGATCACCGAGGAGCAGCGCCGCAGGAGCGGCGTGATCTGAGGAGGCCGGGCAGGGTCCGGGACAGGAAAACCAAACAGAGAAATCGCAGGGGTCCGGCGTGCCGGGCCCTGATTTCTTGAACATATATGCATATAAGTGCATTGATAAGCAGGATTAAGAGCATTTTACATCCGCATTAACGAATGCTATATTCGAGCCAGAAAAAGCCGCCGGCGCAGGAGACGCCGCGGCGGGAAAGGGGTTTTCCAATGAGCATGAAGTTTGAACAGAAACCGTATTTCATGCCGGTGTTCTTCCACCGCGAGGACGAAAACGGAATCACGGACATGAGATACCATGAGCCGGCGAAGATCAACGTGATCTCTCTGACCTACGAGACGGACCGCGAAGTGCTCGAAAAATGCATTCCGGACTGCTACACTCTGCTGGAGCCGTACGTCAACATCAAGTTTTGCGAGTTCTTCAACCTGAGCTGGATGGCCGGAAAGAGCTACACCCTGATCAACATCAACTGCCCGGTCCACTTCAAGGGCGAGCAGGATGATATGGACGGCGACCTGGTCCTGACCATGTTCGAGAACCACTGCGACCCGATCATCGGCGGCCGCGAGTCCATGGGTTATTCCAAATACTTTGCAGAGATCCCGCTGATCAGCGCGTTCGACGGGAAGTATTCCTGCCAGGCGTCCTGCTGGGGCACGCCGTTCCTGAAGCTGACGGTGGACACCAACGTCGCCGCGTCCGAGGCTGACATCGCCGAGGTCAAGCGCGTCGAGGGCCGCACCCAGGGCAAGATGCATTACAAGTACATCCCCGCCGTGAAGGAGAAGGACGAGCCGGCTTCCATGAACTACGTCCGCCCCGACTGCTCGTATCCGACGGTCCTGCCGAACTTCGTGAAGCCCGCGGATTATCCGTACGAGCTGGGCGCTTCCGAGAGCGAGTGGGGCATGGGCAGCATCGAGTGGATCGCCCCGAAGTGGGAGCAGTGGCCTCACGGCTTCCGCATCGGACAGGGCCTTGCCTCCCTGAAGGTGAAGCGCATCCTTGCCGCGCGTCATTTCACCTACATGGATCCCGGCGTGTATTCCACCTGCTACCGCCTGCGCTGACCGATGCCTTCGGCTGAAGTATTCCTGTGAAGTGACCATCTTTTCCGTTTCATGAGGGGGTAAAAATGACTGCTTTAAGTATCATCGGCATTGCCGCGGCTATCGTCCTGCTGGCTTGGCTCGGTTCCAAGGGCTGGAACCTTATTCTGATCACGCTGCTCTGCGGCGCCCTCGTGGCGGCCTGCAGCGGCTATAACCCGATCGACTCGCTGACCACGTCCTATCTGACCAGTTTCGGCGGCGCCGTCACGAACTTCTTCCTGCTGATGGTCGTCTCCGCGATCTTCGGCGCCCTGATGAGCGGCACCGGCGCGGCCAAGTCCATTGCCAACGCCTGCATGAAGATCATCGATCACGCGAAGCCCGAGAAGCGCCGCTTCTGGGTCATCATGACCATCACCCTGATCGGCTTCATCCTGGGCTACGGCGGCATCAACAACTTCGTCATCATGTTCGCCCTGGTGGGCATCAACAAGGAGATCTGCAAGAAGGCGGACGTGCCGTGGCACCTGTCCATGCTGAACGGTTTCGCCTCCGGCTACCTGATCCAGGGCTTCCTGCCCGGTTCTCCTTCGATCCAGAACCTGCTCCCGATCAAGATCCTGGGAACGACGGCTACCGCCGGTGCGGGCCTCGGCCTGATCTGCTCCGCCGTGGGTCTCGTGCTGTGGCTGATCTACGTCAACTATGAGCTGCGCCGCTGCAAGGACGAGGGCTTCATGCCCACCGGTGCGGAGATCGACAAGACGATGACCGAGAGCGGCGACCAGAAGGATGCTCCCAACGTCATCCTGGCCCTCATTCCTTCTATCGGCATGCTGCTGGCGCTGAACGTCCTCAAGCTTTCCCCCGTGGCCTCGATGCTGGTCGGCATCGCCCTGTCCCTCATCCTGTTCTGGAAGCGCATGGGCGGCCTCAAGGAAGTCCTGAAGCTGGCGACCTCCGGCATTCAGAACGGTTCCACGGCGACGCTGTTCCTTGCGGCCTGCATGGGCTTCGGCGCGGTCGTGAGCTCCACCATCGGATACGGCGCCATCATGACGGCCATGTCCCACCTGAGCGGCCCGGTCTACTGGCAGTGGCTGATCGCGACAGCGGTCTCCTGCGCGGCCTGCGGCTCCGGTTCCGGCGGCCTCGGCATCTCGCTGAACAACCTCTCGGCCCAGTTCATCGCCCAGGGCGCGAACCCCGCTGTCCTGCACCGTCTGGGCACGATGGCCTGCTGCACGCTGGATACGCTGCCTCAGAACAGCACCGTGTTCAACGCGATCGCGGTCAACAAGCTCGAGTTCAAGAAGGCCTACCGCCACATCTTCGTCAACTGCTGCGTGCTGACGACGATCGGCGCCATCATCGGAACGATCCTTGCCACCTTCGGTGTGGTGTAAATGCGCATCGACAGAAAGCATCATCATGGGGACTCCGGCCTGCGGGCCGGAGCCCTCTTTGATTCCCGCCCCGGAGCCGGGGCTGCCCGGTCTGCCGCGCTGCGGACCGCGGCGCGCTGCTTCGCGGCATCCGGAAAATGCAGGATAGGAATACGTATTCACCTTCTTTTTCAACAGACCTGCGCCGCATGAGGCTCTTTTTCGTTGCCCCGAACGCAGAATCGGAGTATACTTGCTATGACAGAATGAAAAACGGCCCCTGGGGAACAGGGAAGGCAGCGGGAAACGGTCCGCTGCCGCGGAGGATGCGTCCATGAACAGCGATATGAGCGTGAAGATCGACGAGGGCTACATCAACATCCGGGTGGGCGCCCTCATCGTGAGGGACGACGCTTTCCTGATGGTCTGCAACGACCGGGACGCGTATTACTACTCCGTGGGAGGCCGGATCAAGTTCGGCGAGACGGCCCGGGAGGCCGTGGTCCGCGAGGTCTACGAGGAGACCGGCGTGCGGATGGAGATCGACTATCTCGGCTTCATCTGCGAGAATTATTTCTACGGCACGGTGGGAGACAAGACCGGACGGCTGGTGTACGAGCCGGGTTTTTACTTCTACATGAAGGTGCCGGAGGACTTTGAACCCGTCTGCAGGTCCGCCACCGACGACGGAATCGAGGAGCGGCTGGAGTGGCTCCCGTTCGATACGGACCGCGTCGTGTTCCCCTCGTTCCTTCCGGAGGAGCTTTCACATCCCGTCCGGGAGACGAAGCACATGGTCACGGACGAGCGATAAGGCGCAAAAAACGGCCGCGCCGGGTCCTGCCGATCAAAGAAATACCACAGGTCTGCCGGCAAAACAGAAAAACGGTCGGAAAACAAGTCCGATCACGATAGAAGCAGGGAGTGGACCGCTGTCCTGTCCGAAGGAGGCGGAAGGTCCCGCAGAAGAAAGGGAGAAAGATCATGCCCGAACGACGTCAAGTGAAGGCCATGCGCCGCGCGATGAACAAAAGAGGAATCACCTGGTATCTGGTCCCGACCTCGGACGATCACGGCTCCGAGTACGTGGACGGTTTCTTCAAGACCCGCGCCTGGCTGACCGGCTTTACCGGGTCCGCCGGCACGGCCCTCGTGGGGCCCGCGGGCACCTGGCTGTGGACGGACGGTCGCTATTTCGTGCAGGCCGAGGAGGAGCTCCGCGGCCGCGCCGTCACGCTGATGAAGATGCGCGAGGAGGGCGTCCCCACCATCGAGGACTTCCTGGCGCAGTATCTGTACGATAACGACGTGCTGGGCTTTGACGGACGTCTCCTGTCCTGCCGCGAGGCGGAGGGGTATGTTGCGGCCGCAAAGCGGGCCGGCGCCGCCGTGGTCATGGATGCCGACCTGGCGTCCGAGGCCTGGGAGGACCGCCCCGCGATGTCGAAGAATCCGGCCTGGTTCATGACTGCGGAGGAAGCGGGAGAGAGCCGTGAAAAGCGCCTGGCGCGCCTGCGCATCGCGATGCGCGAAGAGGGCGCAACGGTGCATCTGATCCCGTCGCTGGACGACATCGCCTGGCTCTTCCTGATGCGCGGGAGCGACGTCCGCTGCAACCCGGTGGTCCTTTCCTATGCCGCGGTGGAAGAGAAGAAGGCCTACCTCTTCGTGCAGGACGGCGTGGTCTCTGCGGAGGACGCCGCGGCTCTGGCCGCGGACGGCGTCACGCTTCGTCCGTATGCGGAGTTTTATGATTACATCGCCGCCCTGCCCAGGAGCGCACGCGTCTGGTACGACCCCGCCCGGGCCAACGCCGGCATGGTGACGCGCCTCAAGAAGGGCATGGGCTTCGTGACGAAGGCGAGCCCGATCCAGCTGTGGAAAGCCTGCAAGAACCACGTGGAAATGGACCGCATCCGCCTGGCGCACGAGAAGGACGGCGCCGCGATGGTCAAGTTCCTGTGCTGGCTGCAGGACAACAAGGGGAAGATCCCGATGACGGAGCTCTCCCTCGCGGAGAAGCTGGACAGCCTCCGAAGCGAGCAGGAAGGCTTCCTGGACCTCTCCTTCGGCACCATTTCTGCCTACGGGCCCAACGCGGCGATGCCGCACTACTGCGCGACGCCGGAAAAGTTCTCCGAGGTCAAACGCAAGGGCTTTTATCTGGTGGATTCCGGCGCCCAGTACCGGGAGGGCACGACAGACATCACCCGCACCGTGGCGATGGGCCGGCTCACGAAGGAAGAAAAGCTTCACTACACCCTGGTCCTCAAGGGGCACATCGGCCTCGCCACGGCCCGCTTCCCGCAGGGCGTGCGCGGCCTCACGCTGGACGCGTTCGCGCGCCGTCCTCTGTGGGATATGGGCCTGGATTACAACCACGGCACCGGCCACGGCGTCGGCTATGTCCTCAACGTCCATGAGGGCCCCAACAACATCCGCTGGATGCTGGCCCCGGGCGGGGAGAGCGCCCAGATTCTGGAGGGCATGCTCACGAGCAACGAGCCCGGCTACTACGAGCCCGGCAGCCACGGGATCCGCACGGAGAATCTGGTCCTGTGCGTGAAGGACGAGAAGACGGCCTACGGCCAGTTCCTGCGCTTTGAGACCGTCACCCTCTGCCCCATCGACCTGACCCCGGTCCTTCCGGAGCTGCTGACGCAGGAGGAGAAGGACTGGCTGAACGCCTATCACGCGCGGGTGCGCGAGGTGCTCTCGCCCCGGCTCACGGAGCATGAGAGGGCGTGGCTCAAAAAGGCGACAAAAGCGATCTGAACGAAAAAAACGGAGCGATGATCTGAGATCTGTCGCTCCGTTCTTCGAGGAGAAACCATGGATCTGTTCGAATACATGAGCCAAAGCCAGAAGGAGAAGGAGGCGCCGCTCGCGTCCCGGATGCGCCCGCGCACCCTGGACGAGGTGGTCGGCCAGAAGCATATCCTGGGGAAGGATAAGCTGCTGTCGCGCGCCATCCGCGCGGACAAGCTCTCCAGCGTCATCTTTTTCGGGCCGCCCGGGACGGGCAAGACCACCCTGGCGCGCGTCATCGCCGGGACCACAAAGGCGGAGTTCTGCCAGATCAACGCCACCGCGGCCGGCAAGAAGGACATGGAAGAGGTGGTCTCCCGCGCGAAGGAGACGCTGGGGATGTACGGCCGGCGCACCATCCTGTTCATCGACGAGATCCACCGCTTCAACAAGGCGCAGCAGGACTACCTGCTCCCCTTCGTGGAGGACGGGACGGTGGTGCTGATCGGCGCGACCACGGAGAATCCGTATTTTGAGGTGAACGGGGCTCTGCTGTCGCGGTCCGTCATCTTTGAACTGAAGCCCCTGGAAAATGCGGAGATCGAGGAGCTCCTGCGCCGCGCCGTCACGGACGCGGAGCGCGGCCTGGGAAGCCTGAAGCTCTCCCTCGACGACGATGCCTGCGCCTTCCTCGCGGAGGTGGCCGGCGGCGACGCCCGTCTGGCTCTTAACGCCATCGAGCTCGCGGCCATGACCACGGAGCGCAGCGAGGACGGCATCATCCACGTGACCCTGGCCGTCGCGGAGGAGTGCATCCAGCGCCGCGCCGTGCGCTACGATAAAGACGGGGACCAGCACTACGACACGATCTCGGCCTTCATCAAGAGCATGCGCGGCTCGGACCCGGACGCGGCCGTCTTTTATCTGGCGCGGATGCTTGCCGCAGGCGAGGATATCCGCTTCATTGCGCGCCGCATCATGATCTGCGCCGCGGAGGACGTCGGCATGGCGGACCCTCAGGCCCTGGTGGTGGCGACCGCCGCGGCCCAGGCCGTGGAGCGCATCGGCATGCCGGAGTCACAGCTCATCCTGTCGGAGGCCGTCACCTACGTGGCCACGGCCCCCAAGTCCAACGCCACGACCAACGCGGTGTACGCGGCGATGGACCAGGTCGGGAGAAAGCGCGTGACCATCCCGCCCTACCTGCAGGACGCCCACTACGGCGGACACGAGAAGCTGGGCCGCGGCATCGGCTACAAGTACGCGCACGACTTCCCGGGCCACTGGGTGGACCAGCAGTACCTGCCCGACGAGGTGAAGGATGAGCGCTTCCTCATCCTCGGGGAAAACGGGTACGAGAAGCAGGCCGCAGAGCACATGAAGCGCCTGACCGGGAAGGATCTGACGGAGGGGTGAAGCACTTCGCGGAAACCCGCGGCGCGGGAGAAGGACCGGGGCCGGTATATGATTTTCAGGAACCGCACCGGTGCAGCCCTCAAAACGTGCGAACAGAGTATTTCAAAAACAGAAGCGGGGGTG
>JAFRUR010000075.1 GCA_017438775.1 Lachnospiraceae bacterium | reverse complement strand
GTGCCACGCTTCTTTTTATATTAATGCTCTTGGGGTGCTGGAGAGCAAGAAAACACTAAAACATGAAAAGATTTTTGATAGTTGCACTAATCCTGTTTCATGGAGCCATAAACGCAGTCAGGATGGTGTAAATGACAATAGGTTTGGCGAGAGGAAGTATGATCTTGAACAATACCTGCAGACGGTTGGCGCCGTCCACGCGGGCCGCCTCGTCCAAGGCCTTCGGAATCGTATCAAAGAAGCCCTTGGACACATAATAGCCCATGCCGGATGAGGCGACGTACACCAGAATCAATCCGGGCACCGCGTTGGCCTGCGTGAGTCCCAGGTCCTTCAGGACGCGGTACAGGATGATCATCGTCAGCATGCCGGGGACCAGGCCCAGGATCAGCATCAGCCGCATCAGGCCGGCGCGCATGTTGAAGCGGAAGCGCGACAGCGTGTAGCTCATGCAGAGCACGAAGACGGTCTGCAGCGCGGCCGTGGCCAGCGCGATGATGAAGGTGTTCAGATACCACTTCTTGAAATCCGAAGCCAGCAGGGCTCGGTAGTTGTCAAGCCCCCACTGCTGCGGGATGACGTAGCCCACCTGAAAGGCGGACTCCACGCGGAAGGACTGAAGCAGGATGCAGACGAACGGAATCAGCCAGATGATGGAGATGATGACCAGCAGGATGTAGATCACGGTGTTGCTGATCTTATTGGCTGCCGACAGTCCCATGTGCTTCTTCATGCTTCCGCCCTGAACAGATTTTTCCTGCGTACTCATCACTGGAAATCCTCCTCGTTCTTAATGGACGGCAGCACGTTGTACACGACCAGCGTGATGACGGCTACCACGATGAAGACCAGGATGCCGATGACGGAAGCCAGATAGTACTTGGAGTCCGCACCCATCGTGATCTTATACAGCCAGGTGATCAGCAGGTCGGTGAAGCCGACCGAGCCTGACGCACCCGAGGCCGCGGCATTGGTCGGCGCACCTCCTGTCAGCAGGAAGATCACGTTGAAGTTGTTCATGTTGCCCGTGAAGCTGGTCAGCAGGTACGGGCCGGTGATGAACAGCATGTACGGAAGCGTGATCTTGGTGTACTGCTGCCACGCGTTCGCGCCGTCGATCTTGGAGGACTCGTACAGGTCCTGCGGGATGTTCATCAGGATGCCGGTCGCGATCAGCATCAGGTACGGGATGCCGATCCAGATGTTGATCACGATGACCATGATCCTCGGCAGGAGGCCGCTGTTCTTGACCGAGCCGAGGAAGTCGATGGCCTGCGCCCTCGTGATGATTCCCAGATCCACGAGCCAGCCGTTGACGATGCCGTTCAGCGAGAACATCTTTGATACATACAGCAGGGATATGAACTGCGGTATGGCGATGGTCATGACCAGGATGGTACGCCAGACCTTCTTGAACTGGATGCCCTTCTTGTTGATCATCATGGCCACGAACATACCGAGGAAGTAGTTCGTGAAGGTCGCGAAGAAGGCCCAGATCAGAGTCCATGTCAGGATCTCGCCGAAGGTGGCCGCGTAGTTGACGCCGCCTCCTCCGGTCCATGTCAGCATGGTCCGGAAGTTCTGCAGGCCCACCCAGGTGAACAGAGCGCTGGAGAAGCCGTCGTGCGATCCGTCGTAGTTCGTGAAGGCGACCAGGATCATGAAGAAGATGGGCATGACCGTGAACACGATGATGCCGGTGAGAGGCAGGGCCAGCAGGGTCTTGTGGAACTGGTCGTCCACGAGGCTGCGGAGGTCTTCCTTGCCGCTCTTGAGCTTCTTGCCCTTCGCGAGAATCTCTTCCGCGATCTTGTTCTGCTTGACGTTGAGACGCCAGGTGTAGATGAAAGCCGCGATGAAGAAAATGGTGAGCACGCCGTACAGCAGGATCTTGAACGAGTTGTCGCCGAACTTCACGGTATAGGAATCGAAAATGGGGTCATATTCCTCGTGAGGTCCGATCTTGCCGAGCGACGGCAGCATGGACAGCCAGTAGCCGCCCGTCGTGACCATGTAGAAAATGAAGACAGCTTCGAACAGCAGGAACAGGATGCCGCGCAGGACCTGCCCGCGCGCGATATTGCCGAAGCCCATCACCAAAAACGAAAGTTTGGTCTTCCAGTCGCCCTTCACGAACGTCTGCACGACGTCCGCGATCTCCCGGCCGATGGCCGCGAAGAAGTCTCCGATCCCACGCCCGATCTTGACGATGAAGTGCCAGATGCCGAGCGGGATCCCGATCAGAAACGCGGCCAGCTTGTGCAGGAATTTCTGGCCCTTTGACAGGCGCAGGAACTCCAGGTCACTGTATTGTTTCATAAACATTCCCCCTCTGATGAAACCGGGCCGGAGCCAAACCTGACTCCGGCCCGGGGCATACCCTTAGATGCAGCCGGACTTACTGCTTTCCGCAGTCATGCGTTCCGCGCTGGCTTATTTCGTCTTGAGGGTGATGGTCTCCGTGTTGAGATCGAGCTGCACGATGTACTCGCCGTCGGCAGGGACCACAACGTTCGCGCCGTTCAGGCCGTTCTCGCCGTAGTTGACATCCCAGCTGGCGCCCTGGCGGCACTTGAGTTCTTCGCCGGCCTTGAGCTGAAGCACGTCAGACTCGAAGACGTTGGCGGAGACTTCCTTCATCGGGAAATCGGTATCCCAGGAAGTGCCGCAGATGCCGCCGATGACGCCCCACGCCTTCGCGGCCTCAGGATCCATGTTGATGAACTCCTCCAGCGCCTTGGTGTAGTTGTCCAGAGCCTTCTGCATATCGGCATCGGACTTGGCTTCCTTGACTTCCGCAGCGATGACCTTCGCGATATCCCACCAGGCGCCGCCGATCTGGCCCTGCAGCGTGGAGTAAGGATACTGCTCGCGGAGAGCGGTCAGGCCCTTGTTGGCCAGAACCTTCTCGTTCTTCTGGTCTTCCAGGTTCGAAGGACCCCAGGCAGCCTCGTCGAAGCGCTCCATCTGGGCCTTTTCGCCGGTCAGGTACTGAGCCAGCTTATGAAGGGCAGCGTTCCTGACGGGATCGCCCTGGGTCTTCACGCCCAGAAGCTTGAAGCCGCGGTAGGAACCCATGTGATAGCTCTTGCCGTCCACTTCGAAGGAAGGCAGCGGGGCAGCGCCCAGGTTCTCCTTCAGGATGCCCTCGGCAGTCTTGAAGGCCCAGGGACCGGAAACGACGACCGCGCAGCCGCCGGAACCGAGACCGGCCTCATCGCCGGAGCTGATGTAAAACTTGGAGTCGAGGAGCTTCTTCATGCCCTTGCAGGCGATCAGGCCGTTGGCGCTGTTGAAGGTGTCGTTCAGCTCCCACTTGCCGTCCTTGTCGGTCTTCCACTCGGACACGCAGCCGGTGGCGAAGAAGAAGGACGCCATGTACCAGGCGGAGGTGTGGGTCTCCATGGAGAAGTACTTCTCGTTCTTCTCGCAGTCCGCGATGATCTTCTCAAGGCTGCCCAGATCTTCCTCCAGGATGTATCTCTTGTCGTAGTACATGAAGTAGCCGTTATCCGCGGTCAGCGGGTAGGCATACATCGTTCCGTCGAGCGTGGCGGCCAGAACGGCGCCCTCGTCGTTGGAAGCCTTGACCATCGCACCGGCCTGATCTCCAAGCCTGGACAGCGCGTTGGCCTGCACCAGACGGGCGAACTGGTCCTGCGCGAAGCAGAAGATGTCGCCGCCGGCCTCGACGTCGGTGATCATCTGGGTGGCAGCGTCGCCTTCGCCGACGGGCTCCACGGTTGCGTTGATGACGATGCCGTCCTCGTTGGTCTTGTTGTAATCGTCGATCTGCTTCTTGGTCAGGTCCACGATGGCGTCGGCGACCCAGACAGTGATGTCATAGGTGCCGGCCAGGGGCTTGTCAGAACCGGACTGGGTGGTCTGAGGAGCCTGGCTCTCGCCGGACTTCGTGGTGGTGGGGGCGCCGGTCGTGGACGGCGTGTTTCCGCCGCCGCCGCAGGCAGCCAGCGACAGGATCATGGCAAGCGCCAGGATCAGGGCAACTACTTTTTTCATGATGCAATTTCCTCCTTTTCTTCTATTCCGCGGGAAGGTGTGTGCGATCCCGTTGAATATCAGTTTCGTTACCCCGGATTATACCTCACTTTTTTGCCGATGTAAAGAATTTGACACACTTTTTCCCGTCAAAACTGCCAATTCCGGCCGCTTATGTCTTATTTTTTGCACAAAATCCACAACATTTCCGACAGTCACCGAAAAACCGCCCTCAGCAGCAGGGACGCTCTTCCTGCCAGAAAAGTGCGTATGAAAAACGCCTTACTCCCCGGCCTGTTCCCGCCAAAAAGAGCTTTTTGTATGCAAAACTTAGACAATATTTTTTCACGGCGGATTCTCCCCGCGGCCATGTCTTATGACCATGGCATAAAGAACTGTTTTTTCTCTGTTTATCTGCGCGAGCCAATGCAGCCTTCCCCGAAAGGACCTGCCTGCGCACTGCCCCGCCCGAAGCAAAAGAAAAGACCTCCCCGCCGCAGCGCGCGGCAGGGAGGCCGGTCACATATTCTTTCCGCGGCGCAGGGCCGCCCCGCATCACTGCGAATTGAGCATCGCCTTGTCGATCTTGCCCCAGGCGCCGTTGCCCGCTCCTCCGCAGCGCACATAGACGCCCACGGTCACGGTCTGGCCCTCGGCGATCTCGATTCCCTCGACGCGCCCGGTGTGCCACTGGTCGTACCCGGTGATCTCCAGGGGCGCCTTCTGCGGCAGCATCTCCCCGTTCACCTTCGCGTAAGCGTAGATCTCGGTCGTTCCGCCGTCGCCGCCCATGATGGAGACCGTGAACTTGTACGTTCCGGCCTTCAGGCCCGTCACGGTCTGCTCGAGGGTGAACTCCACGGTGTTTTCCCCGGGACTCCAGAAGTGCATGTGGCAGGTGCCCTCGTTCGAGTCCGTGATCTTGTCCTCGACGTAGAGCTGCTCCGTCTTTCCGAAGTCCGTCACCTCCCAGCCGGTCAGGTCGCCGGTCTCGAAGCCCGGGTTCTGCAGGAAGTTGAACTCGATCATGTCCACGTGGCAGACCGCGGGCAGGCCGCCGGCCTCGCCGCGCACCGTGTACATGGCCGGGCCGCCGTGGTTCATCGCGGCCAGCTCCTCCTCCGTGACGTCCCATTTGACCGGCACGGGGCTGCGGGAATCGTCCGTCATGACCGCGTCCACCGTCTCCGGCAGGACGACCTTGTCGTTTACGTCCACGGTCAGGAACGCATCCGCGATGGCGTCAGGAGCCGCCGCGATCTCGTTCCCCTTCCGGAGCAGGGCGAAGACCTTGAGCGATTCGAGGGGCTTTCCGTCCCAGTCGAAGAGGGCCTGGTTGTCCACCGCGCTGCCGCCGTAGTACTTACCGGCGTCCTTGGGGTCGTAGACGGACGCGTAGCTGGAGGCCCAGCCGGAGCCGTACGTCTCCCACTTCTCATGGTTCTCCTCCCAGGACGAGGTGCCCACGGTGATCCAGGCGCCCTCCCAGTAGCAGATCCCGATGCCCGCCTCCATGTCCGCAACGGCCTGCGCCACGTTCCTCACGTGGTTGGCCTGGCCCTGGACCGTGAACGGATAGTCCTTGACGATGCCGCCGCCGTCCCCGATCGTGTTGCCGGAGAAGTCCGTGTCGCGGTCGGTGAAGGCGTAGGAGGTCTCCATCACCATCGTCTTCTTGCCGTAGGTGCGGGTGATGTCATCCAGCACGTTCTTCAGGTTCTCCAGCGTCCCGTGCCAGTAGGGGTAATACGAGGAGGCGAACACGTCGTAGTCGACGTGATAGTAATCCAGTTTTTTCGCGTAGGTCGCGTAGCTCCCCTCGTTCTCAGGGTTCGCGAAGTGGACGGCCACGAGCGCCTCCGGGAAGATCTCGCGCACTTCCTTCGCGCCGGCCTGCATCAGGGACTGGATCCCGTACCAGGTGTCTTCCCCGGCCATCTTCCCGTTGGTCTCGTTCCCCAGCTGCACCATGCCGACGAGGCAGCCGGCGTCCCGGAGCTTTTCGAGGCATTCCCGCGTGTACCGGCCGGCCGCCTCGGTCTTCTCCTCGAGCTTCATCTCCTCCCAGGCGAGCGGGGCCATCTGCTTCCCGGGATCCGCCCAGAAGTCGGAGTAGTGGAAGTCCACGATCAGGGGCAGGCCGTATTTCGCGGCGCGCTTTCCGATCTCCGCCGCCGCGTCGATATCGCAGTTGCCGCCGCCGAAGCCGCGCCCTTCCTTGTCAAAGGGGTGGTTCCAGACGCGCACGCGGATGTGGGTGATTCCATTTTCCGCGAGGATCTGGAAAAGGTCTTTTTCCTGCCCCGCGGCATCATAGTAGCGCACGCCGCTCTTCTCTTCCGCGAGAACGGACGAGACATCCATCCCGAGGATGAAATCCTCCGGCATGCCTGTCACAGGCTTTACGTACAGGGAATCGCTCGTGACTGCCGCGGCGGCTTCCCGCGCGGCCTTTGCCTCAGGGGTCATCTCCGCCTCCTTGCTCTCCTGCGGTGCGCTCTCCTCCGTGCTCTGCGCCGGGGCCGTGGTCTGCGCGGGCGTCTGCCCGCCGCAGCCGGCGAGAAGCGCCGCCAGAAGCAGGATGCAGGTCAGCCATACTACCGTTTTTTTCATGTCGGACTCCTTGGTGGGACAAAACAACAGTTAACTGTTTCAAACAACCGGAAACCGGGCAGGAAACCGCTCCGTCTTCGGCCGCAGAAAACAGAACAAAACCGGCCTTTCGCCCCGCGAGCGGCGCGGATGCCGTCTGCGGAAGGCCGCTCTGTGCAGTGGAGCTGGTGCAGCAGGGCGTTTACCGCGCCGGCAGGAACCGCCGCGCCAGTTCAAACGCCGTGCTGTCCGGCGCCTGCGTCAGGTCTCCGGCATGGACCGAAAGGCTGCTGAAAAACAGGTAATACGTCTGCGCGGGGTCGTACCCGATCTGCTCCGGGAAGGGGCCGCTTCCCCCCGCGGCTTTCGCCCGCACCCCATAGATGACGCCGTCCTTCTTCCAGAGGGCGCCCTCCTCCGCGGCGGACGCTCCCAGCAGGGACGCGGCAACCTCCGGGGTGAGCGGACAGAACATCTTGGACTGGCCGTCGGCCTCGTTCTCCGGCACCAGGTACAGGTCCGCCGTCTCCAGCTCGCCGTTCCCGAACACCACATAATCAAACGAATGCGCGCGGATCATGCGGATGCCCTCGGGCATCTCTTTTTCCAGTTCCACGCTGAGGTCCTTCTCCTGCACCGGCCCGTAGATGAAGATCACCAGTTTTTTCTCCTGCGGCGCGTCGTTCACCATCGTGAAGATCCACGCCCAGAAGATGACCGAGATGAGGGCCCACAGCACATAGACGTGCAGCTGGGAGACGACGTTTTTCAGGAATTTCATACGTCCTCCCTCCCGGCCCCGGCCGGCCGCGCGGCACCTGTGCTCTCTGCTTCTGTGTTCCGGGAAGAGGCACCGGCTGCGGTCTCCGCTTTTGTTCCGGCCCCTGCTGCCGCGCATTCCGCGGCTTCCGCCTCGCTCCAGGCCGTGATGAAATTGCTCACCAGCTGCATCGCGAGGCGCTTCTTCCCGCCGCCCAGCGCTTTTCGGAACTCTTCGCCGCGGACCGCGCTGACATACAGAAGGCGCGGCCGCACGGCGTCCGCCAGGCGCACGGGATAGACCAGGATGCTGTTTTTGATCCGCAGCCTCTCCCCGGTCAGCTGCACCTCGCCCGTCAGCTCGGCCTTGTCTCCGTCCAGCATGCGGCGCAAATGCGCCAGCTCGTGACGGGTGTCCAGGAGCCGGAATTTGCGGGTGTAGAGCACGAACCAACCGCCCAGGATGCTCGCGCCGATGGCCGTTCCCTCCATCAGGGACATATTGGCCGTATTCGCCAGAAGACAGCATGCGACGCAGACGGCCAGCGTGACGCCCGCCGCCGCGAGACACACCGCCCTCCGGCGCTTTTCGCGCGCCTCGAGCACGGGAATCTCTTCCGCACTGTAAAGTTGCCGCATCGAATCGTTCATGCGCTTATTATGCATCAGCCCGCGGCGGTTTTCAAGCCGCGGCGGCGAACTCTCTCTTGACAAAAATCCGTCCGCGTGACTACGATGGAGCCAGAGAAACTGTCCTCTGCCCTTTTCGCTCAAGGGGGTCCGCACTGCCCCCGGAAAGGATGCGCCATGAAAAAAGTCAGGTTCTTCCGCGCCGCAGCGCTGCTGCTCGCCCTGATCCTCGTCCTCTGCGCCTGCACGAAAAAACCGCCGCAGACCGAGGCCCCCACGGGAAGCGCCCCCGAGACCGCCGCGCCCACCCAGACGCCCGAAACGCAGGCTCCCGAGACCGAGCCCGCCCCCGGAGGCGAGTGGGTCCTCCCCGCGGATGAGACCGGAAAAGCGGCCGACTCGGACGTCCGGTCCCGCGTCTTCTACGAGATCTTCGTCGGCTCCTTCTCGGATTCGAACGGGGACGGCATCGGCGACCTGCGCGGCATCATCGACCGCATGGATTACCTGAACGACGGAGACCCCGCCTCCGGCAAAAGCCTGGGCGTCGAGGGCATCTGGCTCACGCCCATTTTCCAGTCCCCGTCCTACCATAAATACGATGTGACCGACTACTACACCATCGACCCCGACTTCGGCACGATGGACGACCTGAAGGAACTCATCCGCGTCTGCCACGAGCGCGGCGTCATCGTCATCCTGGACCTGGTGCTCAACCACACCGGCAACAAGAACCCCTGGTACCAGAGCTTCCGCACCGCCCACATGGCCGGCAACACGGAGAACGAATACTACAACTTCTACTGCTGGTGCCCCAAGAGCGAACCCAAGCCCGCCGGCCGCGTCTTCCAGCCCATCGCCGGCTCGGACGACTATTACGAGTGCAACTTCTCGACCGACATGCCCGAACTCGACTACGACCGCCCCGAGGTGCGCCAGGCCGTCCTGGACGTCGCGAAGTTCTATCTCGACATGGGCATCGACGGCTTCCGCTTTGACGCGGCCAAGTACATCTACCTGGGCGATAACAAAAAGAGCGCGGAGTTCTGGACCTGGTACATGGAGGAACTGAGGAAGATCAACCCCGACGTCTGGACCGTCGCGGAGGTCTGGGACAGCGACGGCGTGACCAACATGTACGCCCCCGCCCTGGACTGCTTCAACTTCACCGTCTCCCAGGTGAGCGGCCAGATCGTGGAAGCCGCCAAGGGCGCTTCCGCCGCCCGCCTCATGAGCTATACGGAATCCTTCATCAATACCGTCAAGGGCATGCGCCAGACGGCCCAGTTCGTGCCCTTCATCGGCAACCACGACACCGACCGCTCGGCCGGCTTCCTTCCCGTCTCGCAGGGCCGGATGCAGATGGGCGCCAACCTCCTGATCCTCGGCCCCGGCGCGCCGTTCATCTACTACGGCGAGGAGATCGGCATCAAGGGTTCCCGCGGCGGCTCGAACACCGACGCGAACCGGCGTCTCGCGATGCTCTGGGGCGACGGCGACACCGTGAAGGACCCGCAGGGCGCGGATTACCCCGAGAAGAACCAGGTCAAGGCCACCGTGAAGGACCAGCTCGCGGACCAGAACAGCCTGTTCAACTACTACAAGAAGCTGATCGCCGTCCGGCGCGCGAACCCGGAGATCGCCTATGGAGATTACAAGGCCGTGACCTTCCAGAACTCCAAGGTGGCAGGCTTCACCGCATCCGCCGCGACCGGCACGGTGTGTGTCCTGCACAACACCACGGATGACGAACAGAAGGTCGTCCTGGACGAGGTCGGGCTCGCCTCCCTGAAGATCGCCTCGGTCTGCGGCGCGGGCGAAGCGGCGCTCTCCGACGACGGTCTGGGCGTCCTCACCATCGGCCCCCGCACCAGCGTCGTGCTGCGGTAAAACCGCGAAAATCGTATAACTGCGCGTTTCGTTTCCATAACTCACAGGACTTGTTTGTCATTATCACCAAAATCCGGTTCGCTTTCGGGCCGGATTTTTTCTTTTTGGGAAAACTGACAAAATACGGTCTGTTTTTCATTGACAACCACTACATATAGAAATAAAATGGGGGCGACAACAGAGCTGATCGCCAATATAGGTTCGGATAAATGGCCCGAACGTCTCTACCGTGACGCCGCTATAGTCACGACTATTGGTATCATGAGCGCCCGATCGCACAAACTCATCGGACGCCGGTATCCCATTGGCAGACTTTTCCGTTCCCCTCTGAAAAGGCTGTTTTTCTTTTTTCAGACAGGAGCGAAGGTCAGACCGGCTCACAGAAACCCATTCACATTCCAAAGGAGGAACACACCAATGAAAAAGTTAGTTTCCCTGCTCCTGGTGCTCGTGCTCGCGATCGGTCTTCTGGCCGGCTGCGGCGGCAACACCCCTTCCACCACCGCCGCCCCTACGACCACCAAGGCTCAGGGCCTCGACATCAAGGTCGGCCTCATCTGCCTGCATGACGAGAACTCCACCTACGACCTCAACTTCATCAACGGCATGAAGGAAGCCGGCAAGGCTCTGGGCATCGAGCCCATCATCAAGACCAACATCCCCGAGGGCCAGGAGTGCTACGACGCCGCTGCCGATCTCGTGGATGCCGGCTGCAAGGTCGTCTTTGCGGATTCCTTCGGCCATGAGGACTACATGATCCAGGCCGCGAAGGAGTTCAAGGACGTGCAGTTCTGCCACGCCACCGGCACCAAGGCTCACACGGAAGGCCTTGACAACTACCACAACGCCTTTGCCGCCATCTACGAGGGCCGCTATCTGGCCGGCGTCGCTGCCGGGCTCAAGCTCCAGGAGATGATCGAGGCCGGCAAGGTCACCAAGGACAACTGCAAGATCGGTTACATCGGCGCCTTCACCTATGCCGAGGTTATGTCCGGTTACACCTCCTTCTTCCTGGGCGCCCGCTCCATCGTTCCGGAAGCCACCATGGAAGTCACCTTCACCGGTTCCTGGTACGACGAGACCGCCGAGAAGGAAGCCGCCAACAAGCTCATCAACGCCGGCTGCGTCCTGATCAGCCAGCACGCGGACTCCATGGGAGCCCCCACCGCCTGCGAGGCTGCCGGCGTGCCCAACGTCTCCTATAACGGCAGCACCGTGTCCGCCTGCCCGAACACCTTCATCGTTGCCTCCCGCATCGACTGGGCGCCTTACTTCCAGTATGCCATCTCCGCCGCCGCCAAGGGCGAGAAGATCGACACCGACTGGACCGGCACTCTTGCCACCGGTTCCGTGAAGCTCACCGACGTGAACGGCCAGGCCGCCGCGAAGGGCACTGCCGAGAAGCTTGCCGAGGTGCAGAAGGCTCTCGAGGCCGGCACCCTGCACGTGTACGACACCAAGAACTTCACCGTGAAGGGCGAGGCTCTCACCTCCTACATGGCGGATGTCGACACCGATCCCGAGTACAAGGGCGACACCGAGGTCATCAAGGACGGTTTCTTCCACGAGTCCGAGTTCCGCAGCGCCCCTTACTTCGATCTTCGCATCGACGGCATCACGCTGCTGGATGAGAAGTACTGATTTCTGATCGCCTGGGGAAGCCTCGCGCCGCGGGGCTTCCCTGTTTTCTTTTCTGACGCCCGTGCTCCTTTTTCAGGCCGGGCCCCGGGACAGATCGCGGCATGCGACCCGGTCCGAGGCGCAGCCTGAAACCTTTTTTCAGACAGGAGGCAACACTTGCAAGAGAGAATTCCCGCCATCGAACTGCGCGGCATCACCAAGGTCTTCGGACGAATCGTCGCCAACGACCACGTGAACCTGTCCATCTACCGCGGCGAGATCCTGGCCCTGCTCGGAGAGAACGGCAGCGGCAAGACCACCCTCATGAACATGCTCTCGGGAATCTACTTCCCGGACGAGGGGCAGATCCTCATCGACGGGAAGGAGGTCTCCATCTCCTCCCCCCGCGAGGCCTTTGCCCACGGCATCGGCATGATTCATCAGCACTTCAAGCTGGTGGACGTCCTCACCGCGACCGAAAACATCATCCTGGGCCTCAAGGAGCCCGGCCGTCTGGACCTGGCCGCCGCCGCGAAGAAGATCCGCGCGATCTGCGACCAGTACGGCTTTGACGTGGACCCGAACCAGAAGATCTACGAGATGTCCGTCTCCCAGAAGCAGACGGTGGAGATCGTCAAGGTCCTCTACCGCGGCGCGGACATCCTCATCCTGGACGAGCCCACGGCCGTCCTCACGCCGCAGGAGACCGACCGCCTCTTCGCCGTGCTGCGCAACATGCGCGACGACGGCAAGGCCATCGTCATCATCACCCATAAGATGCACGAGGTGGAGGACCTCTCCGACCGCGTCGCCGTCCTGCGCCACGGCACCTACGTCGGCGACATGGCCACCAAAAAGACCAACGCCCAGGAGATGACCGACATGATGGTCGGCCGCACCGTCTCCCTGAACATCGACCGTCCGACTCCCGTGAACCCGAAGCCCCGCATCGTGGTGGACGGCATCACCGTGAAAAACGAAGAAGGCATCACCATGCTGGACGACGTCTCCTTCGAGGCCCGCACCGGCGAGGTGCTCGGCATCGCCGGCATCTCCGGAAGCGGCCAGAAGGAGCTTCTGGAGGCCATCGCCGGCCTGCAGCCCGTCGTCTCCGGCTCCATCCGCTACGTCGAGGACGACGGCTCCACCCAGGAGCTCATCGGGAAGGACCCGCTGCAGATCGAGCAGCTGGGCGTCACCCTCTCCTTCGTGCCGGAGGACCGCCTCGGCATGGGCCTCGTCGGCAACATGGACCTGTCCGACAACATGATGCTGCGCTCCTTCCGCGAGGGCAAATCGGTCTTTACCGACCGCAAGACCCCGCACGATCTGGCGGAGAAGGTCGTGGACGAGCTCGAAGTCAGCACGCCCGGCATTTCCACCCCGGTGCGCCGCCTCTCCGGCGGCAACGTCCAGAAGGTCCTCGTGGGACGCGAGATCGCCTCGGCCCCCACGGTCCTGCTCACGGCCTACGCCGTGCGCGGCCTGGACATCGGCGCCTCCTACACCATTTACCGTCTGATCAATGAACAGAAGGCCAAGGGCGTCGCCGTCATCTACGTCGGCGAAGACCTGGACGTCCTTCTGGAGCTGTGCGACCGCATCCTCGTGCTCTGCGGCGGCAAGGTGTCCGGCATTCTGGATGCCCCCGACGCGAGCAAAAAGAACGAGGTCGGCCTGATGATGACCCGCCTGGGAGGAGGTGCTGACCATGCCTGAGAAAAAAGCTCCCCTGATCCACCTCACCAAGAGGAAGGTCCTCCCCTGGTACGCGGCCTGGGGCATCCGCCTCGCGGCCATCGTCGCGGCCCTGATCGTCTGCGCCATCGTCACCACCGTGACCACCGGCCTTGACCCGCTGTCGGTCTACAGCACCATGTTCTCGGGCGCGTTCGGCACGACCCGCCGTCTGTGGATCACCGGCAAGGAGACCGCCATCCTGCTGTGCATCTCCCTGGCTCTGACCCCCGCCTTCCGCATGTGGTTCTGGAACCTCGGCGGCGAGGGACAGATCCTGATCGGCGCGCTGGCGACGGCCGCCACCATGATCCTGCTCGGAACTTCCCTGCCCGGTCCCGCCCTCATCGCGGTCGGCATCATCGCCGCCATCGCGGCCGGCGCCGTCTGGGCTCTCATTCCCGCCGTGTTCAAGGCAAAGTGGAACACCAACGAGACCCTCTTCACCCTGATGATGAACTACGTCGCCACCCAGCTGGTCGCCTACTACGTCATCGTCTGGGAGGTGCCCAAGGGCTCCGGCACCATCGGCATCATCAACCAGAAATCGGAGGCCGGCTGGCTCCCCGTGATCGGGAACCGGTACCTTCTGCTCATCCTCGTGGTCGCGGTCCTGACCGTGCTCATGTACATCTACCTGACCTACTCCAAGCACGGCTACGAGATCTCCGTCGTCGGCGAGAGCGAGGCCACGGCCCGCTACGTGGGCATCAAGGTGGAGAAAGTCATCCTCCGCACGATGCTCCTCTCCGGCGCCATCTGCGGCCTGACCGGATACCTCATGGTGGCCGGCACGGACCACACCCTGACGACGACGCTGGCCGGCGGCCAGGGCTTCACGGCCGTCATGGTGGCATGGCTCGCCAAGTTCAATCCCATCGGCATGATCTTCTCGAGCCTCCTGATCGCCTTCCTGAGCCGCGGCTCGGGAGAGATCTCCACGGCCTTCGGTTTAAACCACGCCTTCGGCGATATCCTGACGGGCATCATCCTGTTCTTCATCATCGGATGCGAGTTCTTCATCAACTACAAGCTCAACCTGCGCGGCAAAGCTCCGAAGGAGCCGGCAAGACCCGCGGCGGAAAAAGCCCCCGCTGCCCCGGAAGGAAAGGAGGAGAGCCATGTTTGACCTGATCGCCTTTATCCCGCGCGCTGTCGCCCAGAGCATCCCTCTGCTGTACGGCAGCACCGGAGAGACCCTCTCCCAGAAGTCCGGCAACCTGAACCTCGGAATTCCCGGCGTCATGTACGTGGGCGCCATCTGCGGCGTCATCGGTTCCTTCCTGTATGAGCGTGCCTGCGGCGGCGCCGCGGGGATGAACGCCTTCCTGGCCATCCTCATCCCGCTGCTCTCCTGCCTGCTGGGATCGCTCCTCATGGGACTGCTCTTCTGCTTCCTGACCGTGACCCTGCGCGCCAACCAGAACGTGACCGGCCTTGCGATGACCACCTTCGGCGTGGGCTTCGGCAACTTCTTCGGCGGCTCCCTCATCAAGCTGACCGGCGCCGACGTGCCCTCCATCGCCCTCTCCGCCACGAGCAACTACTTCCGCACCTCCCTGCCCTTCGCGAAAAACCTGGGCTGGTTCGGAAAGATCTTCCTCTCCTACGGGTTCCTCGCGTACCTGGCCATCATCATCGCGCTGGTGGTCTCGCACATCCTGAAGAAGACCCGCACCGGCCTGCACCT
>JAFRUR010000074.1 GCA_017438775.1 Lachnospiraceae bacterium | reverse complement strand
TCACAAACACCGATTTCAGCTGCCAGTAACCGTTCAATTACCTTTACTTTTTCTGCCGGGTCAATCTTGCTTTTTCTGGCCATAGAAATACCCCCAAGTAGGTTTTATATTTCAGTGTCCTACTTGGGGGTAGCATATCAAAGGCTGCAGGGTGTTTTTCTGTTTGCCGATCGACTATTTCCGTCTGTTCAGGCAGCCGTCAGGCCGCCGCTTCCGCCTTTTCTTTCCTCTTCGCCAGCAGCGTGGAGATGGCGAGCGTGATCACTGCTCCGCCGACGCCGACGATATCCGTGACCCAGCCGGGCACGATGAGGCACAGGGCAAAGCCCACCAGCAGGAACCGCGCGACCATGTGCAGCGGCGTCCGGAAGTATCCCTCGAGGCCGCAGCCCAGGAAGTAGATGCCCAGCATCGCCGAGATCAACACCGTGATCAGGGTGCCGGCCGTGTAGTCCCCCTGCAGCAGCAGAATCGGCGAATAGGCGAAGCAGAACGGGATGATGAGTCCCGCCGACGCCAGCCGAAGTCCGGAAAGCGCCACCTTCATGGGGTTCGCCCCGGAGAGACCCGCCGCCGTGTAGGAGGTCAGGGCCACCGGCGGCACGATGCCGGACATGGTGCCGTAGTAGAAGGCGAAGAAGTGGGCCACCAGCGGAGGGATGCCCATGGTGACGAGAGCCGGGGCCGCTACGCTGGACGTGATGATGTAGCACGCCGTGGAGGGGAGGCCCATGCCGAGGATCAGCGCGGAGACCATGATCATCGCCAGAGCGATCCAGAGGTGTCCGTGGCTGAGCTTCATGATGTTCAGGGCGATGACCTGGCCCAGGCCCGTCATGCCCACCACCGCCACGATGATGCCCACCAGAGCGCAGGCCGTGGTCACCGTGATGGAGGCCCGGGTGGCCTCCGCCAGCGTCTCAAACAGCTTCCGGACCGTCATCCGGGTGCTCTTGCGCAGCGTGCTCAGCACGATGGTCGAGACGATGCCGCAGAAGGCGGAAATGATGGCGGAATATCCCGCCAGCAGCGTGTAGATGACGACGACGATCGGGACCAGCATGTGGCCCGATTCCCTGAACACCGTCGACACCTTCGGCAGGTCGGCAGAATTCATCCCCGTCAGCTTCATCTTCCGGGCCCGCAGGTCCACCATGAAAAAGATCGAGAAGTAGTACAGCAGCGCCGGGATGATGCCGGCCTTCATGACCGTCGCGTAGGGGATGCCCAGGAAAGAGGCCATGACGAAGGACGCCGCGCCCATGACCGGGGGCATCAGGATGCCGCCCGTCGAGGCGGCGGCCTCCACGGCCGCGGCAAAGCGGTCGGAATAGCCCACCTTCTTCATCAGCGGAATCGTGAAGGCGCCGGTGGTGGCGACGTTGGCCTGGGCGCTGCCGCTGATGGTTCCCATCAGCCCCGAGGAAACCACGGAGACCTGGGCCGGGCCGCCCCGGAGCCGTCCGGCGAAGGAAATGGCGAAGTCATTGAAGAACTTGGCCGTGCCGGAGCTGTTCAGGAAGCAGCCGAACATGATGAACATGAAAACGTAAGACGCCGCCGTGGTGAGGCTGGTGCCCCAGATACCCGTGTCGGCGAGGCCCAGGCGGATCAGGATCCTCGGCCAGAGGAAGCCCTTGTGCCGGAGAATGCCCGGGAAATGGATGCCGAATTTCGCGTAGAGGATGAAGATCAGCGCGAGGATCGGCAGGATGTAGCCCGTGGAGCGGCGCACGGATTCCAGCACGAGGACGACCAGGATCCCGGCAAAGACGAGCTCCGGCATCGTGGGCTCGAGATTCCGGGCGATCAGGCTGTCGTAGCTCGAAAAGATGAAGATGCAGGTCACGACGCTGAGCACGGCGAGAATCCAGTCCGGTACACTGGGCATGTCCCGTCTGGACCGCGAAGTCGCGGGGTAGAAAATGAAGGTGAGCGCCAGCATGAAGGACAGCGCGATCGCGTTCTTCTTCACGGTGATCATCAGGCTGAACGCGTTGATGAAGATCATCACCAGCGCGCAGACGATGCAGAAGATCAGGACGCCCTTCTGAAGACCGCCCTCGAACTTCCGCGTGCCGGTGACTTTTTTCTCTTTCTTTCCCTTTGCCATGGTTTCTCCTTGCGGGATCCCGCCTGCTCCTGCCGGCGCATTCCCTGAGGGGTACTGCGGAAAAGCTGTTCCTGTACGGTTCGCGCCGGCCCGGGCGGCCTCTTTTCCGGACCGGCGTCAGTCGTTCGTCTCTCCTGCCGAAGAATCGCTTACTTCAGGTTCTCAGGGATCGTGACGCCGATCTCCTCGAAATAGCGGATGGCGCCGGGATGCAGCGGGGTGTCCGCCAGACCGTTCAGACAGGTCTTGGCATCGATCGTGGAGAGAGCCTTGTGGGATGCGCGGATCTCGTCGATGTACTCGAAGAGGACCTTGGTCATGTTGTAGACGACTTCCTCATCCAGGTCGGCGGTGCAGAACAGCTCGCACTTATAGCCCAGGGTCGTCAGGTCTTCCGGCTGGTTGTTGTAGGTGTTGGCCGGAATGGTGTACAGACCGAACTGGGTGTAGCCGAGGGAGTTCAGCTTGTCGCAGTCCTCCTGGGAGAAGGACAGGATCTTGGTGCCGATGCTGCTGGCCATGAGCTCGGTCGCACTGGAAACGGGCACGCCGCCGGTGATGTTCACGCCGTCGATCTGGCCGTTCTGCATGGCCTCGGAGGACTGCTGGAAGGCGAGGTACTCAGGCGTCCAGTCGGTGTTGATCTCGGCGTTCGCGAGGACCTTCATCATGATGGGGGTGTTGTAGGCCATACCGGAGCCGGCGCCGCCGATGCTCAGGCGGTGACCCACCGCATCCTGCAGACTGTTGATGCCGGAAGCCTCGGTGACGACCATGTGCACGAGCTCGGGCCACAGGCCGCAGATGCCGCGGAGTTCCTTGTGCTCGCCCTTACCGTCAAACATCGCCGTGCCGGTGTAGGAATAGTAACCGAAGTCGGAAACGGCGAGGCCCAGATCCGCTTCGCCGGACTTGAGCATGTTCAGGTTCTCCACACCGCCGGCAGAGGCCTGACCGGAGACGTTCAGTCCCGCAGAGCCCAGATGCTCATTCCACAGGGTGGAGAAGATGATTCCGATGGGATAGTACGCGCCGCCGGTGCTGCCGGTCAGCATGGTCAGGTACTTGTCGCCGAAGTCCAGAGGGGCCTCGGTGGCGGGGGCTTCCGTCGTCTGCGGCGCCTGGGTCTCAGGGGCCTTGGTCTCGGGGGCCTTCGTGGTGGTCGGGGCGGCGGTGGTCTGCGGCGTGCTGCTGCCGCAGCCGGCGAGGACGGCTGCCACCAGACAGATCGTCAGGATGATCGCGAAGAACTTCTTCATATTCGTCTCCTCTCTTTTTTCATTCTGTTTCCGGGGTCGGGTCCATGCGTTGCGAGGCCAGTTGAACAGCTTTTATGATCTTCTCATAGCCGGTACACCGGCATAGATTTCCGGAAAGCGCGACCCGGATCTCCCGTTCACCGGGGTGGGGATTCCGGTCGAGCAGGGCCTTGGCGGTGAGCACCATGCCCGGTGTGCAGAAGCCGCACTGGACGGCCCCCGCGTCGATGAACGCCTGCTGGATGGGGTGGATGTGATCCCTGTCCCCCAGGCCTTCGATCGTGGTGATGTGCCTGCCCTCCACGGAGCAGGTCAGCAGCAGGCAGGACCGGACGGCCGTGCCCTCCAGCAGGACCGTGCAGGTCCCGCAGTCTCCCGCGCGGCAGCCCTCCTTGGTGCCGCACAGACCGAATCGCCCGCGGATGGTATCGACCAGCAGCTCGTTTTCGTCCGCCGTCACGGAGACAGGTCTTCCGTTGAGGATGAAATGCACCTCTCTCATCGTCCGCCTCCTCTCTCCGCTGCCTGCTCCAGCGTCCGGAAAAGCAGCGTCGGCAGCACCTGCTGCTTGTATTCCCGGAAGGGGCTCGGCCGGAGTTTTGCCTCGGGCGGGAAGAAGTCCCGGACCGCTTCCAGGCCCTCCGCAGCCGGTTTCCCGACCAGCATCTCTTCCACGCTGGGGGCCCGGCAGGGCACCGCGTTCACGGCGCCGAGAGCCACGGCCGCGGCGGTGATGACGCCGCCGCAGGTCTCCAGCGAGGCTCCGACCATCACCTTGGCAATATCCTGGGCCTGCCGTCTGGCCAGCCGCTGATAGGCGCAGGCCGTTTTTGACAGGGGCAGGAGAATCTGCGTGAGGAGCTCGTCCCCGCGCCTTGCGGTCTTTCCGCGGCCCAGAAGCATTTCGGAGAGGGGCACTGTCCGCTCTCCCGCCGCGCTCCGGAGCACCACCCGCGCGTCCAGGCCCATCGCCATGGTACAGCCGTCCGGCGCGGGCGCCGCGGTGCAGATGTTTCCGGCCAGGGTCCCCATGGCCCGGATGGCGGGGCTGCCGATCACGCCTGCCGCCTCGATCATTCCGGGGAAGGCCTTCACCAGGGGCGATGCCAGCATCTCGTCAAAGGTCGCCGCGCCGCCTATGGAGAGGAACTCCCCTTCCTGCCGGATGGCGTGGAGTTCTTCGATATTCCGGATGCAGACGTTCGCCTCCGGCACGAGGCGGCCCTTCCCGATCTCGATCACGATATCGGTACCGCCGTTTGTGATCACGACCCGCTCTCCCCACTCGCCGAGCAGGGCACAGGCTTCTTTCACGGTTTTCGGAAGATAAAACGCAGTCGCCATCACGCCTCCTCCCTCTCCCGCGCCTTCAGCGCCGCCAGCACCTTCATCGGGGTGATGGGCAGCGAATAAAACGGGATGCCGATGGCGTCCAGGAGCGCGTTGCGGATGGCGGGAGCCGCGGCCGTGACCGGAGGCTCTCCCACGCCCTTCGCGCCGTAGGGTCCCAGTTCGTTGGGCGCCTCCACGAGGATGGTCTCCAGGGACGGGAGGTCCATCGACGTGGGGATGAGATAGCTGTGATAGGTGTCGGAAACGGCGATGCCGTTCTTCAGTTCAAAGTTTTCCATCATGGCGTAGCCGATGCCCTGGGTGACGCCGCCCTCGACCTGTCCCTCCGCGCAGAGGGGGTTGATGACACGGCCGATATCAAAGGCCGCCACGCTCCGGTCCAGGGTATAGACCCCGGTACCGATGTCCACGGACACCTCCACCGCCTGCGCGCCGAAGGTATAGGTGTGCATGCGGTCGTCCTGTCCGTTCACGGGATCGGGTCGGTTCAAAGGCGGATACCAGTCGCCCACCGCTGTCAGCGGCACCTGAGACATGTACGCCGCGCGGACGACCTGCCGCAGGGGGACCGACTTCTCCTCGTTCCCGCGCACGGAAATGATGCCGTCTTCGATCTCCAGGTTTTCGGGCGTCTCCTCCAGAAGCTTTCCGGCGCAGCCGAGCATCCGCTCCTTCAGGATGGTGCAGCCCCGCACGATGGCGTTGCCCACGAAAACCGTGGACCGCGAAGCCACCGTCGCTCCGGTCTCCGGGGAGGCGTGATTGTCGGAGTAGTTGACGTTGACCATGCTGCAGGAGATGCCCAGCGTCTCGGCCGCGATCTGGGTCATGGCCGCGAGGCCGCCCTGCCCCAGTTCGGCCGTGCCGATGCCCACCATGAGACTCCCGTCCATCTGCAGGTTCACAAAGCAGTGGGCCCCGTCGTCGGGGTACCCCGTGCCGCTTCCATACATGATCGCGGCGATTCCGCGGCCGCGGCGGATGTTGGGATCGCCGCTCTGCTCGACAGGCCTGTCCCAGCCGATGCGGCCGCACACTTCCCGGATGCATTTCTCCAGGCCCAGACCGCGGTCCGCGCGCATCACCTGCCCGGTGATTATGCTGTCCCCCTCCCGCAGGAGGTTCTTCAGGCGCAGCTCCACGGGATCCATCCCGAGCCGGCGCGCCAGATCGTCCATCTGGCACTCGATCGAGAACATGGCCTGGGGCACGCCGAGCCCCCGGAACGCGCAGCCGTAGACGTGATGCGTAAACACCGAGCGGGCCTCGACCTTCGCGTTCGGGATGCGGTAAACACCGCCCCCGTACATGGACATGCGCTGCGGAATCGGGTCGATGGAGCGGTAGGCTCCCTTGTCCACCACGATGTCCGCCTCCAGAGCCGTGAGGATGCCGTCTTTCGTGGCGCCCAGCTTCCGGTGGGAACGCGTCGCGTGGCGCTTGCCGCTGTTGCGCAGGGATTCCTCCCTCGTGTATTCACAAAACACGGGGCGTCCGGTTTTCAGCGCCAGCACGCCCGCCATGACGGCCACTTCCAGGTTGGAGTCCTCCTTGCCGCCGAAGCTCCCGCCCACGATGGGGGTGGTCACGTGGACCTTGCTGTGAGGCAGGCCGAAGGCCGCCGCGAGGGAGCGGCAGTTGAGATGCGCGGAATGACCGGGGGCGATGAGGTGGATTCCCCCCTCGATCTCGTCCGGCTCCGCCAGGCAGTTCTCCGTCTCCAGATAGGCATGATCCGCCATCTGGGTCTCAAAATCGTTTTCCAGAACAATGTCCGACTGCGCCAGGGCGGCGGCAGCATCGCCGCGCTCCACCCGCCATTTGCTGGAGACGTTGCTCCCCCTGGAGATCGGGTGATTCTCGTGAATCAGAGGCGCGCCGGGGCGCAGATTCTCCCGCGGATCCAGCTGCGGCTCCAAGGGCTCGTACTCCGCACGGATCAGGGCCACGGCGCGGTCCGCCGTCTGCCGGTCCACGGCCGCCACAAAGGCTACGGGATCCCCCTGGTAGCGGATGATGCCGTCCGCGAGCACGGGCTTGTCCGGCGCAGCGGCGCCGTAGGCATTGAGCCCCGGCAGATCCTTTGCCGTCATGACTGTGACGACCCCGGGAAGCGCCTCCGCGGCCGAGGTGTCCACGCGGAGCAGACGGGCATGGGAGCAGGGCGCAAAAAGAGCCCGTCCCACGAGGCAGTTTTTGCGCTCGAGGAACAGATCGCCGATATAGCGGGCCCGCCCCTGGACCTTGGCCAGTGCGTCCGGCCGGATCACAGGCTGCCCGATGATCGTTTTTTTCCTGCCCATGCGATCGCTCTTTCCGGAATTCCCTTCTGAAGCCTATAAAAATCGGGCGCCTGAACAAGGGCGCCCTCATCGCGTTTCCTTTCGTATGCAGGAAAACGCCGTTCCCGCCGTTTTCCGTCATGTGCGGGGGTGTTAAGCATCAAAAAGGGAACTGTGATTCATAATCTGAAAATTCAGCACTTTAATTCAATAAAGTTATGGTATGTTGTCAATATATCAGCGCAGCGAATATCTGTCAAGCCGTGGAGCCGATTTTTCTTTCCTTGCCGGTACGGTTTTTCTCAAATCGGAGTTTCGGCAACGTTTTCGCCCGGCCCCCCCTTTTTGCGTTTCCGCGATTCTCCTTTGCCCCGATCTTCGCCCCGCACTTGATTTATGCCCCTCTCGATAGTACTATTTAGGCATATACCGGTTATTTCCTTGGAGAAGATACAGAGACAGACTATGGCAACACTCGGAGATCCCAAAAACACGATCAGCGTCCTGCAGAGGCACGGCATCACCGCGCAGACCTTTCCCGGCTTTCATAAACAAATCGATCGTCCCCTCCCTGATCTCTCCCGGAATGGCTGTTTTCAGGCTTGAATACTCCTCATCCGCGCTGTGAGACGATATCAGAAAGGAGATCCGCCATGGCAAGAAAGTTGGTCGTTACTGTCGATTCCTGCGTTCTGACCGATGCGCACCGCGCTGCCATCTCAGCAGCCGCCGCAGCCAACGGGTTTTCCGCGGAGTTCTATGACAACGATGCGGCTGGCCTTGCGGCCGCATCCGATGCCGAGGTCCTCTTCGGCTCCTCCGCCATGCTGGCCGCTGCGGCCTCTCACCTGAAATGGATGTGTACGCCCTCCGCGGGCGTGGGGCATCTGACCGCGCCGGGGACCTTTGCTTCCCACGAGGCCGTCCTGTCAAACTCTTCCGGAGCCTACGGCGTGACCATCGCCGAACACATCCTCCTGGTGATCCTGACGATGCTCCGCCGGCAGCCCGCCTACAACGAGATCGTTTCCCGCCGCGCCTGGACCCGTGACCTGGCCGTGCGCTCTATCAAAAACAGCCGCGTCACCCTCCTTGGCACCGGGGACATTGGCCGCACGGCTGCGGCGAGGCTGCGCGCCTTTGAGCCGGCATGCCTCATCGGCATGAACCGGAGCGGCCGTCCCGCCGGAGACAACTTTGACCGGATCATCACAGAGAAGAATCTGGACAGCGTCCTGAAGGAGACAGATATCCTGATCATGGCCCTTCCCGGCACAGCGCAGACCGCGCATATTCTGTCGAAAGACCGGCTGGCCGCCCTGCCGGACAGCGCCCTGATCGTCAACGTGGGCCGGGGCTCCGCCATCGACCGGACGGCTCTGGAACAAGAACTGCGCGCGGGACGCCTTATGGCGGCGCTGGACGTGTTCGAGCAGGAGCCCCTCCCGGAGGACGACAGCCTCTGGACCTGCCCTGGCCTTTTGATCACTCCGCACGTCGCCGGCAATATGACGCTTGCCTACACCGCCGACCGCATCGTGCAGCTCTTTCTGGAAGATTTTGAGAACTACTGTGCTGGCCGCCCCATTTTGCGGCAGGTGGACAGACAGCTGGGGTACTGACATATTATGGCAACACTCGGAGATCCCAAAAACACGATCAGCGTCCTGCAGAGGCACGGCATCACCGCGCAGAAGCGGTTCGGTCAGAACTTCCTGATCGACCCCCATGTGCTGGAAAAGATCGTCCGCGCCGCGGACATCACAAAGGAAGACTTCGTCCTGGAGATCGGCCCGGGCATCGGCACCCTCACGCAGTACCTGTGCGAGGCGGCCGGGAAGGTCTGCGCCGTGGAGATCGACCAGAACCTGATTCCCGTCCTCGCGGACACCCTCGCGGCGTACGGCAACGTCTCCGTCCTGCACGCGGACGTCCTCAAGGTCGACCTCAAAGATCTGCTCGCGCGCGAGGCCGAAGGCCGCCCCGTCAAGGTGGTGGCCAATCTTCCCTACTACATCACGACACCCATCCTGATGCAGCTCCTGGAGGACGAGCTCCCGCTGCGCAGCATCACGGTGATGATCCAGAAGGAGGTCGCGCAGCGCATGGCCGCCGCGCCCGGCACCAAGGACTACGGCGCCCTCACCCTGGCCGTGCAGTACTACGCGGAGCCGTACCTCGCGGCCAACGTCCCGCCCCACTGCTTCCTGCCCCGCCCCACGGTGGGCAGCGCCGTCATCCGGCTGACGCTCCACGAAGAGCCACCGGTGCGCGTCTCCGACCGGGCGCACATGTTCGCGCTGGTGCGGGCCGCCTTCCAGCAGAGGCGCAAGACCCTGGCCAACGCCGCCTCGCACTACGCGGGCCTCGACCACACGCGGGAGGAGGTCGCCGCGGCGCTCGCCCGGATCGGCCTGCCCGACACCGTGCGCGGAGAAGCCCTTTCGCTCGAGCAGTTTGCAGCCTTGTCCGAGGCGCTGCAGGGCAAGGCCTGAAATCGGATACATCCGGGCCGTTTCTCTGCAGTCTTGCGAAACAGAGACGGACGTCTGACGCCCTGTGTCTGTCACCTGATACCGGTCTTTCTGTTCCTGCATATGATCTCACCGGCTCCGCCCCGCCTCGCCGGGACGCTTCCGTCCGAAAAGCGCCGCGGGAACCGCTGCCGAAACAATACTCTTTTGTCCGGAGGTTCGACCATGAACGAATCGCCCCGCCTCATCGATATCCTGAAAAGCGGAAAGCGCCACCTCTCCTTCGAAGTCTTCCCGCCCAAGACCGCGGAAACCTGGGAAAGCGTGGACGCCGCCGCACGGCAGGTGGCCGCCCTCGGCCCCTCCTTCCTCTCTGTCACCTACGGTGCGGGAGGAGGCACCAGCCGCTACACCGTCTCCCTCGCGGAGGAACTGTCACGTGACTACGCCCTCCCCGTCCTCGTGCATCTGACCTGCATCTCCTCGACCCATGAGACGGTGCGCGCCATGCTGGAGGAGCTGAAGGAAAAGGGCATGCACAACATCATGGCCCTGCGCGGCGACATCCCCAAGGACCGCGAGGTGCCGGGCCAGTACCGCTATGCGGCGGACCTCATCCATGAGATCCGCTCCTTCGACTCCGCCTTCACCATCGGGGGCGCCTGCTATCCCGAGGGCCACGCGGACGCCGCAGGCCTGCGCGAAGACATCCGTCACCTCAAGGAGAAGGTGGACGCGGGCTGCGATTTCCTGACCACCCAGATGTTCTTCGAAAACGAAACCTACTTCCGCTATCTCTACCTGCTGCGCGATGCGGGGATCGACGTCCCCATCCTGCCGGGCATCATGCCCATCACGGGCCGGTCCCAGGTGGAGCGCTCCGCGGCCCTCTCCGGCGCCGTCATCCCGCCGCGCCTCCGCGCCCTCGCGGACGCCTTCGGCTCCTCGCCCGCGGCGATGGCGCAGGCCGGCATCGCCTACGCCACGGAGCAGATCGTGGACCTCTTTGCCGGCGGCGTGACCCACGTGCACGTCTACTCCATGAACAAGCCCGCCGTGGCGGCGGCCATCCTGAACAACCTCAGGGACCTCCTGGAGAACGAAGCATGAGCGGACAAAGTCCCTCTCCCGAAGGGTTTCCGGAAGCCGAAGGAGGCGTGAGTGCTGCGGCGACCGCACCCGAAGACCGCCCGGTCTTCGACGCGCACAAAAGCGGCCGCGCCGCGCTGATCCGCGAGATGGCGCGGTATCTGGGGATGCGCCTTCCCTTAACTTCCGGGGAGGAAGAAACGCCCGCCGGCGTTCCCGGGGCCCCCGGACCGGAAGCGGCCGAAGAAGCTGCCTCCGCACAGACGCAGGCTTCTTCGCAGGCCGCTGCGATGACCGCCCTCTTAGAGGACGCCCTGGACCGCGTGACCGCGGCCTCGGATTTCCGCTCCGTGAGCGGCCGGTTCGAACTTGCGTTCCTCGAGGACGGAATCCTCTCTCTGGCCGGCACGCCCGTGCGCTCGGCCAGCCTGAAACGGAACCTCTCCGGCTGCACCGAAGTCCTCTTCTACGCGGCCACCCTGGGAGCGGAAGCGGACCGCATCCTCCGCCGCGCGGAGCTCTCCGACATGGCCCTGGCCTCCTGCCTGCAGGCGGCGGCCGCGGCCTGGATCGAGGCCTGCATCGAAGACGACATGGACGGCCTGCGCGCCGGCTTCCGAAAGGAGGGTCTCGCCCTCCGTCCCCGTTTTTCTCCGGGCTACGGAGATCTCCCCCTCGAATTTCAGCGGGATTTCTTCCGCATTCTGCGGCCCCAGCGCCGCATCGGCGTCACCCTGACCGACGCCTGTCTCATGGTCCCGTCCAAATCCGTCACCGCGCTCGTGGGGATATATCCCGCAGAGCCCCGGGCGGAGGACCCGCAGCTGTGACCGGCAAAGGGATTTGACAGCTTTCCTGTTTCAACATTCGATCTGTCTTGACCGCGGGCCTCTGAACGCAGATCCCGCAGAAGGAGACAACATGACATCACCCGTTTTATCCGAACTTTCCCGCAGGCGCCTCTTCATCGACGGCGCCTGCGGCACATATCTGCAGGAGAAGGGCCTCGCCCCCGGACGGAGCCCCGAGACCTGGAACAGCGAGCGCCCGGAGGAGGTTCTGGCCATGCACCGGGCCTATCTGGACGCGGGCTGCGACATTCTGACGGCCAACACCTTCGGCGCAGCCGGATCGGACGATCCCGAATCCGCCGCAGCGGCCGGTGTGCGTCTGGCCCGCAGAGCCGCCGATGAGGCCGCCCCCGCGCGCGCCGCGGCCGGCAAAGCCGGTCCCTTCGCGGCCCTGGACCTCGGCCCCACGGGCCGTCTTCTCGCCCCCATGGGAGACCTCCCCTTCGAGGAGGCCGTCTCCCTCTACGCCCGCACGGTCCGCGCGGGAGCCGCGGCCGGCGCCGACCTCGTCCTGATCGAGACCATGGGCGATACCGGGGAGCTGCGCGCCGCCGTGCTCGCAGCCAAAGAAAACTGCGATCTTCCCGTCTTCGCCTCCGTGACCTTTGACGAGAGCGGCCGTCTCCTGACCGGGGCCGATCCCGCCGCTGTCGCCGCCCTGCTCACGGGCCTTCGCGTCGACGCCATCGGCATCAACTGCTCCCTCGGACCGGAGCAGCTTCTCCCCATCGCCCAAAAACTTCTCGCCTGCACCGACCTGCCCGTGCTCGTCAGCCCCAACGCCGGCCTGCCCCGCACCCAGGGCGGCCTGGTCCGCTACGACGTGGGCCCGGAGGGATTTGCCGCCTGCGGCGCCCGCTTTGCCGCCGCGGGGGTCCGTCTCCTGGGCGGCTGCTGCGGCACGACGCCGGCGCATATCCGCGCCCTGATCGAGACCTGCCGCGATCTTCCCTTCGCCGCCCCCGCACCGGGCGCTGCGGCCGCGCGCCCCGGAACCGTCTCTGAAAACGCGGACGTCTCCGCCGCATCCCGCGGCGCCGTCATCTCCTCGTTCTGCCGCACCGTCACCTTCGGGGACGAACCCGTCCTGATCGGCGAGCGCATCAACCCCACGGGAAAGAAGCGCTTCCAGCAGGCGCTGCGCGAACATGACATCGACTATCTCGTCCGCGAGGGACTGGCGCAGGAGGACGCCGGCGCACAGGTCCTGGACGTCAACGTCGGGCTTCCCGGCATCGACGAGCCCGCCATGATGGAGGAGGCGGTCCGCGCCCTGCAGGCCGTCACACCCCTCCCGCTTCAGCTCGACACCTCCGACCCCCGCGCCCTGGAACGGGGCCTGCGCGCCTACACCGGCAAGGCCCTGATCAACTCCGTGAACGGCAAGGAAGAGAGCATGGAGGCCGTCTTCCCTCTGGCCGCAAAGTACGGCGGGGCCGTCGTGGCCCTGACCCTGGACGAATCCGGGATTCCGGACACTGCGGACGGGCGCATCGCCATCGCCCGGAAGATTCTGGAGCGGGCCGCCTCCTACGGGATCCCCGCGCACGACATCCTGATCGACTCCCTGGCCATGGCCGTCTCGGCCGACAGCCGCGCCGCCCTTGTGACCCTGGAGACCCTGCGGCGCGTCCGCGAAGAACTCGGCTGCGGGACCGTTCTGGGCGTCTCCAACGTCTCCTTCGGCCTGCCGCGCCGCCCCGCCATCGGGGCCGTCTATCTGACGATGGCGCTGCAAAACGGCCTCTGTGCGGCCATCATGAACCCCATGTCCCCGGAGATGATGACCGCCTGGCACGCCTTCCGGACCCTGGCCGGTCTGGACGATCGCTGTGCGGCCTATATCGACTACTGCGCCTCCCTCCCGGAGGCGGTTTCCGCCGCGCCCTCCTCTCCCGCCGCGGCCCCTTCCGCAAAGGCGTCCGCCGCAGGCCCCCTGACCCTGGGCGCCGCCGTGCAGCGCGGCCTCGCCTCGGATGCGGCCCGCCTGTGCCGCGAGGCGCTTGACGCCGGAGAGGACCCCCTCGCTCTGATCGACGGCCAGCTGGTGCCCGCCCTGGGCGTCGTGGGCGAAGGATTCGAGAAAAAGACGGTCTTCCTGCCCGGCCTCCTCATGAGCGCGGAAGCCGCTGCCGCGGCCTTTGAAGAGATCAAACAGAAGCTTCTGGCCGCGGGTCAGGAGCGGGCCGCCCGCGGGCGCATCGTCCTCGCCACGGTGCGCGGCGATATCCACGACATCGGCAAAAACATCGTCAAGGTCCTTCTGGAAAACTACGGCTTCGAAGTCCTGGACCTCGGAAAGGACGTCGCTCCCGAGACCGTCTCAGACGCGGTCACCGCAAACGGTATCCGCCTGGTCGGTCTCTCGGCCCTGATGACCACCACCGTCCCTTCCATGGAGGCGACCATCGCCCTGCTGCGAAAGACCGCCCCGGACTGCCGGGTCATGGTCGGCGGCGCAGTGATGACGCAGGAGTACGCGGACCGCATCGGCGCGGATTTCTACGGGAAGGACGCCATGGCCTCCGTGCGCTACGCGGAGCAGCTCTTCTCCGCGCAGGAATAAAGCGCCCTGCTCTCCTTCCCGGAAGGAAGCCTGCCCTCATTCCCTGTCCGGCGAGGAAACGCTTCCCCTGCCGCTGCTCCCGCGCCCGTTGCGAAACCACGTAAGCACAGCCCCTCCGGGGCGTTCAAAAAAGGAGGAGTCCCATGACTGCGGAGCGATACGCGCGCCAGCTGGCGATCGTCGGGGAAGACGGCCAGATCCTTCTGGCACAGAAACGTGTCCTGATCGTCGGCTGCGGCGGTCTGGGCGGATACCTGCTCGAAAACATGCTCCGGATCGGCGTCGGACATATCATCGCCGTGGATCCGGACCGCTTTGAGGCGAGCAACTTAAACCGCCAGCTCCTCTGCACCGAATCCCTGCTGGATACCTGGAAGACGGACGCGGCGGCAGACAGGGCACTGGACGTCAATTCCGCTGTCGACCTCATCGCCGTCACCGAGGCCTTTTCCGAAGAAAACGGCGACGCCCTGGTCGAAGGCTGCGACCTCGTTCTGGACGCCCTCGACAGCGTCCCCGCGCGGCTCCTCCTGGAGGAGGTCTGCGGAAGGCATGACGTCCCCCTCGTCCACGGCGCCATCCGCGGCGAGATCGTCCAGGCGGCAGTCGTTCCGCCCCGCTCCGGCATGCTCCGGGCCCTGTACGCGGGCGAAAGCGAAGAAATCCCGGCCCCCGAAAGCATCGCCTACACGCCGGCCTGCTGCGCGGCCATCCAGAGCGCCCAGGCCCTGCGGCTTCTGCTCGGACAGGAGCCGTCCCTGTGGGGCAGGATCCTGCAGCTCAACCTGGAGACCCTGACCGAAGATATCGTTTCCTTCCTCTGACGCGCGGCCGTTTCCCGAAGACCACTTCTGTTCCGGTTTTCAGGAAGCCCGGCGCCGGCCTTGTTCCGAGGCCGGGAGAGTTCTTTTCCGGTCTTCGGAAAATGCGACGGCCGTTTTCGTCAAAGGCAGCAAGGAGGCACCATGCTCAATGTGATCACGCTGGAAGAAGCGCTTCAGCTCGTCCGGGAGACGTTTGTTCCGGCCGGCGCCAAAGAGCGCGTTCCCCTCGGGGAGGCGCTCGGGCGGACGCTGGCGGAGGACGTCACCGCCGCCGAATACGTGCCGGATTTTGACCGCTCCAACGTGGACGGATACGCCGTCCGGGCGCGGGACACCTTCGGCTGCAGCGACGCCATTCCGGCCGTTCTCCGCCTGCAGGCGCGAATCCGCATGGGCGAACGCCCCGACTTTGCTTTGGAGGAGGGCTGCTGCGCGGCCATCCCCACCGGGGGCGCCCTGCCCCGCGGCGCGGACAGCGCCGTCATGCTGGAATATGCGGAGGAGTTCGGCGACGGGACCGTCGGCATCGCCAGGTCCGCGGCCCCGGGAGAGAATCTGACCTTCCGCGGGGACGACGTCTCGCCCGGAAAGCTCCTGCTGCCCCGCGGCCGGATCCTGCACCCGCAGGACGTCGGTGCCCTGGCCGCCCTCGGCATCACAAACGTTCCCGTCACCGCGCCCCTGCGGGCCGCCGTCATCTCCACCGGGGATGAACTGGTCGCGCCGGACAAAAAGCCCGGACCGGGTCAGGTGCGGGACGTCAACGGTCCCCTGATCGAGGCGCAGCTTGCGGACGCCGGAATCCGTGCCGTCCGTTTCGGCATCGTTCCCGACCGGGAGGACGCGCTGCGAAAGGCCGTGGAAAACGCCATCCAGGACTGCGATGCGGTCATCCTCTCCGGGGGAAGCAGCGTCGGGGAAAAAGACGCCTCCCTCCGCGTGATCGGGTCCCTCGGCCCCGTCCTCTTCCACGGCCTCGCCATGAAGCCGGGCAAGCCCACCATTCTGGGGAGGTGCGGAAACAAGCCGCTCATCGGGCTTCCGGGCCATCCGGTGGCCGCCTTCTTCGTGACCCGGCTCTTTGTCCTTCCCCTGCTGTCCCGTCTTTCGGGCACGGAATTTGAGCCGCGGCAGTGCACCGCCCGGCTGACCGAAAACGTGAGCGCGAACCACGGCCGCGCCTATTTCTGCGCCTGCCGCCTCCGAAAAGAGGAGGACGGAATTGCCGCGGAGCCGATTCGAACCAAATCCGGCCTCATCACCGCGCTCGCCGGCGCGGACGGATACTTCTGCGTGGACCGCGACTGCGAGGGCCTGATGCAGGGCGCGCAGATCCGGGTCTTCTGTCTGAGGGAGAACGACTATGGGCTTTGAATTCCTGACCAACACGCCGCTCGGGATCGCCAGGACCGCCTGGCTCTCGGAGCTCGATGCGCTGGGCTTTGCGTCTGCGGCAGAGACCGTTCCCGTGCAGGACGCCTGCGGGCGGATCACGGCAGAGGCGGTATACGCCCACGGCTGCGCGCCGCACTACGCGGCCAGCGCCATGGACGGAATCGCCGTGCGCGCGGCGGACACCTTCGGGGCGACGGACACCACGCCGGTCACTCTCTCGCCGGAGCAGTTCACCGCCGTGGACACCGGCGACCAGATTCCGGACGGCTGCGATGCCGTCATCATGGTGGAAGAGATCGTGCCCCGGGACGACGGCTCCGTCCAGATCCACGGGGCGGCCGCGCCCTGGCAGTACATCCGCCAGATCGGCGAGGACGTCTGCGCCGGCGAAATGATTCTTCCCGCCCACACCGCGGTCTCGCCCGCCGCCATCGGCGCCATGATCGCCGGCGGCGTGCTCTCCGTTTCCGTCATCCGGCCGCCGCGCATCGGGATCATCCCCACCGGCGATGAGATCGTTCCGCCCTGCGCCGATCCCGCACCCGGACAGATCCTCGAGTTCAACGGCGCCATCTTCTCTGCCATGGTGCGGGAATGGAAGGCCGAGCCGCGCCTCTTTCCCATCGTCCCCGACCGCTTTGACCTCATCGCCGGCGCCCTGCGCGATGCCGCGGAGGAATGCGACATTGTTCTCCTGAACGCAGGCTCCTCTGCGGGGCGCGAGGACTGGTCCGCCGAAGCGGTCCGCTCCCTCGGGCAGGTCTTCTTCCACGGCATCGCCATGCGGCCCGGCAAACCCGCCATCCTGGGCGCCGTCGGCCGGGTTCCCGTGCTGGGCGTCCCCGGCTATCCCGTGTCCGGGATCCTGGTGATCGAAGAGCTCTTAAAGCCCCTCGTGGACCGCTGGTATCACGCCGCCCCGGCCCCCGTGCCCACGGCGAAGGCCGTTCTGACCCGGCCCATCGTGTCGGGCCTCAAGTACGAGGAGTTCGTCCGCGTGCGCATGGGCTACGTGGGGGACCGGCTGATGGCCTCCCCCTTGAGCCGCGGCGCCGGCGTGGTCACCTCCTTCATGCGCGCGGACGGGATCCTGCGGATCCCCCAGGGACAGGAGGGCTGCGAGGCCGGCCAGGAGGTCTCCGTCCGGCTGCTCTCCTCGGAAGAGAAGCTCAAGAACACCCTGGTCGTGATCGGCAGCCACGACCCCCTGCTGGACGAGGTGGGCAACCTCCTCCACACGGCCGATCCCGGCCTGTACATGAGTTCCTCCCACGTGGGCTCCATGGGCGGCATCATGGCCGTCAAGCGAGGCGAGGCCCACGCGGCCGGCTGTCATCTGCTCGACACGAAAACAGGCGTCTACAACGTCTCCTATCTGCGCAGATACTTCCCCGACGGGGGCGTTCGGCTCGTCCGGTGCGTGGGCCGCGTCCAGGGACTCATGCTGTCCGCGGGGAACCCCCTCGGCATCGAAGCCTTCGCGGATATCGCCCGGCCGGGACTGCGCTACGTGAACCGCCAGAAGGGCTCCGGGACGCGCATCCTCGCCGACTATCTGTGCGAAAAGAACAGCCTCGCGCCAGAGCAGATCTACGGCTATGACCGCGAGGAACTCACCCACACCTCCGTGGCGGCCCAGATCGCCGGAGGGAGCGCGGACGCGGGCATGGGCATCTATTCCGCGGCCAGACTCTACGGCCTCGATTTCCTGCCGATCTGCGTGGAGGAGTACGACCTCCTGATTCCGGACAGCGCCTTCGACACGCCCCTGGTGCAGCGCCTGCTCGACATTCTGAAGAGCGAAGCGTTCCGCGGGCGGCTGACGCAGATGGGCGGCTACACGCTGGAGAATCCGGGTGAGATCATCCCCTGGATGGAGGACTGAAACGGTCCGGTTTTCTCTGTTTACATCTTCCGAACAGGATGCTATATTGAAATCGAATAGAGCCCGGATGAAACGGGCTCTTCCATGAGACGATCGGAACGGCAAGGGCACTTGAGACAGCAGATCCCCTTGAAACGACGCATTGTATCCAAAGGGGATCCTGACGGATCTCCTTTTGTTTTGCGGTTTTTCCGCGGAGGAAACCTATGGCGACAAAGTACGGCGGATATATGGGAAAGGTGGTCCTTCTGGACCTCTCGACCCGCACCGCGGAGGACTACCCCTGGACCGATGAGGACCGGGAGAAGTACATCGGCGGCAAGATCATGGCGGCCAAGGTGCTGAGCGACCACCTCACCGGGAAGGAACAGCCTTTCTCGGAGGAAAACTGGATCGTGATCTCCACCGGCCCGCTCACGGGCACCGGCGCGCCCTCGTCCAGCCGGTTCGACCTCTCCTGCCTCTCCCCGCAGACCGGGATCCTCACCTCCTCCAACTGCGGCGGCAGCTTCGGCTATTACCTGAAGAAGGCCGGCATCGACGCCCTGATTCTGAAGGGCCGGTGTGAGAAGCACACCTGGCTCGAGATCGACAACGGGCGCTTCATCTTCCACGACGCCGACGCGGACGGTCTCTGGGGCCTCAGGACCACCGAAGGGCAGGAAAAGCTGGAATCCCTCCTGACCGCAAAGTGGGGCGCGCGCCGCGCGTTCGGCAAGCTGATGATCGGGCCCGGAGGAGAAAACCTCGTCCTCTACAGCGCCGTCCTGAGCGGGGAGCGCGCCGCGGGCCGCGCCGGCGTGGGCGCCGTGTTCGGCTGGAAGAACCTGAAGGCCGTCTCCGTGACCGGCAACCACGAGGTCAAAGTCTACGACCCGGTCAAAAACGAGAAATGGAACCGCAAGTGGTTCAAATATCTGCGCAAACACCCCCTGACCGGCAACCAGCTGCCCCGCCTGGGCACAGCGGGCCTGGTGAGCGCCATGCAGATGCGCGGCATCCTGGCCACGAAGAACTACAGCGCCGGCCGGTACGAAAAGTTTGAGTTCGTCAACGGCGAGACCCTCGCGGAGGAGCACAACATCGTCAACAAGGGCTGCCTCACCTGTCCCATCAAGTGCGCCCGCACCGTGGAGGTACAGGGGCGCAAAGTCAAGGGACCGGAACTGGAGACCCTGGTCCTGCTCGGCGGCGGCATCTGCAACCACGACCTGGAGAAGATCCTGCTCTGGAACGCGGAGCTGGACGAACTGGGCCTCGACACCATCTCCTGTGCCAGCACCATCGCCTACGCCATGGAGGCCAACGAAAAGGGCCTCTGGGACAACGGCCTTGTGTTCGGCAAGACCGAGGGCATCACGGAGCTGTTCGACGACATCGCGCACCGGCGCGGCATCGGCGCGGAGCTGGCCGAGGGGAGCCGGCGCCTGTCCAAAAAGTACGGCGGCGAGGACTTCGCCATCCAGTCCAAGGGTCTGGAACTGGCGGCCTACGAACCCCGCCGCGCCGTGGGCCAGGGCCTGGGCTACGCCGTCAGCAACCGCGGCGGCTGCCACTTAAACGGCGGGTATCTCGTCATTCTGGAGGGGCTGGGACTCAACACGAATCCCCTGACGCCCCACGCCAAGGCGGACTTCACCATGCTCTTCCAGGACCTGATGGAGATGATCTCCGCCACTGGGCAGTGCCTGTTCACCTCCTACGCCTTCTTCCCCGGCTTCCTGATCACGCGGCCGGGCGGGATCGTCACCCGGATCGCGAATGCCGCCATCCCGTTCATCGGCTGGGCTCTCCGGTTCATGAACAAGTTCCCTCTGGCCCTGGAGCTCCACCTGCCCGTTTTCCACCAGACGAAGGGCATGTGCTATGCCGTGGGCATGAAAATGACTTTTGGAAAGTACATCCGCTGCGGCGAGCGCGGCTACACTCTGGACCGCTGGGTGTCGACCCGTTTCGGCATCCGCGCCAAAGACGACTCGCTGCCCAAACGTCTGACCGACGTGCCGCAGGATCCGAGCGACCCGAAGACCCGGGTGCCCCTGGAGCAGATGAAAAAGACCTACTACCGGGCCAGGGGATGGACGCAGGACGGCGTGCCCACCGAGCGGACCCTGAAAAAGCTGGGCATCCTTTGAGAGGAGGGAGGCAGATATGGTACATATCAAGCTGTTCGGCCTGCTGCGGCTGGACACCGGCCTGAAGGAACTGGACGCGGAGGCATCCACCGTCGCGCAGCTCTACCCCATCCTGCTCGCGGAGGCCAGGCGCGTGAAGCCTGCCACAAAGGTCACCGCGAAGGACATCGACGGGTGCACGGTCATGATCAACGGAAAACAGGGACGAAAGAGCAGCCGCCTGAAGGACGGCGACCAGGTGCTCCTCATGAGCCCTGTCTGCGGAGGATAAACCATGGGCGCGTATCAGATCAGAGAAGCGGACTGCATCGGCTGTACCCTTTGTGCGAAAAACTGTCCCGTGGGCGCGATCACCGGCGCGCTCAAAGAACCCCACCGGATCGATCCCGACGTCTGCGTCGGCTGCGGCGCCTGCGGCAGGCTCTGTCCGAAGGGAGCCATTCGCAACGATAAGGGCGACCCTGTGCAGAAGAAGGCAAAAGCGGAGTGGGAGCGTCCTGTCATCGACGAGGAGGCCTGCGCCGGCTGCAGCGTCTGCGTGGCGGCCTGCCCGAAAGGATGCCTCGCCATCACAGAGCCGAAGGAACCGGGCGACATCCGCACCGTGGCGCAGCTTCAGGATCCGGACGGGTGCCTGGGCTGCGGCCTGTGCCGACAGGCGTGCCCGATCGGCGCCATCACCATGGAGAAACCCGGCACCGCGCCGGTCGTGAAACAGCAAACCAAACAAGGAGGATCTCTTATGTCGAACCTCAACCGGATCTGGTGCCGTGTCTTCCAGGCGGGCATGAAGGCGGCGAACTATTTCCTCGGCTACCGAATGCCCGAGTACATCGAAGGCCCCGGCAGCATCGCCCGGCTGCCCCAGGTCATGAAAGCGAAAAAGGCGAAGAAGGCCCTGGTCGTGACGGACGGAAACCTGATGCAGCTGGGCCTGCTGAACAAGATGCTCGAATCCCTGGATGAAGCCGGCCTCGCCTACGCCCTCTTCTACGACATCGAGCGCAATCCCACCAGCGACAACGTCGAGGCGGGATACCGGGTCTACCGCGACGAGGCGTGCGAGTGCCTCGTCGCCTTCGGCGGCGGCGCGCCCATGGACTGCGCCAAGGGCATCGCGGCCAAGAGCGTGCACCCGAACAAGACGGTCGCACAGCTGCAGGGCGTCCTGCGGGTCCACCACCGCATCCCGCTGTTCTTCGCCATCCCCACCACCTCCGGGACCGGCTCGGAGACCACGCTGGCGGCCGTGATCACGGATTCGGCCACCCACCACAAGGCGTCGATCAACGACCCCTCCATCATTCCGCGCTACGCCATCCTGGATCCGGAACTCACTGTGGGACTGCCGCCCTTCGTCACCGCAACCACGGGCATGGACGCCCTCTGCCACGCGGTGGAGGCCTACACCAACCACACCTACAACACGCGGCTCGAGAACATTCTGGCCAAATACGCCGTGAAGCTGATCCACCGGAACCTCCTGAAAGCCTACCGGGACGGCTCCGACCTGAAGGCACGCCAGAACATGCAGCGCGCGTCCTTCTTCGCCGGCCGTGCTTTCACCCGCGGCTGCGTCGGCTACGTGCACGCCGTCGGCCATACCCTGGGCGGTCTCTACGGCACCCCGCACGGCCTGGCCATGAGCATCATCCTGCCGCACGTCATGCGGCAGTTCGGTCCCGCGGTCCACAGGAGGCTCGCGGAGCTCGCCGACGTCTGCGGCATCAAGGGAGCGACCGAGGCCGAAAAGGCCGAGGCCTTCATCTCCTGGATCGAGCAGCTCAAGCGCGACATGGACATCCCTGTCGGCGTGGATGTGATCAAGGACGAGGATGTGGAGCAGATCATCACCTGGGCCCTCAAGGAGGCCAACCCGCTCTACCCCGTGCCCGTGATCTGGGACCGCGACGATTTGCGCCGGCTGATCGCGACCCTGCGCGCCTGACCCGGCCCGGGGTCCCGGACAGAATCCAGCGAAGCAGCCGGGCCGGATTCCGCAGGAAAGCACGAAGAGTCCGGCAGGGCAGCACGCAGGGGCTTTTCGGACCCGCTCACAGCCGGATCTCAGAAAAAAGAGGGTGTCCCGCCAATCGCGGGATACCCTCTTTTCTGATGTGTGTTAGAAACGGACAGCGGGAAGCGTTTCCGGCTGATCCGATTCTTTCCCGGACCATCAGGTCTCCGGCTTACAGTTCCCACTCCTCGTCCTTGCGGCGCGCCTCCTCGAACTTCTCCTTCATCGTGGGGTTGCCGCGGGTCAGGCGCTTGATGGACAGATCTCCCACCTTGCGGTTCGCGATCTGCAGCTGACGGTCGGAACTGACCAGGTTGCTGCGGACCTTCTGCAGGTGATCAATGGTCTTGTCGATCTCGTCGATGGCGTCCTGGAACTTCCTTCCGGCCCGCTCCACATTCGCGGTAAAGTCCTCCTTGAAGTCCCGCATCTTCTCTTCGAAGTTGGTCACGTCGATGTTCTGAGCACGCACGCGCGCGAGCTCGCGACGGGTCTCCACCGCCCCCATGGCGGCATTGCGCAGCAGGGAAATGATGGGGATGAAGAACTGCGGCCGCACCACATACATCTTCTCATACCGGTGGGACACGTCGACGATGCCGGCGTTATAGAGCTCGCTGTCCGCCTCCAGGAGGGAGACCAGGACGGCGTACTCGCAGTTCTTTTCGCGGCGGTCCTTGTCCAGTTCTTTGAAGAAATCCTCGTTCTTGTGCTTCGCGGCCGTCGTCTCCATCTCGTTCTTCATCTCAAACATGATGGAGAGGACCTCCACGCCATCCGGTGTGGATTCGCGATAGATAAAATCTCCCTTGCTCCCGGTGCGCGCATCGTTGTCCTTCTCGAAGTAGGCGTTCGGGAAGGCCGTCGCGCGGATGCGGTTGAACTCGGTCTCGCAGTGCTGTTCCAGGCTCTCTCCCACCATCTTGGTGCTCTGGCGGGCCTTGAAATCCTTGTAGTAGGCGATCTCTTCGTCCTTGCGCCTCAGTTCCGCCTCATGGGCCTCGCGCTGGGTCTTCTCCTGCAGGGCAGCGCGGTTTTTCTCAAGTTCCAGTTCTCCCCGGAGTTTTATGATCTCCGCCTCCTGACCGCGCACGGCGGTCTCCACGGCGGCCTTGGCCTTCTCCTTCTCCAGTTCGCTCTGGCCCGAAAGGCGCGTGAGTTCCTGCTGCAGCGCGGCCACGCGCTCCGCCTCCTGTGCGCGCAGGGCAGCCAGGGCAGCCTCGCGGTCCGCCTGCGCCTTTGCCGCGGCAGCGGCGCTCCTCTCCTGCTCGGAGGCCAGCCGGGCGCGAAGTTCCGCAAGTTCCTTATCCTTCTGGGCCTCGGCCTCGCTCACCGCAAGCTTCAGCTCGCTGGCCTTTTCGCGCAGCAGGCTGTTCTCCCGGTCCTTCAGTTCGCGCAGGAACTCGTCGTCGCGCACCTGGTGCAGAATCGCGGCGTAGCCGGATTCGTCCACCTGAAAAACTTCTCCGCATTTGGGGCAACGGATCTCTGCCATGTTTCCTCCTTAAAATCCCAGGGACTCTCCGACCAGAATCACGCAGATGCGGCCGATCGGGCGGCACAGGCGCGTGGTCACGATGTAGGAGCAGATGCAGTCCGGAGACTTGCAGTCCCCGCACTTCCCGGTCATGGTGCAGGGGGTCGGGCCGTAATCGAAGCGGCTCCGGTTGATGGGCGCTGCGTAATAACGCGCGCGGTCGTAAGCGTCCTGCTCCGTGCGCACGACCTTGTTCATGCCCACGATCAGGTAGACCTTCTTCGGCCCGAAGGAGATCGCGCCGATGCGGTTGCCGGTCCCGTCCACGTTGACAAAAACGCCGTCTTCCGTTATGGCGTTGACGCTGGCGAGATAAATATCCGAGAGCAGCGCCCGGCGGGCAAACTCGTTGTGCTCCTCGGGGGTGTCACCCAGTCTGCGGGGGGTGTAGGTCACGTCCTCCCTGGCCATCAGAGCATCGCTCAGGCCGATCTGGTCGATGGTAAAGCTTCCGCCGCTCGCCACAAAGGCGCCGGAGGGCACCTGGGAGAGAATAAAGTCCTTTGCCTCCGCACCGGTCTTGACATACATTGCCTCAAAGTGACGGGCCTCCAGAGCCTTGACCATCTGCTGACCCAGCCGATCGCTTCTCACGCCGAAAACGCCTCTCTCGTCCATCTTCCTTCTCCTTTTCTATGATATTCCCGCGCCAAAGGCGCGGGGCCGGTCTCTGTCTATAATTTTATGCTTTTCACAGGCACATTGTCAACCTGTGCGCGCCCGGACCGCGCGGACGCAGACGCAGCTGCCCCCTGCGGCACTTACGGTACATAAGTGCCGCTTTTGCCGCAGACACTTCCGGAGAAGCTGTCCCCCTCTCCGGGATCCGCCGCCTCCGCACGTCTGTACCCAAACGGCCCGGCGCACAGAAAAAGCGGCCCGGACGCTGCCGTCCGGACCGCTTGTCTGCGATACTTACTCCACAGTGTAGGGCATCAGGGCCACGTGACGCGCGCGCTTCACGGCGGTGGTCAGGGCTCTCTGGTGAGCGGCACAGGTGCCGGTCACTCTGCGGGGAAGAATCTTGCCTCTCTCGGAGACATACTTCTTAAGACGGGCCACATCCTTGTAATCGATGGGCGCGCTGTCCTTGCCGCAGAACACGCAGACCTTGCGGCGTCTGCGGCCGATGGGACGTCTCTTGGCGGGAGCACCTTCTCTGCTATCCGTTCTATTGAATGCCATAATGCGAAACCTCCTGAATTATGATTGTGATCTTCCTTTAGTTGAAAGGAAGTCCTTCGTCCTCCACGCCGTCCGGGATGTTCATGAACCCGTCTCCGGCGGGAGCCGCAGGCTGCTGCGGAGCTCTCTCGCGGCGCTGATAGCTGCCGCCCTGGCTGCCTTCCGAGGCAGCTTTGCTCTCCGCAAACTCCTGGTCTTCCACAACGACATCGGTGGTATATACGCGCTGTCCCTCTTTGTTCGTGTAGGAACCGGTCTGGATGCGTCCGGTGACCACGAGCTTCGTGCCCTGATGGAGGTACTTCTCCGCAAACTCCGCGGCGCGGTCAAAGGCCACGCAGGAGATGAAGTCCGCCGTCTGCTCTCCGCCGTTGTCCTGATTGGCACGGCGGCCTCTGCGGTCCACAGCCAGCGTGTAGCGGGCAATGGCCATCTGGCGCTCTCCCTGGGAGTAGCGGATGTCGGGATCCCGGGTCAGGCGACCCATGAGGATGACTTTGTTCATATATTCACCTTAACTTTCTTTTCTGCCGATCACTCTTCGTCCTGTTTCACGATCAGATAGCGGATGACAGGCTCCATGATCCGAACAGCGGCTTCCAGCTCTGCCGGAGCCTGCGTCTCAGCCTCGAAGTGAATGAAGTAGTAATACCCTTCCGTCATCTTCCGGACTTCGTAGGCGAGTTTCTTCTTGCCCCACTCGTCCACGTCAGACACAGTGCCGCCGAACCGGGTGATGTACCCCTGGATCTTTTCGATGGCCGCTGCCCTTTCCTCGTCCTCGAGCTTCTCGCTGAGAACGAGTGCCAGTTCATACTTGCTCATGCGTTTCCCTCCTTTTGGTCTCTGGCCCCCCTTCTCTGAGGGGAGCAAGGATTCTATATCACGGAAGGCTAGTCTAACACAAAGAAAGCACGATTGCAAGCGCTTTTCTGCATGTTTTCAAAGAAAAAGCATCGGCACATTCGATAGCTCATCTGATATCTGATAACTTTTCAATAACCGGTAGACAAATCCGCACTGTTCCAGTATCCTGATATCAGATCCACAATCGCGCCGGAAGATCCTCCATCCGGCCACAACCGTTTCGCGCCGGCACCCTTGCCGGTAGTTCCGACCTCTTTTCCGAAAAAAACATGAGAAGAGGCCCTCCGCCGTTTCATTTCCCATGTTTTTAGCTCCAAACAAGCCCTGCCGACAGGACGGCAGGGCTCGTCTTTTTTTCTTCTATGTACCCGCGCTTTTACGCCAGTACTTCCACGTCCAGCCCCAGCATCCGGCCGAGGGCGGCCAGCTCTCCGGCCGCGTCGCCGTAGATGACCGCGTAGTGCGGCTCCCAGCCCTCTTCCACCGTGCGCGTCACGATGTCTTTGGAGACGCCGTCGGTCCTGACGACGAGGGAGGTGCCCAGGAACTGTTTGGGCTTGTCGAGCGCCTCGCCGGGCACGATCAGGAAGCGGTACTTCCCCTCCGGGTCCTGTCCCACGCGGAACACCGTCACCCGCGGCGCGGCCTTGCAGCCGAACTCGAGGGTGGGGCCGATGTGGCGGTTGCAGTGCTCGCCGATCACGGCGCCGGTGTCCTCCCGCGCCAGGGAGCAGGCCGCGGTCCCGCAGTGCCAGAAGGTGATCGTGTTCTCCGTCTCGTCCAGAGAGACGGGATCGCCGAAGAACGCCGCCTTCCCGGTCAGGAACATCCCCATGTACATCGACAGGGCGCCGCAGGTGTCCGCCTCGCAGGAGGCGGCGACGCCGAGGTCGTTCAGCATCGCGAGCACGGTGCAGACCGGGGTCCCGAAGGAGGTGAAGAAGTCCGGCCAGCAGCGCGACGCCAGCGCGCCGATGTGATGCTCCTTCACATAGTCCGCGTAGGCCTTGTACAGCCGTGCGAAATCTTTGCGGTTCTTTTCCGGGGTCTGATCCAGGCCCACGGTGCGCCCGGCCGCATCCTCCAGGAAGGACGCGCAGTCCTCTTCCGAGAAGGCTTTCGCGGCGTCGATCAGTTCGCGCGCCTCGATGGATTCGAGGTGCACCCCGAAGGTTTTTAGCAGATCTGCGTCCATGGCGCGGCCGAAGCCGAAGCCCTGCGGCGTGTGGCCGACGGCCGCGACCGTCAGGTCATGCAGCGCCGCCTTCAGCTGTGCGGCGCGCAGCACCTCGCGGACGCGCTTCTGCACCGCCTCTTCGTCCGGGGAGCCGAAGACGTACTCGAGTCCGTGATCCCGGAAGCGCCGGATAGTGTTGGCCGCGGAGTAGGCGCCCGTCAGAGAGTTGAGGCGGAGCCTCCCCCCGTCGATCACGGGCTCGCGCAGCGTCCAGAGCAGAATGGGAACGTCCGGGAAGCGGTGCAGCACCTCCGAGGCGTAGGCCGCGTTCGCGAAGGTGACGTTCTGCAGAACGATCAGGTCCGGGTCCGCCGTATCCAGGAACGCGTTCAGTTTGTCGATGGACAGCAGCATCTCCTCCGGAACGGCGACGTTCTCACACAGGTCCCGCAGCAGGGCCGTGGAGCTCTCGAAGAGCTTCTGCGCGCTCTCCAGGTGGAAGGTCGGGACCCCGACGGGGACGTAGGCTGCCTGAAATGCTTTCTTCATGGTCTTCTCCACGGCCCGCGGACCACCTTGATCGAAGCGGAGAAGTCCTCCTTGCCGAGGCCCATCTCCAGCGCCTTGTCATATACGCGCACCACGTTTTCCATGCCGGGCATCGGGAATCCGCACGACTGCGCCATCTTCTGGCAGATATGCACGTCCTTGTGCTCGTTCTCCACCGAGAAGGCGGTGGTGTAGTCCTCGCGCGCGAGGGTCTCCTTCTTGGAATCCAGATAGAAGTTGCCCGCGCCGCCGTAGGAGACGGCCTGCGCGAGGGCCGGGATGTCGATCCCGTTGAGCGCGGCCAGGGTCAGCGTCTCGTTCACGCCGTTCTGGATCTGCGCGACCAGGGCGTTGTGGCAGATCTTCATGACCAGACCCTTGCCGTTCTCGCCCATGCGCATGACGTTTTCGCCCATGTAGAGGAGGATGGGGCGCATGGCCTCATACGCCGCCTCGGAGCCGCCCACGAGGATGCCCAGCTTTCCGGCGATGGCGGCCGGTTTGCTCTTGACCACGGGCGCATCGATGAACTCCGCCCCGGTCCTCTTGATCATCTCCGCGATCTCCACGGAGACGCCGGGGTCGATGGTGCTCATGTCGATGCAGGTCTTGCCCGGGCGCATCGCCGGCAGGACGCTCTCGTAGACCGCGCGCGCGTGCTCGGAGCGCGGCACCATGGTGATAAAGACGTCGGCCTTTTCCGCCACCTCGTAGGCGTCTTCACACGCGATGCCGCCCAGAGCAGCCAGCTTTTCGGTCTTCTCCCTCACCACGTCAAAGACGTAGACGTCATCGTCGTGCTTGTGGATGATGTTCTCGCACATGGACTCGCCCATGATGCCGAGTCCGACAAATCCGATCTTCATGCCGATCTTCCTCAGTTCTTATTCTTTCGCGGTGTTGTCCCAGGCGTTGCAGAAGTTCTCGATGCCCTGGCGGGTATACGGATGCTGGATGGCGTCCTTGTAGACGGCCAGGCCCGCGGTCACGATGTCCGCGCCGGCGCGGGCGCAGTCCACGATCTGCTTGGGGGTGCGGATGGCGGCGCAGATGATCTGCGTGTCATACCCGTAGTTGGTGTAAATGTCCACGATGTCCTGGATGTAGTCGCGGCAGTCCTCGCCGTTGGACTCCTTCCAGCCGATGAACGGGGACACGAAGAGGGAGCCGTTCTTGGCGGGCAGGATGGCCTGCGCGGCCGAGAAGACCAGGGTCACGTTGGTGCGGATGCCTTCCTTCTCCAGCTTGCGCGCCGCGGCGATACCGGCCTGCGTGCAGGGGATCTTGACCACGAAGTTCTTGCAGATGGCAGAGATCTTGCGGGCTTCCTCCACCATGGAGTCGGTCTCGTCCAGATGGGGATTGATCTCCACGGAGACCGGGAAAACGTCCACGCCGTCCAGGCCCTCTTCGTGGATCCAGTCCGCGATGCCCTGGATCGCGGTGAGGAAGGGCTTGCCGGAGTTCATGATGTGCTTCGGATTGGTGGTCACGCCGTCAATGCCGAAGGTCTCATAGGCCTCTTTGATCTCGTCGAGTTTCGCGCTGTCGAGGAAGTACTTCATTTGGGTTCTCCTTTTCGTACTGGGTGAATGCTTTGACCGCGGACGCGCCGCGGGAAGATACGTGTATGGGAACGCGGGAACGCCCGCGGTTCTCCTGTGTTACTGCTGCCCCGAGATCCCCCGCAGGAGGAACTCCCGCTGCGGGGACGCCTTTCTCACAAAGACCGGGGGCCGTCCGATGGGCGCGTCAATGCTGTACTCTCCGCCGCGGTACTCATCGCCCGTGAATGCGTGGATCCAGATGTCGTCCGGCAGGTAGACCACGCGGGAGGTGCTGCCCTCGCGGGTGACAGGTGCCACCAGGACGTCGCGGCCCAGGAGGTACTCGGTTTTGATGCGGAAGGCGCGGTCCCTGTCGTAGTGATAGAACAGGGGGCGCATCACCGGCGTGCCGTGCGCGGCGCATTCCGCGACGCACGCCTTAAGATACGGTTTCAAAGCGGCATGGATGCGCGAAGTCCAGGCGAGATGCACCAGAAGCTCCGCATCGCCGTCAAACTGGACGTTCAGCGCGGGCTGATTCCCCTCGTGGAAGCGGTACAGGGGCGAGAACGCGCACAGCTCCTCCCAGCGCAGCAGGAGTTCCTTCGTGCGGCGCATGTGCATCACCGTCGTGTAGCCGCCCGCGTCCGAATGGGTGATTCCGAAGCCGCTCATGGCGAGGGACAGGGTGGCCGGGATGACCGAAGGCAGACCGTCGTCCGCGGACCAGTCCACATGCTGGTCGCCGGTCCACATCATCGTCGAGGCGGCCACCGTGCCGGTGTGGCCGGCGCGCGTGAAGAAGAACACCTCGTCCGTGACGCCGCACTCCTCGATCACCTCGCGGTTGAGCTTTGCCCACATGGCCGGCCAGCGGTTGTGCACGAACTCCGGATCCTCCCCGCTATAGAGAACGCAGTCCAGCGGGAGGTACTCTCCGAAGTCCGCCATCCAGCCGCCCAGGCCGAACTCCACCATGTTCTCACGGACGATCTTCTTGTACCAGTTCCATGCGTCGGGGTTGGTCAGGTCTACCATGGCGGCCGGGAAGGTGGTGATGGTGACCAGATAGTCCTTCCCCTCGCGGTCCTTCACGCAGTAGCCGTGCTCCGCGGCATACTTGTAGAGGTCCTTTTCCAGCGCCAGGAAGGGATTGATGTAGCCGAGGAATCGCACGCCCTGCGCGCGCCACTCTTTGATCTTCTCATCAAGGCCGGGGTAAAGCTCCCGGTCCCACTCCCAGTTCCACATCACCTGGTAGCCGAAGCTGGTCTTTCTGCAGCCGCACCAGTCCTGCGACCAGACGCCGCAGATCTTCGCGCCTGCGCCGCGCGCGGCGGCAAGCTTGTCTTCCACCTCCTGCGTGCCTCTCTGCACGGCCAGGATGGCGCCGTCGTAGATCCAGTCGGGAAGAATGCTCTGGCGCCCGATCAGCGCGGAGAGCTTCTCCGACAGCTCCGGAAAACTGTCCGCGGATTCCACGGTGAAAACCGGGGGCTCCTGCGTGTACAGGGCCGTCCTTCCCGGCTGTGTGAAGTCAAATTCACTGAAAGCAGAAATTTCCGCGTGCAGATAAAAGCAGTCGCTCGAAACGAAGGTGGGCTGGGCGTAGTAGGATTCGTACGCGCCGAACGGCCGGACGACGTCCGGATTCACGCCGAAGACCTTTTCGCGGATCAGTTTGCGGCCGATGCGGTTCGTGTTCTGGTGTTCGGCCACGAAGATGCGCACACGCTCGCCCTTTACGTCCAGCCCGGCGTGAGTCTCGCCGCAGCCGTAGATGTGCTCCTCCGGATTCGCGGGGAACGAGATCCGGAAGCGGTTCCAGCGCATCTGTCGGGGCACGGTGACCACGCGGATCTTCCCCTCCGTTTCGGTCACGGAGACATCGGCGGCCTCCTCCCCGTTTTTGTCCGCGAAGACGAGGCGGTATCCCCCGTCGATCTTCTCGCGGCACAGGGGCCTCAGCTGCTGTTTTTCCGTCATGGAGCGGCGGTAGCGGAAGCTCCCGCGGCTCATCGAGAAATCATTTTTTCCGCAGCCCACAGAGAGGCGGATGCGGAGGAAATCGTTCAATTCCATGGCAGATTCCTTCCGAACAGTTCCCGGCCGGGGCCAGAATAAAATGAAACCACGTTGAGAACAACGTCTACGCGGCGGCGCAGAGGCTTTATTCTTCTCCGAAAAACGTCTCCAGCCGGGACAGGGCGTCCTCGACCCGGCTTCTCTGGGCGGCGAGGTTCCAGCGGATATAGTCCTCTCCGCCCGCGCCGTAGATGTCTCCCCGGGTCAGAAAGAGCCCGGTCCTTTCGCGCAGGCTGTGCGCGAACGCCTTACCGTCCATCCCCGTGCCGCGCACGTCCAGCCACAGAAGGTAGGTGGAGTCCGAGGGAACGACGCGCAGCTGCGGGAACTTCTCCCGCACGGCGCTCCGCACCAGATCTTTATTTCCCTTGATATAGGCGCGGACGGCGTCCAGCCAGTCCCCGCCCTTCGTAAAGGCGGCCACGGCGGCCTCCACGGCAAAGGTGTTGGGCGCGCCTACGTCGCCGGTGTTCAGGGCGACCCGGACCTTGTGGCGCAGCACCGGATCGGGGACATAGGCCGCGGCCGTATGAAGTCCGGCCAGGTTGAACGCCTTGGTCGGGGCGATAGCGGTCACGCTGATGCGGGCGCAGGTATCGTCGACCGAGGCGAAGGGCACATAGTCCACGCCGGGATCCGTGACGTCGCAGTGAATCTCGTCCGCGATCACGGTGACATGGTGCTTTTCGCACAGAGCCCCAATGCGGGCCAGGGTCTCACGGTCCCAGGCGCGGCCGATGGGGTTGTGCGGATTGCAGAGGAACAGCAGCGCGGTCTGCGGATCCGCGAGTTTCTCCTCCAGATCTGCAAAGTCGATGCTGTAGCCTTCCTCTGTCTCCAAAAGCCGGGAGCTGAGGACCTCGCGGCCGTTGTCCCGGATGCTGATGAAGAAATGATTGTAGACCGGCGTCATCAGAAGGATCTTCTCCGCCGGCGTCGTGAGTTTGCGCACGCAGGAGGAGAGAATCGGAATCACGCCGGTCGCAAAGAGCAGGCCGTCGGGATCCATCGCGAGGCCGTGCCGGCTCTGCCACCAGCCGCAGTAGGCATCGCGCCACGCCTGCGTGACGTCCTGATAGCCGAAGACGCCCCGGTCGAGGCGGGCCTGCAGGGCCTCCCGAATCTCCGGTGCGGCATCAAAATCCATATCGGCCACCCACATGGGCAGCTCGCCGGGCTTTACGTCCCACTTGACGGAATCCGCGGGAGTCCGCACCGTCAGACGGTCAAAGTCATACGTCATGTCCGCTCTCCTGTTCTTCTGCCGGGGCCCGTTCCGGGCTGCGGTCCGCACCCGCAGGCACTTTCCGGGACCTCCCGGGAAGCCGCCCGGAAGGCGCGGTCCGCCCTCTGCAGCGATACTGCACAAGTCCAGAAACAGTATACCGCAAGGGTACCCGATTATCAAGGGAAGGAGGGCCTTGGAAGCGGTCAGAAGACATGCGCACGTGAAAGGATTCTCCTCGTCTCTCCGCCGCACCGCGGCGCACCTTCGTCCGGAACGGACCGGGGCCTGCCCGGAGATTCGCAGACGCCGGGCGCGCAGTTTCTGGCACAAAAAGGGCCCCCTGCGGGGAGCCCTTCGGAAAAAACAGATCTTACATGCTGGTCCAGCCGCCGTCGACAGCCGGGTCCGCGCCGGTCACGCAGGAAGAGGCAGGGGAAGAAAGGAAGATGCGGGGCTGTCGGATGCGCTCGACGCGGCCGGGCCGCGGAAAGGCCGTCAGACAGGAAGAAGGCCGACGGGTCGGAAAGACGTGAGTTTCAGAAATGGCAAAGCAGAGACAGCGCGGCGCCGGCGGCCAGAAAGGGAGCCAGAGGGATCCTCTCCTCCCGTCCCGTCCCGGGCTGACACCTCCGCACAGCGGCGGCCGCTGCGGCCGAAATGACAGCCAGAAGCGCCGCGGCAAGGCCGCGTTCAAGCCCCAGGTACAGCCCCGCGAGCACCAGGAGCTTGACGTCCCCCGCGCCAACAGAGCGCGGGAGGAAGACCCTGCAGAGAAAACAGAACATGCCGAGAATGACTCCCGCGAGGAGGCAGTCGACACAGGAACGAAGTATCGTCTCCGGAGAAAAAGCTCCCTCCGCCGCGAGAAGCACGGGATACGCGCAGACAGCCGCCAGCAGAAGGCGGTTGGGAATGCGCCGGAAACGCAGGTCGCAGACAGACACGGGAATCAGAAAAAGGGCGAGCACAAACGTGCGCGCGAGGGGAAACGCCGCCATAAAACACTTCGGGATGCGCGGCTGGCCGGGCGGCCGCCGCTGCGGAAGACCTCCGCCGGAACATGCAGGATTCGCGCATTTACGATACCATGCGGGTACGGTATGTGTCAATGCGCGCGGGCCGGACAATAATGTCCGAACAGGACACAGGTCATGCCGGCCGCATCTGTCTGCGAGGCACGGGGCGCCCCGCCCGGACAATAATGTCCGAACAGAAAAACTCCCGGGACGGCAGGGGCTCTGCCGTTCCGGGAGGAAGCGCGATTCAGAAACGTTGAATACTTCGGGATGGCGTCCGACCGGACTCCGGGCCGATCAAATCGTCAGTTCGTGCGCTGCTCGATGTTGCTCACCGGCGTCCAGCCATACTTCGGTGTCAGGCTGGAGTTATAACTCAGCTGGTAGTACGTGACACCGCCGGTCTTGTAAGGACCGCCGCAGATCCACATTGTGTGCGCCTCTTTGTTGTTGCCGCTCGAGCTGCCTGCTGCGACCGCTAAAAGACCGCCCTTGAACCAGACCTTGTCTCCCGTCGCAAAGGCCTTCGCGCCGTTCGAGACGTTGATCGTGATTTTGGATCCGACTGCCACGGAACCGGTGGTATTGCTGACGACGTACCCCTTTGCGACCTCATAGTTGTTGGCCCGGTTGACCGTATAGGTCAGACCGTTCGAAGTGCACCAGCTGGTGGCGGTGCTCTCCGTCTTGCCCGCAAAGCTCGGCACGGTCACCGTGGCCGCTGTCCAGTGCGCGTAAATGGTGACGTCCCCCGCGCCCATCGTGGTGCTGCTGCTCACCTGCGAGCCGCCGCTCGCGGCCGTGTACCAGCCCTGGAACGTGTAACCGCTCCGCGTCGGGGTCGGAAGACTGCCGTAGGCCTCGCCGTACACCACATTGATGCTGGACGGCGACACGCTGCCGCCGTTCGCGTTGAGCGTGACCTTGTATACGTAGGCCGCCCAGTGCGCGTAAACAGTCGTGTTCCCGGACCCCATGGTCGTGCTCGCGCTCACCTGCGAGCCGCCGCTCGCGGCCGTGTACCAGCCCTGGAACTCGTATCCGGTGCGGCTGGGCGTCGGCAGATCGCCGTAGGCGGACCCCTCATTCACCGTCCGGCTGGAAGGCGACACGCTTCCACCGTTCGCGTTGAAGGTCAGGGTGTAGGCCTGGACGATCTTCTCCCAATGCGCGTAGATCGTAATGTTCCCGCTGCCGGACGCCACCGTGGTGTCCTTTGTCACCTTCGATCCGCCTTCCGCCTTGTTGTACCAGCCCAGGAACGTATATCCGCTGTAGGTGGGCGTCGGCAGGTCGCCGTAGGTCTTGCCCACGACCACGGACTTGCTCGTCGGACTGACCGATCCGCCGTTCGCGTTGAACACCAGGGTCCGGCCGACGAGAGGCGTCTCCGTCGTGGCGGGCTGCGTCTCGATCACCTGCCAGTGCGCATAGATCGTCGTGTTGGAGGAGCCCATTTTCGTGCTGCCGCTCACCTGCGAGCCGCCGCTCGCCGCCGTGAACCAGCCCTGGAAGGTGTAGCCGCTCCGGGTCGGGGTCGGAAGGCTTCCGTACGAGGCGCCCACGTTCACGGTCCGGCTGCCCGGGCTCACCGATCCGCCGTTCGCGTTGAACGTCAGCGTCCTGGTCTGCACCGCGGGCTGGGTCTCCGGAGCCCTCGTGGTCTGCGGCGCCTTCGTGGTCTCGACCGGCTTCTTCCCCTTCGAGACGATCACGGTCACTTCCGAGCCGTACAGCTGGGTCGTCCCGGCCTCCGGCGTCTGGCTGATGACCACGCCTGCGGCCACGTTATCGTCGTAGTTCTCGGCCGTCTTGACCGTGAAGCCGGCCTCCTCGAGCACGCCCTTTGCCTCGCTCTGATCCTTTCCGGTCACGTCCGGAACGTCGGCCTTGCGCGCGCCGCTGGACACCGTGATCTTCACGCTGCTGCCGCGGGTGATGTCCGTGCCCGCCTCCACGCTCTGGCTGATGACGCGGCCCTCTTCGACCTTGTCGTCATAGTCGTAGCCCGTCTCCACCGACAGGCCGGCCTGGATCAGCTCGGTCTCGGCCTCTTCCTTCATCTTCCCGACCACGTTGGGCATCGGGAACGGAGGCATGCCCTTGGACACCGTCAGGGTCACGAAGCTGCCCTCTTTCAGCTGCGTGCCGGCCTTCTCGCTCTGCGCGATGACCTGTCCGGCCGCAACGTTTTCGTCATATTCCTCTTCGATCTCCGCGACCAGGCCCGCCTGGCTCAGCTTGGAGACCGCGTCTTCCTTCTCGTCCCACAGGACGTAAGGCACCGTCGACATCCCGTCCACGGGCCCGACGACGCCCGCGCCGCTCGAGACCGTCAGGCGCACGGGGCTGCTCACCTGCAGGTAGGAGCCGCCCATCGGATCCTGCAGCACGATGAGGCCGGCCTCGATGTACTCGGACGCCACGCTTCCGGCCGTCACGGCCAGGAGGTTCTGTTCCTCGATCAGCTTGATGGCCTCGTCCGAAGAGAGTCCTTCCACCTCGGGAACGACCACGACGCCGTTCGGGATCACGATCTTATTGGAGTAGCGCGAAAGGTCGATCACGCCGGTCGCAAGCAGGGCGCCGAACGCGACGACGAGTGCCAGCAGGGACGGCACCAGGACCTTGAGCCAGGTCGGCCAGCTGTACAGGTCCAGTTTCTTGATCCGGCCGCCGATCAGCTTCACCGGCTCGTCGGAGTTCAGTTCCTTCATGAAGGTCGCGACGTCCGGCGTGCGGTCCTCGATCCGCACGTTCAGGGCGTTCAGGATCGCGTTCTCGCGGTTCTGCGAGATATCCTTGACCAGGGCGTGCGGCGGCGTCAGGATGTCCTTGTTCTGGTTCTCGAACTTCGCGCGCCGCTCCATCGCGTCGGGCGGCGTCTTGCCCGTGATCATCTTGTACAGCACGGCGCTGAGGGCATACACGTCCGTATGGGGGCCCTGGTCGCCGCGGCTGCGGTACTGCTCCTCCGGGGAATAGCCCGGCTTGATGATGACCGTGAGGCTCCGGCTGTGCGAGGTCGTCGCGTAGCGCGAAGCGCCGAAGTCGATCAGCTTGATCTCGCCCTTCTTCGTGATGAAGATGTTGTCCGGCGCGATATCGCGGTGCAGAAGCCCCTCCGCATGCACGGTCTGCAGAGACGCCATGATGGGCATCAGCATGTCGACGGCGTCGTCCTCGGGGATGGTACCGACCTGATTCAGGTACTCGGTCAGCGTCATGCCGTCCAGGTACTCCATCACGATGTAGGCCGTGTCGTTCTCCTCGAACGCGTCGAAGATCTTCACGATGCCGGGCTCGTTCTGGAATTTGGCCAGGTGGCGGGCCTCCTCGACGAACTTCTTCATGCCGTCGCGGAACTGCTCACTCTTGTCGCCGCCGAACACCGTGACCTGGGTCCGGCCCGGCATGCGGGTCGAGAACTCGCCGGGCAGGTATTCCTTGATAGCGACTTTCTGCTCGAGACGGCCGTCCCAGCCGATATAGGTCACGCCGAATCCGCCGTAACCGAGGACCCTGCCCACGATGTACCGGTCATGCAGGAAGCTCCCCGGTTCCATGTGGATGGCTTCCTCGGCCGGCGTGCCCGCCGCATACCCGCAGTGCGGGCAGACGACGGTCTCGTTCTCGATCATTTCCATGCAGCCCATGCAGCGTCTGCTCATCTCTTCTGTCTCCCCTGCCGCCCCCGCGGCGGCTCATGCTTTCTTCTGTATTCCCGTTCCGGCTCCGGCAGGCCCTGAGCCTCCCTGCGCTCAGCGAAGGCCGCCGTCCTGCCCCGGATCCTGTGCCCGGCGCCGTCCGCTTACCTGACAAACACGAACTTCTTGTAGATCTTCTGGATCGGCTCCAGATACCGCGATTCGATCTTGGTCTTGAAGCAGGCCTCGTTCACGGGAATCTGGCCGTCGTTCGCCTCGGTGATCATCAGCGTGGTCTGGTAGACATTGCCCAGCATCCACGACAGGAGCCGCTTTGCCGCGGCCAGTTCCTCCTCCGTGCCGTTTCCGACGCTCCACTCGTAGGTGAAGGTGCAGTAGATCTTGTCCGTGTCCGGGAAGACGCAGACCTTGACGTAGTTCGTCAGCGTGAGGCGGAACTCGTTCAGCTGCATCGTGGAGCCCACCATCACCGGGCTCGTGTTCGCGTAGTTGTCCAGGAAGGTGGCGGGATCCTCCCATGTCCGCGCTCCGAAGTTCGCGTCCACGAGAACGTCCTCTCCCGATTTCGCGGCGATCTTCGTGTCCGCGCCGAAGTCCGCGAGATTTTTGAAGTACTTGTCGCCGTAGTCGACCTGGGCCGCGCCGCTCGTGATCACATAGGCGACGGGGACCTCGATGGCCAGCGGCACCTGCTTCCCGTCGGGATACAGATTTTTGTAGGCGTTCTTCGTCAGGAACAGGCACTCGCCGGCCTGCTGGGTCGACAGCGTCCCGGAGACGTCCGCCGCTCCGGCGAGGACCTCCGCGGAGACGCCGGTGCTCTCGAACAGGGCGGGGAGTTTCCCGGCTTTGGCGGCCTCCGAAAGGGCCGCCTCATATTCCGCCTCGGGGAAGTCCTTCAGTTCCAGGAACACGCCGGGGAACTTCTCCTCGAAATCCTTCTTCACGGATTCCATCGCGGCCTTTTCGTCCGAGTTCTCCGCGACCGCGTACCAGACCTGGATCGTGGCCGCCTCCAGCGTTTCCTCCTTGTACTCTTTGAAAAACATCTGCGACACGAAGACGCCGATCGCGGCCAGCACGGCCAGCGCGATCGCGATTCCGGTGAAGCGGCACGCACTGCGGCGCTTCTTCTCCTGCGCCAGCGGGATGACCTTCCGCTCTCCGTTGATCGCCTCGAGGAACTCGTCCACATTCTTAAAGCGCAGGTGGCGCTCCACCGCCATGGCCTTCATGATGCTGTTCGAGAGGTTCTCGGAGATCGAGGGGTCGAGTTCATGCGGCGGCACCACCCCGTCCTTGATCTTGCGGTTGGTGGATTCCTCGGGCTTGATCCCGGTCAGCATGACGTACAGGGTCGCGCCCAGCGCGTAGACGTCGGTCCAGGGGCCGATGTTCTTGCTGTTGTCGTACTGCTCGGTCGGAGAATAACCGGGCTTTAAGATGATGTCGATCACGTCGTCCGTGGCGTCGGCCAGACGGGCCGCGCCGAGGTCCATCAGCTTGATGCGGATCTCCTTGCCGCTGCAGATGAAGATGTTGTCCGGGGCGACGTCGCGGTGGATGATGCCCGCCGCGTGCATGGACTTGAGGGCGGTCCCGACCTCGCCGGCGATCATGATGGCCAGGTCCTGGTCCAGCTTGCCGCCGCACTGCTGCAGGTAGCGGTTTAAGGGCATGCCCTGCAGGAGTTCCATGACGATGTAGGCCGTACCGTTCTCCTCAAAAAACTCGAAGACGTTGGGGATGGAGCGGTGGGTGCCGAATTTCGCCATCGTGCGGGCCTCCGCGAGGAAACGGTCCTTGCGGTAGGAGAATTCGGCCTGGGCCTTTTTCGACAGGATGATCTGCTTCTGGCCCTCCGCGCGGGTCATCAGACGGGAGACAAAGAACTCCTTGACGGCGACGATGGTCTCCAGCTTGCTGTCCCACGCCTTGTAGACGATTCCGAAGCCGCCGGCGCCGACCGCCTCGCCCAGGATATAGCGGTCCGCGAGGACGGTCCCAGGCGCCAGCTGGACCGGCTCCTTCGGGCGGGTGATCCGGGGTCTGCCGCAGTGCGGGCAGACGTCCACATTTTCTTCAAAGGTCTGAAAGCAGTTGTAGCATCTGTTCATGGTTTATCTTCTTTCCTGCCGGGCCCGCCGGCGATCATCTTCAAATCCGGAGCGCTCAGAGCTTTCCCGTCCGCACGGAGCGGCGTCCGCCGCGGCCTGCGCGGTGCATGGCGGCCGCGATCTTTTCCGCCCACGGCCTGCGGAGCGGGACCTTTCGCTTCTTACAGATAGTCCTCCCAGGTGAAATCGTCGCCGCAGAGCGGCACGAAGATGAACCTGGCGTCGCCCAGATCGATCCGGTCCCGCGGCGAGAGTTTCTTCATCTCCATCAGATACTCATCGTTGAGATAGGTGAGGCCGCTGGCATCGCCCGGCTGCAGGTAAAAGTCGCGATGACGGGGCTCATACACGATGATGGCGTGCTTCTGACGCGAGACGCTGGTCTCGCCGGCCAGGACGACGCGGTTGTCCGTGCTGCGGCCGATGGAGTTCTTCCCGGCGCAGATCGGATAGCTGCGGCCGAAGTTGTGGCCGCGCACGCAGACGAGCCATCCGACCACCGGATCCGCGGGGCCGGAGGGAGCCGCAAAGGCGCCCTGGCCCGCGCCGCTCTCCTGCGCCGGGGTCTGCAGGGCTGCGGCCGCGGCCGTCTTCGCGCCGGCGACCGCGCTGAAGTAGCTCATGGTCTTGCCCTCTTCGTTCGCGGATGCCTGCTGGACCACTTCCTGCAGGGACGGGGCTGCCGGTGCCGGTGCGGGCGCGGGAGCGGGCTCCGGCGCGGGCTGAGGAGCGGGTGCAGGCTGCGGCATGGGCTGCGGCTGTGAGAACACCGGCGCAGCGGGGACCGGCTGCGGTTGCGCATAGACCGGGGGCTCCGGACGGACCGGCGCCGCGGGCTGCGCCTGCGGGATGGACTGCGGCTGCGAGAACACCGGCGCAGCGGGAGCCGGCTGCGGGGCAGGCTCTGCGGCCGCGGCGAGATCGTAGCTCACGCCGGAAGGAGCGTAGCCTCCGTCCGTGTGCACGGGCGGGGCGGATACGGGCGTCTGCGAGGGCGTCTGAGGCGCCGCCTCCTTCTGCTCGTTCAGCCCGTAGATATCCACGGTCTTCTGCACAAGATCATCCGCGCGGCCCGCCGCGGGCTCCACGAACACGCCTCCGGCAGAAGCGCCGCTCTGGGCGGTGCCGGGATCGTATTCCGCGTTTTTCGGCACGGCAGGTGCAGCCGGCGCGGCACCCTTTTCGGGGGCTCCGTAGACCTCGCGGGCCGGCGATGCCGCCTCCTTCTTCTTTCCGAATCCGAGAATCGAGAATCCGCCGTGGCTCGCCTTGGCGGGAGCGGGCCCAGAGGGCGTCTTCGAGGCGCCCTTCGAAGGCGTCTGGCCGGCGCCGGCCGCGGGCGCGCCGCAGTGCGGGCAGGTCTCGTAGGTCTCGCGGTCAAAGAAGTGTCCGTTCGTGCATCGGATGATATTCATGCTCTTCTCCTTTTTCGGGGATTCCCCGTATCACTTCCGGCGCGGTCCCATTCGGCCTGCGGCCGCCCGGTCTCATTCCTTTTCTTTCCCGGGCCTCACAGGATCCGGATGAGGGCCGTCGTCATGTTGTCCCGGCTCACGAGCCGCGCCGCCGCACCGCGCCGCGCCTTCTGCTCCAGGATCGCCAGGGCGTCCTCGATGTTGCGGAAGTTGTCCAGCACCGTGCGGATCTCCGCGTCGGTGACCAGGCGGTAGAGGCCGTCGGTCGCCATCAGGATCCGGTCGTCGGGCTGGAGCAGCAGGGGCATCTCGTTGTAGTCGATCAGGCCGAGCCCGCCGATGCCCAGGTAGTTGACCAGGGCGCCGCCGCGGGGGATCTCCCGCTCGAAGTCCTCCTGCGTGATCTCGCCGGCCCGGAGCTGCTCCCGCAGCACCGTCTCGTAGTTCTGGTCCTGCGTCACCTGCACGCATTCCCCGTTCCGGAACAGATAGATCCGGCTGTCGCCGACGGAGTTCCAGTACATCTCGCGGCCGCGCAGGACCAGGGTCAGCATCGTGCTGCCGCCCCGCAGGGGCCCGCCGTCCGGCCCGGTCAGGGCGGACACGGCCGCATCGGCCTGCACGGTGATCTCCCGCAGGCGCGCGGGAATCTCCGGGCAGGGATAGGTCTCCTCATACAGATTCAGGATGGTCGCCACCGCGGTCTGGCTGGCGCGCCGGCCGCCCTCGTGGCCGCCCATGCCGTCGCAGACCGTCAGGATGGCCTCGCCTTCCTCCACGTGGTAGCCGAAGCTGTCCTGCTGGTCCTCACGGTCCCCGATCACCATGGTGACCGCGAACGACATCTGCGGATTTCCGCCGGATTCGTGATGCTGCGCTCCTGTGCTTCTCACCAGAATAACCCCTTTTTCCTGTTCTTGACCCACACGGCCACCGCCGTGTTGTTGTCCATGTCCTGGCCCCTGCCGTTCTCGCGGACCACCTCCGCCATGCGCGAGAGCCACTCCTGAACGTTCCCTGAACTCTTCAGGAGACTGCACATCTCCTTTTCCGTGATCAGTTCCCAGAACCCGTCCGAGCAGAGGAGAAACGCCTGGCACCTGCTGAGCGGGACCGTCTCCATGCGCTCGTACATCGGCTCCTCCCACGGGACGCCGAGCACGCGCAGCAGCATGTTCCGCTCCGGATGATGCCGGATCTCCGACTCTTTGATCTCACCCGTCAGGACCAGCATCTGCGGGATGGAGTGGTCCAGCGTGCGGGCCTTCACCCGGTTCTTTTCAAAGATGTACAGGCGCGAGTCCCCGACGTGGCCGATGTAGGCGTTCTCTTCGTCCGTCGCGAGGACCACCCCGGTCGTTTTCATCTTCTGCTGGGCGCCGCGCGCGGCCTGTTCCGCGAGCAGGATGTCCTGCGAGGCCTGCAGCGCCTCGTCCGGATAGATCTCCAGGTCCTGTGCGTTCTCAAACTGCGCCAGACAGACCTGCACGGCCAGCTGCGACGCCGCGTCGCCCATGCCGTGGCCTCCCAGACCGTCGCAGAGGACGAAGCAGTGCCGGCCGTCTTTTTCCGCCGTGCCAAAACTGTCCTCGTTCACCCGGCGCGAGCCGATGTCCGTGTAGACGGCGTATGTGATTCTGTCATCCATAGCTTTTTTCGTTCTCCCGGCCGGTCTGTGCGCCGGCCGCGGTCCTGTCCGTTCCGCAGGACCGGCTGTGCTGCCGTGCCTTCTGCGTGCCTGAGGGTTCTGCCGTACCTTCCCCGGTCCTGTCAGCCGTTGCTTTCCGCCTCTTCGGCGATGAGCGTGTAGACCGTCAGGTCCGCGTCCGCGGGGCGGTACTCGTCGAGAAACAGGGCTTCCATGCGCTGCACTTTGAGGATGCTGTCCGTCAGTTCCAGGACCAGGAGCGCGGGAGCGCCCACCATCCCGAAGAAGTCCTCTTCCGTCTCCTCTGCGGGCGCCTCATCTGCTGCGGATTCCGCGGTTTCTGCAGCAGCTTCCTCTGCGTCGGTCTCCTCCGCAGCAGGCGCAGTCTCTCCGGCCATCTCCTCCGCGGGCTCCGCGGCCTGCGCGGTCTCGTCCGCGCCCGCTTCTTCCTCCGGCTCTTCGGGCGCTTCCTCCCGCGAAAGATCCGCCGCGTAGATCAGGACGCTCGGATAGTCGCGGTCGGGAGCGTCCTCTTCCTCTGTCGGGACGTACCCGAAGGCTTCATCCAGGAACAGTTCGGACCGGATGGCCGCCCCGTCCGCGAACAGAAGATCCGCAGACCCCTGTGTGAAACCGGCTTCATCCCTGCTCAGCGTGACGCTTCCGTTCAGGCCGGAGCCTTCCATTGCCCGATAGATGCTCATATCGTTTCCTCCTCCCGGGGCTGCCCCGCGGGATCATGCCTTCCCTTCCGCATCAGGAGAACTGCCAGCTGTCGGCCTGCGGCGCGAAATTGGACGTCTTCTTCGCGATGTCTCCCAGGTTCCTCTGCTTGCCGCTTGCGGGATCGATCACGGTGAAATCTGCGTACGTCAGATGCTCCGGATCCGCGCCTTCCCGGATCCCGACCACCAGGACCCAGTGCTGGGAGGCGTGTCTCTTGCCATCCTTGCCGATGTAGGTGTAGCGGTAGTGGTACATCGTCGGCTTCTTTTTCAGCAGGCCCTTATAGATCTTGCTCAGATTGTTTCCGACCGCGCCGCCGTAATGACCGCTGGTATAGCGCGTGGTCCCGACCTTCTGGTCCCAGTGCCTGGTCGGATTCACCGGGTTTCCGGTCACGATCGAAAGGCCGATCGCGTAGGCCGTCGCGCAGCACCCCATGTTGCCGCCGTATGGAACACAGAAATACGAGTAGTTATTCTGGTTCATACTGTAGCCCCCCATGTTGGGCTGCAGATAGATTTTCTCCGTTCCCAGGAGCTTTTTGATCCGCGCGATCTCGGCCGCAAGCTCCTTGGATTCCACGCCGTAAATGTACTTGTATTCCGCCTGGCGCGCCTCCAGCTCGGCCTTCGAGGCCTTCATCTTATCCCGCGGCGCTTTCCTGTCCTGGAAGGTGCGGGAGCGGCTCAGCTCGTCCTCATACAGCCTGCGCGCCGCCTCCGATTCCGCGTTTTTCAGGAGGAGGCGCACTGCGTCCAGCTCCCGCGCCAGGTCCTGAAAATACACCACCAGTTTGTAGATATCGCCGCGCGCGGTATTGACCTCCCGTCTGGCAGCCGAAAGAATGGACGAGATAGCCGCAGCCTTGCTCAGGGAACCCAGGACCGGGAACAGAAAGTCGACCGCGTCCAGGGAACTTACCAGCTGATCCGTGACCTTGGTCTCGTTCAGTTTCTTCCAGACTCCCTGCAGCCTGTCTCCGGCGCTCTTCAGTCGTTCGGCCAGGTGTTTCAGGCCGTTCAGATTCACCTGAAAGGACGATTCGTCCATGAAGATCGTGTTCCCGCGGGGAGGAGAGACCTTGTAGGTGATGCTCTTTTCCTGCGGGAACTTTCGGATCCCGCCCAGGGCGTTCGTGCCCAGCTGGACGTCGCGCAGCGCTTTCTCCACCTTGCAGAACCGGCTTCGGACCTTTTCCGCAGCGCCCGAGACCATCCAGCCGCCCCGCGTGAGCTGATCCTGACCAACCAGAAAGTTCACGCGTATGCTCAGTTCCCGGCTGCAGGCCTGCACCTCGTTCCGGACGTATTCCACGTCTCCGGACAGTTTGATCCGTTCCGACATGTTCGTTCTCCTCCGGGCAGATGGACCCGCCCGGCTCTATGCTCAGGGCAGACCGGAGATGCTCTCCGGCCGCCGCATTTACAGATCCGGCAGTGTGTTCGGATCGCCGTAGCCGGCCACTTTGCCGTTGTTCCAGCGCAGGACGTCGCTCAGCTTGTTGTAGCTGACCTTGCCGCCGAAGTTCCCGTGGAGCACGTAGAGTTCCCCGGTCTTCGGGTCCACGTAGATCACGCCGACATGGTTGATGGAGCCGTCCTTCCCCCAGTCAAAAAACACGACGTCGCCGCTCTTGGGCTTGTAGCCCGCCTCGGTGTGCAGGCCGCCGCGCTCCTTGAAATACGAGCGCTGGGCGCCGCAGCCGCCGCGCGGCAGTTTCTTGCCGAACTGACCGACCATCCAGCTGGAAAAGCGGTCGCACCAGGCGAAGTCCCCCTTCGGATCCAGGCCGCCGTAGTGAGAATAGAACCAGTCCTTGAACTCCTTGCCTTTCTGACCGAGTTTTTCCTTCCGGGCCTTCTGCATGATGGTCCCGAAGTCGTAGAACTCCTTCAGGCGGGCGATCTCCGCGGCGAGTTCCTTGCTGGGAACGCCGTAGATGGCGATGTGCTCCGCCTGCAGCTGTTCCAGTTCCTCGGCCTGCTTGCGGATCTGGTTCCGCGAAGGCTTGTGGTCGGCCGTGATCTGCGAGGTCTGTTTGATCTTGTCCTCAAACAGGCCTTTTCGCACGGTCTCCTCGCAGCCCGTGATCTCCGTGCAGGTCTTCAGGAGACCTTTGTTCAGCGCCTTAAAGTAGCTGATCAGTCTGCTCACGTCCCTGCGGGCCGCCTTGAGCGAATCCTTTCCGGACTTGATGATCAGTACGACGGCGGCGCCGCGGGTCAGCGTTCCCCAGACCGGAAACAGGATGTCGATCGCCCCCATCGTGCTCAGGAGCTGGTCGGTCACTTTCAGGTTCTCAAACTCGCGCTGGCTCTCCTGCAGACGGCCTTCCACCCTCTCCAGGCGCTCCACCTGCATCGCGATCTTGTTCGTGAGCGCCGTCACGCCGTCGGTGTTCACGCTGATGAAGTTCCCGCTTCCGCAGGTGACAGAGTAGGAGGCGGCATCCTCCTTCGGGTTCTTCCGGACGCCGGCAAGGGCATTGGCCGCCCGGTTGGCCTCCGTCATGTGCTTCTCCGCCTCGCGGAAGCAGGTCTGCACCGGCATGCCCTGCAGACGGACCGCGGGGCTCCCGAGCGTCAGCAGGTTCGTGGCGACCAGATCCGTGACCGTCTTCTTGAGGTCGCGGCAGACGCTGCGGACCTCGCCGCGGCAGTAACCGATATTCGTATGCGCTGTGATGCTGTTTGCCATCGTCTTTTCCCTTATCGGACAGACATACCGACTGTCACCGGTTTTCCTTCAGGCAGGTCGGGTCGCCGTAGCCGATGACCCGCTTGACCTTGCCTTCTTCTCCCTTTTTGATCTCCAGTATCTTGCTGAGTTTCACATAGGACACCTGGCTGTTGTAGTTCCCCTGCAGGACGTAGATCTCTCCGTCGTCCGCCACGTGGATGATGCCCACGTGCTGGGCCTTCCCCTTGCCCCAGTCGAAGAAGACCACATCGCCGGTCTTCGGCCGGTAGTCCGCCTCCTGATGGAGACCGCCGCGCTTCTTAAACTCTTTCATCTGGGCGGGACAGCCGCCGGCCTTCATTTCGTATCCCATCTGCACGAGCATCCAGCTCGCGAAGCGGTCGCACCAGGCGAAATCCCGTTTCGCGGGGTCAATGCCGCCGTATGTCTTATAAAACCAGTCCTTGCACCAATCGCCGCCCATGCCGAGCTTTCCGAGGCCCGCCTCGATGGCAGCGTCGATCCGGAGCTGCCGAATCCGCGCGATCTCGGCCTTGATCGTCTCGGATTCCACGCCATAGAGCGCGACGTACTCCGCCTGCATCGCCTTCAGGTCCTTGACGGTCTGTTTTCCCTTCTCCCGGGCCTGCTGCTTCGTCTGAATGGCCCGGCTCTTTTCCATCCGGTCCTCGAACTGCGTCATCCGGGCCTGCTCCTCCGCGGCCGAAAACTGCGTCCGCAAAGCGGCATAGGCGCTGCAGATCAGGTTCAGCCAGGTGAGGATGCGCTTTAAGTCCGCGCCCGCCCGGCGCAGGGCATCCGCGGCCTTGTCCCGGAAGACGTCGACCAGCATCAGCTTGTTGATCATGGAGCCGGCGAGAGCCTCGATCCCGGAGATCGAGGAAAGATCCTGTTCCATGCTCCGCACCGCGCGGACCGCGCGCTCCGCATTGCCGAGAGAGATACGCGCCATTTCCAGGACAACGGCCTGCGCTTTGATCTTCTTCAGTTCTCCGTCGATCCCGGCCGTATCGATCTGAAGGCCGTCCCGCCATGCGGCACCGCAGGCCGTCGAAAAGCGGGGATTTGTCAGCTTTCCCTTCTTCTTCGATCCCGCCAGCGCATAGGCGCCCGTCACAGCCGTTTTCAGATTCTCGTCGATCGACAGGAACAGCCTGACCGCGGTGTCCGAGCTCTGCGAAAGCGCGGGAGACGCCTTGCACACCGCGCAGTGCCCGCTGAGCGTCACAAGAGAGATGCCGATCTTCAGGGCACCGTCATGGATCTCCGTCTGCGCGCGTTCGATCGCCTGTGCGGTTTTTTCGGTCAGGTCGCTCATGGCTTCTCCTGCTTAATTGTAGCGCTTGATTCCGTCGACTCTGGTGTTGTCGTGGCGGGACAGGATCGTTCCCAGATTGAATTCCTTGCCGTAGCCCGGGTCGATCGCGGTGAAGTCCGACGGCTGCAGATTCTCGATATTCGCCCCCGCCCGCACGCCGTTGATCAGAATCCAGTGCTGACAGGTCTTCGTCACGTACTTTTTCTGTTTGCTGTCCCAGACCTGCTTGGTGTAATAGTAGTGCAGGATCACGGGCTTACCGGCTTTCAGATCCTCGTACACGGTCTTGTACGAGAACTTCTTCTGGTACTTTTTCACGCCGCCGTCATCCCAGTGGTTGTAGCCGCCGCCCTTATCTGTCTTCTTGTCCTTCCGGTGATACTTGGTCGGCGTATACGTTCCTCCGTTGATGATCGAAAGGCCGATGGCGTAGGCCGTCGCGCAGCACATACCGTAGAGTTCGTCGTCTTCGTAGCTGTGCTGGTTGCACTGCTTTTCCGTCATCTTGGTAGTCAGGTGGATGGCCTCGGTGGTGTACAGTCCCTTGATCCTGGCGATCTCCGCCTTGATCGTCTCGGATTCCACGCCGTAGAGCGCCACGTATTCCGCCTGCGCCGCCTCCAGCTCCTTGACGGCCTGGTCCCCCTGTTTCCGCGCCGCGGCGTCGTCCTGAATCTGACTGGTCTGCCGGATCGTGTCCTCAAAAAGGGTCATCCGGCCCTTTTCCTCTGCCGCGGCAAGGTCTTTCACGATGTCCGTCATCTCTTTGATGACCAGGTCCAGATACGCGCTGATCCTGCCCAGGGACCGGCACACCCTGCCGAGCGCGTCCGTCGCGGAATCGATCGCAGCCTTCACCACGATTCGGTTGACAGTACTCAGACCGGTCACGCCCATCAGATCGTCCAGAGAGTTCACGTCCTGATTCATGATGCGGATGGCACCGATCAGCGCCGCGGTCGTGGTCAGAAGGATCCTGCGCTTTCCCAGTTCCGCGTTCTGTCCCTTCATGTCGGCCAGGTCGGACGATGCCGCCGCGGCATCCAGCCGGATACACTCCCGCCACGCCATGCCGCAGCCGACAGAGAAGGAAATGCCGGCCAGCTTCCCCTTCTTTTTGGAACCGGCCAGAGCATACGCCGCCGAGGCGGCTTTTTTCAGGTCCTCGTCGATCTCCCGGAACAGTTTCCGGATCTTATCCGCCTCCTGCGACAGAACAGGGGAAGCCTTGCACACCGCGCGCAGCCCCGTCAGGGCCGTCAGATCGATGCCGATCTTCGCGGCGCAGTCCTTCAGCACGGTCTGCGTGTTCTCGATCGACTGTGCAGTTCTGATATCCAGATCGCTCATGTCACGCTCTTCCGCCTTTTCTGCGGGTCGGGGCGCCGCTGCGGCCCCCCTCCGGTGTTATGCTTCCTCGTCCGCCTCCGGCAATTCTTCCCCGGCTGCCTCTTCTTCCTCCGGCGCTTCTTCCGCCGTCTCCTCATCCTCATACGTGACGAGCCACTCGTCCGGGGTGTCGGCCATCTTCTCGAGGCGCCAGCCCGCATCCGTCCTGACAGCGGTCAGGTGATAGGTGCCCGTCAGCTCCTCTTCCTCTTCGTCCGGATCCGGCTCCCCGGTGTCGAAGATCACGCGGACGGTGATATCCGCGCGCTCCCCATCCGCCGGAAGTTTCTCCGGCTCCGCGGTCCAGCTCTTCCACGGGCACGGCGCTCCGCCGATTATCCACTGCAGATCGTACCAGAGCTGTCCGTCTTTCTCGATGTACTGCGGGCCGCCGATATCGCCGTCCGTGAGAAGGCGCTCCGCCTCCTCCGGCGTATAGATCCCGCACAGGTAGGCGCGGAGGTCTTCGAGGGTGCGGAATTCCTCCGAGACGACGCGGGCCGTCATCCCGTCCGCGCTCTCCTCCCCCAGCGGGAGCGAGCCGTAGGAGATGATTTCCTCCATGACACGGCGGTTCTCTTCGATCAGTTTCCTCAGTTCTTCCTGCATGACTGCCTCCGTCCTGCTTCCGATCCTTATGTGCGCGCCGGGACCCCGCCCGGACGCCTCCGGTCCGGCCGTTTCTGCCGGACCTTATCCCTTCGCGCTCGCACTCGTCGCGACGATCAGGTTCGCGCTGTGCGCGTTGTTGAGCTTGCGCAGCTGCTCGATGGTCAGATCGTGATTGGTGGGCGACGGCTTCTTTCCGTAGGCGTTCTTGGACCACGGGTCGTTGATCTTCACGCGCCAGACGCCCTTGTCGTCCTGATAGATCCCGGTGATCACGAAGTAATGCCCCTTCGTGGAATACCCGAGCGGCTGCTTGCTGTTCGCGCGGATCAGCGCCTGGACCGGATATCCTTTCTCCAGGCTGCTCTTGATCAGATTGATGTACTGCTGGTCGCTCCAGCCGTAAGTCTGCTGGACGCGGTAGGCCTTGCAGCCCAGGAAATGGTTGATGGTGTCCTTGAGCCGCTCCACGCCGGTCGGGTTGTACCCTCCTCTGCCGGCGTAGGCGTAAACGTCCTCTTCCGAAACGTTCACGCCCAGGGCGGCCAGGATCATGCTGCCCGAAGCGGAGCCGCAGGTGTAGTTGGTCTTCTGTCCCTTGAGCGGCACCTCGACCTCGATCACCATCAGCTTCTTCAGGCGCTGGATCTCCGCGGCGATCTCCGCGCTCGGTGCGCCGTAGATCAGGGTGTACTCCGCCTGCATGCGCTCGAGTTCGCCGACCTCCTGCTTGATCTCCTTCTGGGAAGGCTTGTTGTCCTTCGTGATCTGAGAGGTCCGGCTGATCTTGTCCTCGAAGAACGATCTGCGGACCTTCTCTTCCACCTCGCTCAGCTGCGCCGCTCCTTCCATCACCCCGTGGGCGGCCTCCAGGAAGTACGACGAAAGCATGTCCAGTTTGACTGCCGCGGTGTACAGCTGCTTCGTGGCCTCTTCCTTGACGTACGCGATCAGCGCCGCCTTTCCGAGCACACCGACCGGGAACATCGCGTCGACGACGTCCAGAGTGCTCACCAGCTGGTCCGTGACCTTGAGATTCTCGAACTCACGCCGGCAGGCGATGACGATCTGCCGGTCGTTCTCGAGCCGGTGTCCGGCATCTCTCACGACGGTGACGTGGGACTGCACATGATTGGAATCCAGGACGATCTTCCCCGGCGTGTACCTCGTCACCGAAAACGGGACGTTTGAGGCCTTCGGGACCTTTTTGACACCGGCCAGCGCGTTCGCGCACCTGTGGGCCTTCGTGAGGGCCTCTTCCGCCTCATTGAAGATCTTCCGGATGACCGGCGCCCTGTCAGCCAGGGCCATGCCGCCTCTCGAGACGTAGTCCGCGGCGGACAGTTCCCGGAAAGATTTCTGCACCCGGCTCGCGGCCGTCTTCAGATCGTCCCGGACGCCGGGAATCTTTGTGTGGGATGTGATCACATTTGCCATGATCTTCTCCGTACCTCAACAGGCGGCGTTTACTTGAAAAGCTCCGCCGCGTTCTGGATGAAATGCTCCTGCGAATCGTAAGCCTCGACGAATCGGTCCAGGAAAGACTTGATGTTCTTGTCGATGGTGCTGTTTTCCTGGCGCATCGCGGTGATCTTCTTCGCGCACTCCGTCGCGAACCGCGAAGAGACGTCGGACTCCCAGTTCTGGGTGACCGCGTCCACGCCGGACTGGATCGTCTTCAGGTCGAGTTCCAGTTTCTTGCAGTAGCCGTCCACGAACATGCGGACCGTCTGCACGCTCGCCTTGTCCGCCTGGACGACGCCTGCTCCCGCGGCGCCGCTGCCGGCTGCGGCGGAACTGCCCGTCGCCGTCTGCTCCATCGCCTGGCGAATCACATCGGTGGCTTCCATGGCCGTCTTTGCAAAATTCGTCATGTCTACCTCCTCAGATCGTGATCGCGGAGATCCGCTTGCCGGCGGCCTCGTTGGCCTTTTCGTACTCCGACGCGACATTTTTTGCGACCGTGACGACCTTGCCCAGATAGGACACCATGTCCTTGTACTGCTTGTCCATCTTTTCCACGGACTGCCTGATGGCGGTCAGCGTCGCCTGGTCGAAGGCCGCTTCGTTGCGGTTGATCAGTGCGGTCAGCTGTTTGTAGTCCTTCTCAAATTCCTTGAGATTCTTCTCGATTTTGTTGGCGCCGGCTTTCATTTTATCCGGCGAAACCTTGATCGTTCCCATAGTCTGCGCTCCATTCGTTCCCCCGGGGCGCGGCACCGATGAGCCGCGCCCCGAAACGCGCGGGGATAGTCCCCGGGGCAGCCGGTCTCTCCCGCCCGGACGCATCCGGACGCAGGGCCCGGCTTACTTAAACAGGTTCGCGTTGCTGTTGATGGAATTCTCCGTTGCCTCGTACGCGGACGCGGTGCTGTCCAGGAACTTCGCGTACGAATCGATGACGTTGCGGTACTCCTCAAAATGAGCCGCGTGCGCGTTAAACTTCGCGCGGATCGTCTCGGAAGACTCGCTCGACCAGTCCTGGGCAAGCGCGTTCATCGTGGAGCGGCACTCCTCGAGGCACGCCGTCAGGCTGGTGTTCAGGGAGCGGATATTGCCGGCGACCTGAGTCAGTTCGCCAAGAGTGATTTGGATTCCGTCTGCTGCCATGACTTTGCTCTCCTTTCTTTTCCTGCGGCGTCAGTTGACAAGCTTCTTCGCCTGGGACACGACTTCCTGCTGCGTCTCGCGGTAGGCCGCGGCGCTGTTCTTCAGGAACTCCGCATACTGCGTCATCAGGGTGTACATCGCGGTGAAATCATCGCGGAAGCCCGCGATCTGGCTCGTGAAGGCCAGATTGTCGGCGCCCTGCCACGCGCTGGACATGGAGTCCACTTCGGTGTACAGCTGCTCGTAGAGCTTTCTGTACTCGGCTGCCTGGTTGTCGATCTTTCCGGCTGCTGCTTCCAGACGGGCCGGCTCGACGCGGATGACTTTGGACATATTGATCCCTCCTTGTTGTTTTATGCAAAGAGCCCTATTGCTCCTTTACATCTCCTTAAGTTTGCTGCTTCAGACGATCATCAGGCGCGACCCGTTTTTCAGGCCGATCTCCTCCACCGTCATGTTGATGTTGTAGACCATGCCGCTCTCCCTCTCGCAGAGAACGACCTCCCCGTTGGGGCGGAAGGCCCCGGCGGTCAGTTCCGCGACGGCCTGCTGGATGAGGGGAAGCACCTCGCTCACCCGGCTCTCGGCCGGAAGGTAGATCTCGAACGTCTCCCCCACCGAGGGCACGTACACCTCTGTCAGTACCTTATACATCGGCTTCCTCCTCCTCTTCGGTGACGGTCTCCTCTCCGCCCCACGCGGGCTCTTCCTCCGCGGGAACGCGGACCAGTTTCACGAGCTGCTCGCGGCCGCCGCTCACCACGTAGCCGAAGTCACGGCCGACGGTCTCGGACGTCGTCTTCGACTGCGCCAGCTTGAGCGTGTACTGGTCGTACAGGCCGTTCCCGACCCAGACGCCGTCCCCGCCCGGCACCTGCCGGCGGAACCAGCCCTGGAAGGAGTAGTTCCGGACCTGGCCGACCTCCTCGGCGACGATAAAGTGCAGTTTGTAGATGCTCTCCGTCTTCTCGAGCAGGATCTTAAACTTGTCCAGCGCGTCTTCCGACAGCCTGTCCTGCAGCGCCTTCATGCCGAAGATGACGTAGTACTTCTCCTCATAGGCCTCGAGGACCGAGGCGTCCAGCCCGGCGTCCTTGTACTCGTTGTTGCGGGTGAGGACGTCCATGAAAAGTGTGATCACGAAATCGTCGAGGTCGTCCGTGATCCTGTCGTACGGCCCGTCGGGCAGCATGCCCGAGGGATCCACGACAGTCACGTCCGCGCCCGTCCGCGCGAGGAGGCTCGCGGCCGACGCCGTGAAGTCGATCAGCGAGGACGCCTTCTCCGCGTAGAACGGATAGACGACGGGGCTCTTCACGTCGATCGCGACGATGCCGAGCTGCTCCTTCTCAAGGCCGACCGGCAGGTGCTCCGGCCCGGTCAGTTCCTCCTCCACGTGCTCTGGCAGGACCGTCTCCGGCAGGACGGGCACGCGGCGGGCGCTCAGGCCGGCCGCCTCCGCCTCCGCGGACAGCTTCTCCGCGAAGCTGCGGTACAGCTCCATGTCGTCCGGTGCGTCCTCGGGACGCGCGGTCTGGAACTCGTAGACCTGGCCGCGGCGCAGGATGCCGCGTCCGGGCAGGTGCGACGGCGTGATGCCCTCGGTCTGTCCGAGGATGGCGACGTAGTCCGAAGGGTCGTTCATCTGCAGGACCAGCATCTGGCTGAAGTTCTGCTGCATGCGGTAGCGGACCGCACTGCCCGCGGCGGCCGTCATGACGAAGTAGATGCCGTACTTGCGGCACTCGCGGGTCAGGGACGCCAGATCGTCCTCCATGTTCTCGTACAGGTCGGAGAAGGCCGCGTAGTTGTTGATCATCACAACGATCTCATGCGGTTTCTCCCCGCTCTTCTCCACATACGCGCGGTAGTTGCCGCCGTACGGGGCGAAGGCCTTGCGGCGGGATGCGCACTCGCTCTTCAGCATCTTGAAGAGGTTGGCGACCTTTTCCTCGTCCGTGGAGAAGATGACGTCGCCCACCTGCGGCGCGGCGCGGAAGGCCCCCAGGGTCTCTCCGCCGAAGTCCATGATGTAGAGCTGGACCTCCTCCGCGCTGTGATGGCGCAGGATCGAGTAGGTGAGGGTGCCCAGGAGTTCCTCCGTGCCGCTGCCGGTGGAGCCGTACACGATGGTGTGGCCCTCGTCGGACAGGGGCAGGGTCAGCAGGTGCTGCTCCTGGTTGAACGGGTCGTCGTATTCTCCGAGGACCGGATTCAGCCGGTAGGCCTCAGGCTGATAGCCGTACTTCTCTTCCAGCTGGTCCACGAAGATCTGAGCGGGGATGGGCGGGAGCCAGAGCTGACGCTCGTGGATGTTCTCCTCCTCCGCGATGTCGGACAGGTACTTGACCAGGGCCACGACCTGCTTGACCTCGTTTCCGGTCAGGTGGGTATTGCGCGGCTTGACCTCCGTGCGGGTGCGGCCCAGGGTGTCGATCACGCGGACGCTGTTGTCCTTTTCCACGACCGGACGCTCCGACGGGGCGTACGGGGCGCCGCACCAGGCCGACTGGCCCATATCGAAGAATTCGTTGAAGCCGACCTGCAGGTAGAACCGGCCGGTCTCCGCGAGGGCGGCCGCATCCGGGCGCTTGATCATATCCATGCTGTCCGCCTTCTCCTGCACCTTCAGGCAGACGCGGAAGCGGCTGTTGGACCAGATCTGGTCGTCCACGACGCCGCTCGGCTTCTGGGTCGCGAGGATCAGGTGCACGCCCAGGCTTCGGCCGATGCGGGCCGCGCTGATCAGCTGCTCCATGAACTCGGGCTGCTGGGTCTTGAGCTCCGCGAACTCGTCCGAGATGATGAAGAGGTGCGGCAGCGGCTCCTTCACGAGGCCGCGGCGGAACAGTTTCTGATACTTATAGATGTCCATGGTGCCCTCGTTGGACACCTTCTTCGCCTCGTTGAAGATCGCCTGGCGGTGGCGCAGCTCCGACTGGATGGAGATCAGGGAGCGCGTGATGCTCGGGCCGTCGAGGTTGGTGATCGTGCCGGCCACGTGCGGCAGGCGGATGCCCTTGTCCTCGTCCACGAAGGCGCCGGCCAGACCGCCGCCCTTGTAGTCGATCAGGATGAAGGCGACCTCATCGGGGTGGTAGTTCACGGCCATCGAGAGGATGTAGGTGATGATGAACTCCGACTTTCCGGAGCCGGTCATGCCGGCCACGAGGCCGTGCGGGCCGTGGAACTTTTCATGCAGATCCAGCTTGAACAGCCGGCCGCTCGTATCCACACCGACGGGCGCGTTCAGGCTCTTGGTCGGGTCGTTCTCCTTCCAGCGGGAATCGGGGTTCAGGTGCTCGATGCGGCCGACCCCGTACATCTCCAGGAAGGTGACCATCTTCGGCATCACGTACTTGGTGTCCTCCGTGTCGAGGAACACGTTCGCCAGATGCTTGGACAGGACCATGGGCGGGGCGGAGGCCTCCGCGTCCAGGCGGAAGGTCACGATGTCCTGCGGCGCGACGTCCTTTTCGAAGATCCGGCCGGATTCCACGCCGCTCAGCTCGATCACGGTCGAGCACTCCTTGGGCAGGAGCTGGAACGTGGGCGCCATGCTGACGACGCTGGCGCCGAGGCCGGGCCGGTCCTTCAGCAGGACCTTCAGGAACTCCGCGGAGCGGGAGGTCTCGGGCGCGAGATCGAAGATGACGTAGTAGGGCGACGGGTCGTCGTCGCGCTCGTTCCCGGCCGCGGCGCGGTCCGTGAAGAAGCCTTCCAGCGCGGCGGACAGGAGCTTCGCCTCGTCGTGGTCCGTCGCGATCATGCGCAGGGACCGGTCGTCCGACCAGACGTGCGGGAGCCAGCGGACGAATTCGAATTCTCCGCGGGCCTGCTCGCGGTCCATCAGGAAGACCAGCTTGACTTCATCATAGCCGTAGAACGCGGACAGCTGGACGATCAGGTTGCGGATCAGACGCCCGCCGGCCTCCGATGCGCTCACCAGGCCGAGGGTCCGGCACTTCTTCAGGGAGACGGTGATGGGCACGTCCTTTAAGCGGCGCGGGGCATCCGCGAGCTTGTACAGGGCCTCTTCGAGGTTGTCCTCTTCAAGCGTGAACTTCTTCTCGGGGACCTGGACGTCCGCGTTGAGCTCCCGCTCGCCCAGGCCGAGGCGCACAGTCAGGAAATCGTTCTGGCGCGCGCTGCGGTCCCAGAGCTGGGGCTTCTCCTCCAGCACCCGGTCCGCGCACTCCTCCACGGTCACGTGGTTCTTGTGGAGCAGCTGCTCCTGGCGCTCGGATTCCTCTGCGATCTGCCGGCGGACCTGCTCCAGGTACGCGGTGTACTTGGTCTGCCGCAGGGCCTCCTTTTTCTTCTTCATGCTCTTTTCGTAGCGCTTCGTGATGATCGGCAGGAGGACGGTGCCGAGCAGCATGCTGCCGCCCATGGCCATGGACGTCACGTTGTGCGCCGCGATCGCGCTGATCAGGGTGATCAGGGACATCATGCCCATGGCCAGCGAGGAGCCGATCACGAGGAACCACGGCAGTTCCTGCGCCAGCGGGCTCTGCGGCGGCGTGTCCAGCTTGATCTTCGCGGTCTTCACTTCCTGCAGGAAGCGCGGGCTGCGGGAGAAATACGGGAGCTGCAAGGGCTCCGCGTCCCACTCCTCCTCTTCCGGGATCTCCGCCGCGACCTGGTGGCGGAAGCGCTGCAGGCGCTCCGAGACGCGCACCAGCCCGTCGGGATCGTTGACCGCGAAGAAGCCCTTCCCGATCACGATCTTGAGGCCCATGATGAAGATGCAGTCGCCGACCGCGAGCGCGGCCGAGGAGACACGCTCCTCATTCACGAAGGTCCCGTTGGTGCTGCCGCGGTCCGCGATGCTCCAGATGCCGCCATGGCACGAGAGGACAGCGTGCTCTCCGGAGACGACCTGGCTCGTGAAACAGATGTCGTTGTGCGAGGCGCGCCCGATGGTGATGTCCATATCCCCGGAAGGGATGAACTTGGAAAAGACGAGGCGGTCGTCCGTGACGGGCTCCGCGAAAACGAGCACGCGCTCCCCGTCCGCCTTCTCCAGCACGGTGACGGTCTGGGGGGACAGCGCCGCGTTCTTCATGACGTTCCCGTCGCGGTCCACCGCGTGCACGCGGCGGCCGGAGCGCAGGATCCAGGCTTCCTGCAGGCCGTCCACGCTGATGAGGCGCTGCGGCCCCGTTTCCGTCATCTCGAACAGCCAGTACTGGCCTGTGACCTTCTGCGGCAGCGTGGTGGTGTGGATCGTATTGCGGCTGATGGTTGTTACGATCATTCTTTTGTCTCCGTTCTGCGGTTCATGCGGTCGTTCAGAAGCAGCATCTGTTCCACGACATTGGGGTACTTCTTGAGAATCCTGCGTTTTCCGTCCACGAAGTCGTTGTTGGACTTGAAGAAAAACACGATGGCGAGAAACAGGGTCCAGGTCATCGGCTGAATCCCCCGCTCGATGAGCGAGATCATCTGGCGGCTGACGCCCACCTTTTCCGCGAGCTCCGTCTGCTATACATGGAGCTCTTTGCGCAGGTGGGGAAGCGCCTGCGTCATGACGCGGATCATCTCCTGCTGTTCCGCCTGCTGGTTTTCCGCTGCCATATCTGCCTCCCGGCAATGCCTGCGGCATCCGCCTTCCTGACCGCCGGCGAAACACCGGCGGAAACTCCTGCACAAAGCGCCGGCGCGGGGCGTCGGCTCCTTAACGTTTTCTTGACAAAACCTTACGTTTTTCTTAACAGTAGCAAATGACAAATGGTTTGTCAATCGGTTTGACTAAGTATTTGTCATAACGAATTATGTCTTTTGTCATAAATCGAAGCGCCGTTAAACGGCCGGAAAGCCTCCGCACGGTCACGTTTCCGCACAGAAAAACGGCCCGCAACGCGGGCCGCTCATCCAAAGCCGATATGGGGGTGGCGGCTTATAACCGTACTTCCGCCGCCGAAGTTTTCGCCCGGGCGGGCGCGCTGATCATCCTTTGCTTTCCAGGACCCTGAACATCCACGAATAACCGATAACAGAAAGAAAAAACAGGATAACGAAGGACCTTGGACCTGCAAAATTCATAGAATTCCCCGGAGGGAGTGCGCTGCCTCGTCCCGTGCCGGAAAGCGCGCGGCCTGCCGCCGCACGCAGTCATTCCGAACGAAACCATTTCAATGCGCGGCCCGCGCAGGAGCCCCGGCTTCGAACCCGGAGCCCCTGTCACGCGCCGCGGACACAGGAGATCAGATCTCGAACGTCTCCGAGCTGTTGACCGCGTCCAGTGCCAGCTGCACGGCGGAGAGTTTTTCCGCGGTGCGCTCGTAGGCGGCCTGCGCCTCCTCGGTGCTGTAATTGGTGATCTGGTAGTCGATGATGGTCCCGCGGCTCGCAAAGGATTCCACGCGCTCGCGCGGCAGACGGGACGCCATCCCGCGGTAGCGCGCCTTGTCCTGGTTCAGCTGAGGGAGCAGCACCAGGGCGCGGTCCACCGTGAGGCCCGGAAAGCCCGGGAGCTCATGCGTGGCGTTGAACACGTTGATGGCGTGCCGGACCTCGCGCACCCGTGCGCGCAGCGCCTCCAGTTCCTCCTGGACCGCCGCGAAATCATACGCGGGGCGCAGCATCTCCGGGTCTTCGCCCACAGCAGCGTTGAACACCGAGCTCTTCCCTTCCTTTTCGAGAAGGACTCCGATTTTTTCCTCCAGTCCGCGCAGAACCTTGTTCGCTTCCGCCGATGTCACTTTCATAAAAGCACCTCCTGTCTGCGGCGCAGTCCCGCGGGACCGGTCCGCTGTCTGTCATGTTTCCTTCCGGTCTTTCCCGCTGTCCGGGAAGCCGGGACTCCCGCATCCCGCGGCGCTTACTCCTCCCCGCGGTCCAGCTGCTGCTTCAGCCTGTTTCGGTCGTAGGCCTTCGCGCTCCGGTGCGAAACGGTCCCCAGCTTCTGTCCCAGGAACCCGCGCACGCGCTTTTTCTGCATCGCCTCGCGCAGCTGCTTCTTGGTGCCGCTCTTTTTGAGGAGCTGCTTCGTCTTTCTGTCCATGTGCTTCCTTTCGCGGCAGGGTCCGCTGCAGAAGACGCCGCACGGTCTGCCTCCCGGCCGCATGCGCCGCCGGGCTCCATGTCCGCACAGAACCGGACGCCCTTATTTCTGCATCTGTTCCTCGAGCGTCTTTTTCACCGGAGCGATCACCCGCGCGACCATGCCCTCCGTGAACGGGCTGGTCAGATGCGCCGCGGCCAGGGTCTCCAGATAGGACTTGCTGCTGCCCACGTCGCAGAGGGTCAGATAGTCCTTCCAGGCGTTCTCCGGATCCTCCAGATGCTTCTTGCGGAACTCCATCGCCCCCATCGTGGTCAGCGTGTAGTTGATGTAGTAGAACGGATACAGGAAAATGTGGAGTTTGTGATACCACCAGCCGCCGCGGCCGAAGAACTCATCTCCGTCATAGCGGCGCCAGGGCATATACTTCTCTTCCAGTTTCTTCCACTCCAGCGTGCGCTCCTTCGGGGTCAGGTCCGGATTCGCGTAGCAAATGTGCTGATACTCGTCCACGGCCACGCCGAAGGGCACGAAGGTGATGGCTTCCTGCAGGTGGGCGAAGCGGAACTTGTCCGCGTCATCGCCGAAGAACTGCTCCGCGTACGGATAGGCGAACTGCTCCATGCTCATGGAGTGGATCTCCGCGATATCCGTGGTGGTGTTGGCGTAGTCCTGGAGAGGCTGATGGCGCATCGCGCGGTAGAACGCGAAGGCGTGGCCCAGCTCGTGCGTGAGCACCTGCATGTCGAAGATGGTCTGGTTGAAGCAGGAGAACACGTAGGGCGCCTCAAGGCCGGGCAGGGCCGTGCAGTAGCCGGTGGACGCCTTGCCGGGCTTGTTCTTGAGGTCCATCAGCTCGTGGCCGATCATGAAGTCGATGAACTCCGCGGTCTCGGGGCTCATCGCGTGGTACATTCTGCGAGCCTGTTCGATCATGAAGTCATCGTCGCCGGCGGGCGTCGCATTGCCGTCCGGGAAGACGCGCTTTTCGTCGCAGAAGGAGACGGCGTCAAGACCCAGGCGCTTCGCCTGCGCCTCGTAAAGCTCCTGGCACAGCGGAACGAGCTCGCGCCGCACCTGCTCGCGGAAGGAAGCCACGTCCTCCACGCCGTAGTCCGTGCGGCCCTGGCGCAGATATCCCAGCGGGATGAAGTTTTCGAAGCCCAGGTTCTTGCCCATCTGATCGCGCAGGTGGATGAGCTCGTCCCAGATCTCCTCCAGGCGCCCTTCCAGCCCCGCGTAGAACTCCGAATAGAGGCGGACGGCCTCGCGGCGCACCGCGCGGTCCTCGTGCTCAAAGTACTTCTGGATGCCGTAGAGGTTGAGGGTCTGGCCCTGGAACTCGATCGCGCAGCCGGCCATCAGCTTCTGGTACTCCGTGGTCAGCTCCGCCTCGCGCTGCATCAGCGGGATGTTGGCCTCGCAGAAACTCTTTTTCTGCAGCTCGGACTGCACGAAATACTGGTGACCCAGTTTTTCCTCCACATAGGGGCGGAAGGGGCTCGCCTCCACTGCGGCGGAAACGGCCAGGAATTCCGGCTGCATGACGGGCATGGCCTCGTCGATCCAGGCCACTTCCTTCTCGTAGAATTCGTCCTGCGTGTTCAGGGTGTTCTGAATGTACGCGTAAGAGATCATGTCGTTGAAGGGCGCAAGTTCCTTCTCCATGGCGAGGATGCAGTCCACCACTTCCTGCCCGTCCTTTGCGCCGGCGATGCTGTCGCGGAAGCCGCGCAGCTTTGCCGTGACCTCCTCCGCATTCGGGCGGACATACCTGATTTCGCTGAATTTCCAGTTTTCCATGCGTCTCTCCTTATTTTTCATTGATGCCGCGCCCGGCCGACGGTCACCGGACGCGCCGTGGTTTTTTCACAGGGCGGGTTTTCCCGCGCGCCGCTGCCGCGGCCTTTCCCGCACCGGGGAAGGTTTCTCCCCCCGAAGCGCGGCCGCACACAGTATAGCACATTTTTCGCAAAACAGAAAGAGGCCGGGCGCCTTCCGCCCCGCCTCTCAGGTGCCTTTTTTCCGTTTTTTCTGAAACTCCGCGAACCGCTTCTCGTGCAGCTTCACGTCTTTGTCCAGGGCCGCGGCCCGGGCTTCGGGATTCGGATAGCTGCAGGCCGAGCCGCAGTTTCCGCAGTCCCCGCCGCAGATATGCCTTCCGGCCAGCCGGTCGCGGATCATTCCGCGCACGACCAGGCCCACGACGAGCACCAGCACGGCGGTCACGATGATGTTTCCCGCATTGGCGGCGATCCAGGCCATACGCCTCTCCTCTCTTTCTCAAAAGTTCCGGGAAGCACCCGAAGGAGCTTCCCGGAACATCATATCACATACGGTCCGGGCTGACCACAGAAACCTGCAGTTCCCAGATGTCCGCACGGCCCTGCCGAGGGCGCGCCTTGAGGAGCGCTCGTCTCAGACAGATGCCGGACGCTGTGTCCGTTCTCAGCCCTGCACCTTCTTCTCCGGACGGAACAGGAGGAAGAAGAAGCAGACCGCAGCGGCGATGGCGATCACCGTGAAGATGCCGAAACCGGCGCCGGTGAACATTCCGCCGATCTGGTTCACGCACAGGCCCACCAGCCAGGCAAAGATCATCTGGTACCCGAAGGCGATCCAGAACCACCTGCGGCTGTTCATCTCGCGCTTGATGGCACCCATGGCTGCGAAGCACGGCGCGCACAGAAGGTTGAACGCCAGGAAGGCATAGCCGGAGATGGACGTGAACTGCGCCGCGATGTTCTGCCAGGTGGTCCCTTCGCCCGTACCGAAGACGATGCCCATGGTGCCGACGATGTTCTCCTTCGCGACCAGGCCGGTGATGGAGGCCACGGTGGCCTGCCAGGTGCCGAAGCCCAGCGGGGCAAAGATCCAGGCGATGGCGCTGCCGACCTTTGCCAGGATGCTCATTTCGATCTCGTCCTCAGCCAGCATCCGGAAGCCGTCCGGCGTGAAGCCGAAGAAGGTGCCGAACCAGATCACGATCGTGGAAAGCAGGATGATGGTACCGGCCTTCTTAATGAAGGACCAGCCGCGCTCCCACATGCTGCGCAGCACGGAACCGACGGTCGGCCAGTGGTAGGCCGGGAGTTCCATGACGAAAGGCGCCGGATCGCCCGCGAAGAGCTTCGTCTTCTTCAGGATGATGCCGGAGCAGATGATGGCCGCAATGCCCAGGAAGTACGCGCTGGGAGCCACCCACCAGGCGCCGCCGAAGATCGCGCCGGCCACCATGCCGATGAACGGGAGCTTCGCGCCGCAGGGGATGAAGGTGGTCGTCATGATGGTCATGCGGCGGTCGCGCTCGTTTTCGATGGTGCGCGAGGCCATGATGCCCGGGATGCCGCAGCCCGTGCCGATCAGGATCGGGATGAAGCTCTTGCCGGACAGGCCGAAGCGCCGGAAAATGCGGTCCATGATGAAGGCGATGCGGGCCATGTAGCCGCAGTTCTCGAGGAACGCCAGGAAAATGAACAGGATCAGGATCTGGGGCACGAAGCCGAGCACCGCGCCGACGCCGGCCACGATGCCGTCCAGGATCAGGCCCTTGAGGACGTCGCCGCAGCCGATCTTATCGAGCAGGCCTTCGATCAGGACCGGGATGCCGGGGACCCAGACGCCGTAATCGGCGGGGTCCGGAGCCTCGCCCTGATACTTCACCATGGTCGTGACAGCCTCGTCAAGGTCCGCCCAGCCGGCCGTGATCTCCTCGGGCTCCAGGGTCTCCTCGTCCTCCACGGTGAAGGTGACCTTCGCGTCCTTCGGGACCTCATTCAGCAGTCCGCGGACCGCTTCCACGGCCGCCGCGCCGTCGTATTCTTCAGCTTCGTCGTCCAGGAGGGCCGCCAGTTCTTCGCTGCCGTACTCGTCCGCGTAGGCGCCGATGATATCCATCGCGCCGCCGTACTCTTCGTCGACTTCCTCATACGCTTTGGCGCCGGTCAGATGCCAGCCGTCGCCGAAGACGCCGTCGTTGGCCCAGTCGGTCGCCCAGGAGCCCACCGTGGTGACAGACACGTAGTACACGATGAACATGATCAGGGCGAAGATCGGAAGGGCCAGGATGCGGTTCGTGACCACCTTGTCGATCTTGTCGGAGATCGACTCTTTGCCCGCGCTCTTCTTCACCAGGCAGTCATGGATCATGCCGGTGATGTAGTTGTAGCGCTCGTTGGCGATGATGCTCTCCGCATCGTCGTCCAGGGCTTTTTCCACCCCGGCAATGATCTGCTCCGCATCGGGCTTCTGCTTCAGGCTCTCGAGGATCTTCTCGTCGCGTTCAAAAACCTTGATGGCGTAGAAGCGGCGCAGATCCGCGGGCACTTCCCCGAGCCGGTTTTCGATCGCGCTCAGAGCGGTCTTGATCTTTTCGCTGTAGCGGTGCACGGCCTTCTGCGCCGCCCCGGCCTTCGCGAGCTTCACGACGAGGTCCGCCGCTTCCTGCACGCCCGTGCCCTTCAGAGCGGAGATTTGCACGGCTTCGCAGCCCATCTCTTTCTTCAGGCGCCCGAGGTCCACGACGTCGCCGTTCTTCTCCAGGACATCGGCCATGTTGACGGCCATCACCACGGGGATGCCCAGTTCCAGCAGCTGCGTGCTCAGATAGAGGTTGCGCTCCAGGTTGGTGCCGTCCACGATGTTCAGGATCGCATCGGGTTTTTCATTCAGAATGTAGTTGCGCGCCACGACCTCTTCCAGCGTGTAGGGGGACAGCGAGTAGATTCCGGGCAGGTCCGTCAGGACCACGTCCGCATGTCCCTTGAGTTTTCCTTCTTTTTTCTCCACCGTGACGCCGGGCCAGTTGCCGACGAACTGGTTCGCACCCGTCAGGGCGTTGAACAGCGTCGTCTTTCCGCTGTTGGGGTTGCCGGCCAGCGCGATCTTGATCGCCATATCTGTATCCTCTCTTCTTTTTTTGTTCGTATCGTTTTCCCGGACAGGTCCGCTCCGGTCCGCGCATATGCGGAGCCGGCGTCTGCCGCGTTTTGTCCTCATGGGCAGGGGAAGCCGATGGTTTGTTCCAGCTAACCTTTATGCCGGAAAAACGGCCTCCCGCCGCGGCGAGGGGCCTTATTCCACCTCGACCATCTGCGCATCGGCCTTGCGCAGAGACAGCTCATACCCGCGCACCGTGACTTCCACCGGATCTCCCAGCGGCGCCACCTTGCGCACATAGATCTCCACTCCCTTGGTGATCCCCATGTCCATGATCCGGCGTTTGACCGCGCCGGTGCCGGTCAGCTTCACGACCTTGACCGTGGAGCCGATGGATGCTTCCCGCAGCGTCATCGTGTTCCTCCTCTTTTAAATAAAGATCTTCCCAGCCATCTCGCGGCTGAGCGCAATGCGCGTGTTCTTGACGTTTACGATCAGATTCCCTCCCATGGAATTGACCACCGTCACTTCGGAGCCGGGCACGAAACCCATCTCCTCGATATGCAGCCGCAGCTGCTCGCTTCCGCCCACGCGGCGGATGGTGCAGGTCTCTCCGGGACTTGCCAGCATCAGAGGCATCATTCTCTCCTCCCTCCGGATAGCATCGACTAACCAATCCGGAAACGAAATGGCGGCCGGGCCGCCGGGCAAACAGTTAGAAGTTTCTAACCACAGGAAAGTTTAGCACGACTAACTGACGGTGTCAATCCCCCTTTCGTCATACGATCCCGCCGTTTATCCTTCCTTCCATATTCACGCGGGAAAGATATGCTTGCAACCGGTCCGAAATCCGGTATAATGGTGGCGGAGCGCGGCAGCCATCCGAAAAGACACAGTCCGCGCCGGAGGAGGATATGATATGAGAAAAGCCGGACGCGGACTTTCCGCCGTCATCCTGCTGGTCATGGGCATCGGCCTGATCGCGATCGGTGCTTACCTGAGTTTCTTCCAGACGAAGGGCTTCAAGACCACCACCGCCACCATCGAGCGAATCGAGACGATCGACAAAGGCTATGATTCCGACAACCGCCGCGAAATCGATCACGAAGTCTACGTGACCTACACCGTGGACGGGAAGACCTATACCAACATGCGTCTGGACACCTACGCCTCTTCCTACAATCCGGGCAAGAACGTCAAAATCTACTACAACCCTGCCAACCCCGCGGACATCCACGGCGACGTGGGCATCATGGGTATCCTCATGCTGATCGGAGGAATCATCCTGCTGCCCATCTCCTTTATCTCGTTCGTCCGGAACTTCCGGTAAGAGCGCCGTATTCCGGCACCTGTTCGACCGCATCCGGCCCGCCCTGTGCGGGCCGGTATTTGTTTTTTGTTCCGGTTTTTGCCAAAAACCGCCGGCCGCTTTTGCTTTGTAGGATTACAATACATGTGTTACACAGCACTTAAATAAAAAAACGGAAGAGCCATCCTTGTGTTATAGTTAGTTTTCCCACAAACACAACACACAACATAAGGAGGTCTTCCGTTGTGGCTACTATAACACAAGATAT
>JAFRUR010000073.1 GCA_017438775.1 Lachnospiraceae bacterium | reverse complement strand
TCGGGGATTACTTCAAGCACGAGGCAATTGCCTGGGCCTGGGAGTTTTTCACTTCTCCCGACTGGGTGGGCATGGATCCGGACAGGCTGTATCCCTCCGTCTATCAGGACGATGACGAGGCGTGGAACATCTGGCACGAGGAGATCGGCATTCCCGCCGATCGGATCTATCGTTTCGGCAAGGAGGACAACTTCTGGGAGCACGGCTCCGGCCCCTGCGGCCCCTGCACCGAGATCTACTACGACCGCGGAGAGAAGTGGAGCCGCGGTCCGGAAGACGTCATGGGCGGCGAGGGCGACCGCTTCATGGAAGTCTGGAACGTCGTCTTCTCACAGTTCAACAACGACGGCCACGGCAACTACACGGAGCTCGAGCAGAAGAACATCGACACCGGCATGGGCCTGGAGCGCCTTGCCGTTGCCGTGCAGGACGTGGAATCCCTCTTTGACGTGGACACCATCCGTTCCCTGCGCGACGAGGTCTGCACGCTGGCCGGCTGCACCTACGGCGTCGATCACGAGACTGACGTCTCCGTGCGCATCATCACCGACCACATCCGCTCCACGACCTTCATGATCTCCGACGGCATCATGCCCACCAACGAGGGCCGCGGCTACGTGCTGCGCCGTCTGATCCGCCGCGCGATCCGCCAGGGCCGCAAGCTCGGCATCCGCGACGCGTTCCTGACCAAACTCGCGGATCACGTGATCGAAGGTTCCCGCGACGGCTATCCGGAGCTGGAGGAGAAGCGCGAGTTCATCATGAACAACATCGCTCTGGAGGAGGAGCGCTTCGAGAAGACCATCGACCAGGGTCTCGAGATCCTCTCCGGCATGCAGGAGAAGCTCCGCGCGGAAGGCAAAACTGTTCTCTCCGGAGACGACGCCTTCCTCCTGTACGACACCTACGGATTCCCGATCGACTCCACGAAGGACGTTCTGGAAGAGAACGGTCTGTCCGTGGACGAAGAGGGCTTTGAGGCGGCCCGCGCCGCGGCCCGCGAGAAATCGAAGGGCACCTGGATCAAGACCAGCATGAGCGGCGCCGCAGCGACCGTCTACGACGATATGGACCCCGCCGTGACCACGGAGTTCACCGGCTATAACAGCCTGACGGACGACAGCGAGATCCTCTACCTGGTGCGCCTTGACGAGGCGGAGGGAGACGAGATCACCGACGCCGTGACCGACGGCATGAAGGCAGCCGTGATCACCGGAAAGACCCCGTTTTACGGAACGATGGGCGGCCAGGTCGGCGACCGCGGCACCATCGAGACCGCGTCCGGCGCCATGATCGTGGACCGGACCGAGCACGTCTCCGGCGGCAAGACGGCCCACATCGGCCGCGTCATCCGCGGCATGCTTCAGAAGGGCGAGATGGCGCATCTGTCGGTCGATTCCGCGGAGCGCACGGATACCTGCCGCAACCACAGCGCCACGCACCTGATGCAGAAAGCCCTGCGCGAAGTGTTGGGCACTCACGTGGAGCAGAAGGGCTCCTATCAGGACGACGAGCGCACCCGCTTCGACTTCTCGCACTACCAGGCCATGACCGCGGAAGAGATCGCCCGCGTGGAGGATCTGGTCAGCCGCAAGATCTCCGAGGGCCTGGCCGTGGATACGGCCGTCATGGGCATCGAGGAGGCCAAGAAGAGCGGCGCCATGGCCCTGTTCGGAGAGAAGTACGGGGATGAGGTCCGCGTCGTGAAGATGGGCGACTTCTCTGTGGAACTTTGCGGCGGTACGCACGTGAAGAACACCGGAGAGATCGGTGCCTTCAAGATCCTGTCCGAGAGCGGCGTGGCCGCCGGCGTGCGCCGCATCGAGGCCATCACCGGGGATCATGTGCGCGCCTACTACCGCGGACTGGAGGAGCAGCTGGCGGAGATCGCCGGTGCCCTGCGCACCAATCCCGCAGGCATTCTGGAGCACGTGAAGAAGCTCCAGACCGAACTTAAAGAGACCCGCTCCGAGAACGAGAGCTTAAAGAGCAAGATGGCCCAGAGTTCCCTGGGCGACGTGACGCAGAGCGCCGCGGACGTGAACGGTTTCAAGGTCCTGTGCACCCGCGTCGAGGGCGCCGACATGAACGGCCTGCGCGAACTGGGCGATACCCTGCGCGAAAAGCTGGGCGAGAGCGTCATCGTGCTGGCGAGCGTCCAGGACGGCCGCGTCAACCTGATGGCGGCCGCGACCGAGGGCGCCGTGAAGGCCGGTGCGCACGCCGGGAACCTCATCAAGGCCGTGGCAGGCCTCGTGGGCGGTGGCGGCGGCGGCCGTCCGAACATGGCCCAGGCCGGAGGAAAGGATCCCGCCGGCGTGGACGCGGCTCTGGCAAAGGCCGCGGAAGTCGCCAAAACGCAGCTGGGCGCCTGACCGTTTCCGGGTCCGCAGCGTCCCTTTCGGAAGTCCGCGAATCCGCGCCTTTTCGCGGCAAATTCCGGTTGACGTGCCGGAAAATCGTGATATACTGGCAATAGTGCTATGCGCGAACCCATTTCAGCGAGGCGCACAATCCAAAGCTGGAGGGAGGGAAGAAGAGAATGTCGAACGTAATCGTAAAAGAGAACGAGAGTCTGGACAGCGCTCTGCGCCGTTTCAAGAGAAACTGTGCGAAGGCCGGCATCCAGCAGGAGATTCGCAAGAGAGAGCATTACGAGAAGCCCAGCGTCAGACGCAAGAAGAAGTCTGAGGCTGCGAGAAAGCGCAAGTACTAATTCTCATTTGCTTACTGCCCGGCTTTCGGCCGGAATGAATGACGAAACGGTGCGGTCCCTTGGGGCAGCGCCGTTTTTATTTCTCCGTCCGTGCGGTATTAGGTGCCGTGTTTTCTGAGACAGAGTCCTTTATATGACCCTCAGTATGTGGTATGCTGATGCCAACAAGAGAAATGGGCCCACGGGCCCCGCACGGCGGATACGTCCGCGCTGCCCCAAAGGAGGACAGTATGAGTTTGTGGGAAAGAGACGTCAGAGATTCGCTTGACGAGCTGTTTGACTGGAACCGCGACGGAAAGATCGATTCCTTCGAGGAAGGTCTCCGGATCGAATTCCTTTCGGATGACGAGAAAAAGCGCCGCAGGTTCTACGATGTCGACGGCGACGATGACGACATTGATTTTGAGGACGACGGCGACGGTGATTTTGATTTTTGACACTGACTGTTTTGTGAGGTGATACAGCATGGCAAAACTTGAGATGCCCGTGTACGGGAATTTTGACGTGATCCTTCACCGGATCGAAAGCGGCATTCTGGGAGGCAGCGTCTCCGCATCCCTGGAGGATAAAAGCGATTTTCGTGACGGAGACGTCCGCTGCAGCGTCCGTGTTTTTGAGCGCTACAGCTGGCTGGGCGGCAACCGCGTGAGTCTTTCGGTCACCCTGTTCCAGGGACCGAGCGGGGCCATCATCCTGTCCGCGATCGCGTCCGGAGGCAGCCAGGCCATGTTCTTCAAGATCAACACCTTCGGCGAGGAGGCCTTCCTGGACAAGATCCGGGAACTGATCGTGTAACGCATCGTTTTCCAACACCACTGGTTCTTAATTCAGCACGGTACCATGTATTGTTTTCCCCTTCTCCATGCGGGCGCGGTCTCTTTGAAGGCCGCGCCCCTTTTATGTCCTCGTTTTTTCTCCCATTCCTGCCGGAATCATGCCTTGCCGTTGATATCGCATTTCATGTCAGCGTCTTTTGCCGCGGCGCATTGTTTCGGAAAAGAAGACGGTTCCTGATTTCTTCGCCCTCGCCTGTGATTGACGAAATCCCCGCGAGGCGGTAACATGATTCTATCCTTGTTGTTTCAAGGCGCTGCTTCTCCTCATGCGCCCGCGCGGCGCACCTGCTTTTTCGGGAGGAATGTCTGCATGTCGTTTTCTGCTTTTTTCTGGGATCTGGATGGGACCCTGCTGGACTCGTACGGCGTCATCGTTTCGAGTCTGTGCATGGCGTACCGAAAGTTCGGCGTGGCGCTTGATCCGGACGTCGTTCTGTGGGAGTGCATCGCCGGCTCCATGAAGCAGTATCTTGAGAAAACGGAGCAGGAGACGGGCGTTTCGTACGATTCTGCCCGCGACACGCACGTGGGGATCGAAGAGAGCCGGCTGCACCTGATCGGTCTCATGCCTCATGCCCGCGAGACGCTGGAGGCCCTCCGGGAGCGCGGCGCCAGGCACTTCGTGATCACCCACCGCGGCTCCTCCTCGCATGTCATTTTGAAGAACAACGGGATCTTGGATCTTTTCGAAGACATCATCACGGCGGAAGACGGTTTCCCCCGCAAGCCGGACCCTGCCTCCCTGCAGTTCCTGATGGAAAAGCACGGACTGGACCCTGCGGCGGCCGTCTACGTCGGTGACCGCATCATGGACGTCGCGTTCGCGAACCGCGCCGGCATTCAGAGCATTCTGTATGTTCCGGAGAAGAGCGTCGCGCAGCCCGACGGGACCGAGACGTATCTTGTCCGCGATCTCGCGGAGATTTTGACACTGGCGTGACACTTGACAAACGCCCCCTCCGGCGGTACAATGAAATCGAACAGATGTTCTATTTGTGGCAGACGTCTGAGGAGGGAACAGCAGTGCAGAGGGAGGACGTGTATGTCACTCCCTGTCAGGTCAACTTAAACGTATCGAAGCAGGGAGAGAACGAACTTCGCTGGGTGCGCTTCATCGACGAGGATGGAGAGACCCGGACGCTTAAGATCGAGCGGAGCCTGAAAAAGCGGGACGATTTTTTCGGCTCCTATTACGACTGCGTTTCTTACCTGGGGGACCGCCGCGCCATCTTCGAGCTGCGCTGCGGCAAGGATAACCGCTGGGTCCTCCTTCGCAGGATGGTGTAGGGACCGGCGCGTGAGAAACTGCGTAAGAAACCGCGTGACCCGGGCGAAATACATACACCGCAGAGCCGTTGGACCGCCTGCGGAAACAGGAAATTCTGACGAGGCACAATATGTTGTGTCCCGTCATTTTTTGTACGCAAAACATAGTGAAAACGGGCCGCTTTTCGCTTTACGAACGGGAACGTTACTGATATAATGGTTTTCGTATAAGATTCGGCAGGTCTGCCGTGAAAAGAAGGAGAACAGTTTGTTCACGAAGGAACTTGTATTTGACAGCGCAGAGGAGATGAAGGCGGTCTTCGGCCCCTTCGACCAGCTCATCCGGATTCTGGAGAAGACGGTCCCCGTGACCGTGGTCGGCTCGGAGAAGGGCGTCCGGATCCTTGCCTCCAAAGAGGAGGACGCGGAGCGCGCGGCGCGGGCCCTCGAGACCGCCCGCGAGATGCAGAAGAAGGGCATGGCCCTCAACGAGCTCACCTTCCGCCAGGCGCTTGAACTGACGCAGGACGGAGAGGAAAAAGAGGCCCTGGCCGTCATGCAGGACGTCATCACCCTGACGTACCGCGGCAAGCCCGTGCGGGCGCGCACGATCGGCCAGCGCCGCTATGTGGACGCTATCCGCGGGAACACCGTCACCGTCTGCATCGGCCCGGCCGGCACCGGAAAGACGTATCTGGCCATTGCCACCGCGGTGGAGGCCCTCAAGCGGGAGGAGATCTCCCGCATCATTCTGACGCGCCCCGCGGTCGAAGCGGGCGAGCACCTCGGCTTCCTTCCGGGAGACCTGCAGAGCAAGGTGGACCCGTACCTGCGGCCCCTCTACGACGGCCTCTTCGAGATGATGGGAGAAGAGAAATTCCGCACCTGTCTGGAGCGCGGCATCATCGAAGTGGCGCCCCTGGCCTATATGCGCGGACGCACGCTTTCGAACTGCATGGTTATCATGGACGAGAGCCAGAACGCGAGTCTGGAGCAGCTTTTCATGGTGCTCACGCGCCTGGGCGAAGGCTCCAAGATGATCGTCACGGGCGACATCACGCAGATCGACTTAAAGGACGTGAGTTCCGGTCTGGAGAAATGCGCCCAGATCTTAAAGGACGTGGAGGGCGTCGGCGTCCTCCATCTGACCGGCCGCGACGTGGTGCGCCACCAGCTGGTCAAGGACATCATCGCCGCCTTCGAGGCCTACCAGGCCAAAGAGGAAAAGAACAAAAAGCCCGAAAACGCCCCGCAGAGAAAGGACCGCAGAAGATGACGCTTCGCTATGAGAGAGAGACCGACCTGGCTCTTGAGATCGCGGATGAGGAAGCCCTGGCTTCCCGCGTGCTCGAGGCGGCCCTGGACGCGGAGGACTTCCCCTTCGAGACCGAGGTCAGCCTCATCGTCACGGACGACGCCTCCATCCGGGAGATCAACCGCGAATACAGAGAGATCGACGCCGCGACGGACGTGCTGAGTTTCCCGATGGCGGAGTACCCCGCCCCCGGGGACTTCTCGCAGCTGGAGGAGGACGACGACCTGTTCTCCCCCGAGACGGGAGAGCTCCTGCTGGGAGACATCATCATCTCCGCGGAGCACGTGAAGGAACAGGCCGCGGCTTACGGACACAGCGAGGAGCGCGAGTTCGCCTTCCTGGTGGCCCACAGCGCCTTCCACCTCATGGGATACGACCACGAGACGGAAGAGGAGCGCGCGGTCATGGAAGAGAAGCAGGAGGCCGTGCTGCAGGCCCTCGGAATCACGCGGGACTGAACGTTTCCACCGCGGATGCGGATCATCGGAAACGGAAAAATGTGATCGAAGCAGACGCGCGGGACGGTCCGCGCGGCCTGTGCGGCCGGATGCGGCCGGGAGGTAAGGAATGAAAAAAAGATGGATCGCCGGACTTCTGGTGCTGGTCATGCTCCTGTGCCTGACGGCCGGCTGTCAGAAGAGACAGGCCCCGGAGACAACGGAGCCCGCGACGGAGGCGCCCGCCTCCACGGCGCCGGCGCCCACGGTCATCATCGAGACGGAGTCGGAGCCGGTCACCACACAGCCGGAGACGGCGGAGCCGGAGGAGACGGTGCCCGCCCTGCCCGCGGGACAGATGTACAGCTATTTCACCGGCCTGCCCGTGCCGGAGGAGCAGGGAAACCGCCGCGCCGTCGGCGTCATCATCAACAACGTGGAGGCGGCCCTGCCGCAGGCCGGCGTCAGCTCCGCGGAGGTGGTTTTCGAGTGCCCCATCGCCGGAGGCTCGGTGCGCCTTCTGGCCATCTATCCGGACGGCCACTACGACGACATTCCCAAGATCGGTTCGATTCGGAGCGCACGCACGTTTTTCGTGCTGATTCAGAGTTCCCTTCAGTGCATCTTCGTGCACAACGGCAAGGCCCTTTTTGCCGTCCCGTATCTGGAGATGCCGCACATCCAGCGCATGGACGGCACGATGGGACGCTACGATCCCTACTACTTCCGCACGAACGAGAAAAAGTCCCCGCACAACCTCTTTACGTCGGGGGCCCTCATCAACAAGGGCATCGCGAAATTCGAGTACGACACGAAGATCCCGGACGGCTTCGTTCCCTTCGCCTTTGACTACAGCGGGGAAACGATCAACCCCACCGTGGCAGAGGGAGAACCCGCCTCGAAGATCTCCATCGGCTACCGGATCAACAAGCCGTACTTCGTGTACGATAAGGAAAAAGACCTCTATTACCGCTATCAGTTCGACCGGAAGCATATCGACCAGAACGACAATAAGCAGGTGGCCGTCAACAACATCGTCGTGACCTACCACACGGTGTCGAACTACGACCAGACGGATTACCTGAACATCACCCTGGACGGAACGGGAGACGGATACTACTTCACGAACGGGAAGTACATCCCGATCACCTGGTCGCGCTCCTTCGAGTGGGGCGTGACCCACTACTACGACCTCGACGGCAACGAGATCCACCTGACGCCCGGAAAAACGTGGTTCTGCGTCGTGCCGAACAGCCGCAGGGAGTATCTGAAAATCGAGCCGTAACCCGTCCGGACCGCCCCGCAGGGGGCGCATCGAAACCAAAAACAGCCGCCGCGGCCGCGTTCCGGGACCGCGCGGCGGAATAGAGAACCACATGAGCAAAGAAAAGAATTCCTCCAACTTTTTAGTGCAGGGCAGCATCCTGGCCATCGCCTCGATCGTCAGCCGGCTGATCGGCCTGCTGTACCGCATCCCGATGACCAACGCCATCGGGTCGGACGGCATCGGGGTGTATTCCACGGCCTACAACGTCTACTTCATCTGCCTGCTGCTCTCGAGCTACAGCCTGCCGACGGCGGTGTCCAAACTCGTCTCGGAGCGCATGGCCCTGCACCAGTACAAGAACGCCCAGCGCATCCTGCGCGTCTCCATGGTGTTCGCCCTGATCGCCGGCACGGCAGCCGCCGCGGTGATGTTCTTCGGCGCGGACTTCCTGGCCGTGAAGATGCAGAACATGCCTGAGGCCCGGATCGCCATCATGACCCTGGCGCCCACGATCTTCATCATGGCCTTCCTGGGCGTCCTGCGCGGCTATTTCCAGGGCATGGGCTCCATGGTGCCCACGGCGATCTCGCAGGTCCTGGAACAGTTTCTGAACGCCATCGTCAGCGTGACCGCGGCCATTTCGCTCTTTGCCTACGGCCGTGGCCTGGACGAGCTCTACAGCACCAGCAACCAGGCGGTCTCCTGGGGCGCCGCGGGCGGCACCATCGGCACGGGAGCGGGCGCCTTTATCGCCTTCGTGTTCTGCGCCCTGCTGTACCTGGCCTACCGGCGCGTGATCCGGAAGAACGTGCGCCGCGACCGCTCGAAGCAGCTGGAGGGATATCCCTACCTCATGAAGTGTCTGCTCGTCACGGCCATTCCAATCATTCTGAACACCGGCGTCTACAACGTCAGCATCATCTTCGACAACAGCCTGTTCGGCCACTACACGAGCTCGGCAGGCATCTACGATCAGTACAAGCTCCTCTGGGGCGAATTCTCCGGCAAGTACCACCTGCTGACCAACGTCCCGATCTCCATGTCCAACGCCCTGGCGCTCTCCATCGTGCCGGCGCTCTCGCGCGCGGTGGCGCGCCGCAACTTCTCGGAGGCGGCGGACAAGACGGATACCTCGATCCGCTTCATCATGGTCGTGGCGGTCCCCTGCGTGGTGGGCCTCTCCGTGCTGGCCATGCCGATCATGAACATGCTCTTTAAGAGCGACAACACCCTGGCCGCGCAGATGATGACGGTGGGTTCCTTCACCATCATCTTTTACTCCCTGTCCACGGTCACGAACGCGATTCTGCAGGGCATGAACCACATGCATGTGCCGGTCATCAACGCGCTGATCGCCCTGATCCTGCACAACATCTGCCTGGTCATTTTCCTGTGGGGCTTCCACTGGGGCATCTACGGCGCCGTCTGGGGCAACATCTCCTTCGGCATCTTCATGTGCGTCCTGAACTTCATCTCGCTGCGGCGGTACCTTAGCTTCCACATCAACTGGAAGAAGACCGTCATCCTGCCGGTGATCTGTTCCGCCGTCATGGGCGTCATCACCTGGCTGGTCTATCACTTCGGCTTCAAGGCGATCGGACACAACACCCTGATGACCCTGTTCAGCATGATGATCGCGGTCGCCGTTTACGGGGTGATGCTTCTTGTTACGCGCTGCGTGGAGGAGGCGGAGCTCTACAGCTTCCCGAAAGGAGCGCTTCTCGTGAAAATCGCGAAGAAGCTGCATCTGCTGAAATGACGGCATACGGAAAAACTGTCGCCGTGATCGGCGGGGGCGCGTCGGGCCTGATGGCCGCGATCGCCGCCGCGCGTTCGGGCGCCCGCGTGACCGTTTTCGAGGCGGCGGACCGCGTCGGAAAGAAGATTCTGGTCACCGGGAACGGACGCTGCAACCTGACGAACGCCGTGCAGGAGCCGGAAAAGTTCCGCACGGTGGAGGGCGGAGATCCCTTCCGCGTCATCCGCGCCTTTGACCGGGACAGGACGCTGTCCCTGTTCCGCGAGATGGGCGTCTGGACGGCGGAAAAGGACGGCTGGATCTATCCCCGGACGTTCCAGGCTGCTTCGGTGCTGAACGCCCTGCGCTACTCGCTGGAGGATGCCGGCGTGAACGTTATCACCGGCACGCCGGTGGAGTCGATATCCGCCGGAAGAGACGGAATCGCCCTGAAAGCCGGAGGAGAGCGGCTGGTATTCGATGCCGCTGTCCTGGCCGCGGGCGGTACCGCCTCGCGCACGAACGAACTTAAGTCCGCCAGGAGCGGCTTTGATCTGGCGCGCATGGCCGGGCACCGCCTCACGGCGATGTTTCCCGCCCTGGGGGCTCTCACCAGTTCCCAGCCCGGCTGCAGGGCCTTAAACGGCACGCGCCTGCCGGCCGGCGTCACGCTGGAGGCGGGAGGGAAGACCTGGCAGGAGACGGGCGAAGTCCAGTTCACGGCCTACGGCCTCTCGGGCATCCCGGTGTTCCAGTTGAGCCGCTTTGCGGCCGAGGCGCTCGGTCGGGGCGAAGCCCCCTGCATGTATCTGGATCTGTTTCAGGATCTTTCCGCGGAGAAGCTCCGCGCCGTCATCCGCGGCGGCGCCGTGCAGTCCCCGCGCACCGGGGAGGGCTTCTTTGTCGGGCTGCTTCCCAAGATGGTCCTTCTGACCGTCCTCAAGGAGGCCGGGATCCGCGCCGACAGGCCCTTAAGGACCTGGAGCGAAGCAGAGACGGACCGTTTCATCGACATCATAAAACACTTCGCGTTTCCGATCACCGGGACCACGGGGCTGGAGAAGGCCCAGGTCACGGCGGGGGGCGTCCCCCTTGCACAGGTCGACCTTTCCTCCATGCGCTCGAAGATCCTGCCCGGGCTGTATCTGGCCGGAGAGGTCCTCGATGTGGACGGCACCTGCGGAGGCTACAATCTGCAGTGGGCCTGGTCCTCGGGCGTTCTGGCGGGCATGCACGCGGCGGGAGATCCGGCATGATTCTGGTGGAGTCTGTGTCCGTTCCCGCGGGGAGCGGCCCCGAAAAACTGAAGAAAAAGACGGCTTCCGTCCTGGGCGTCCGCCCGGAGCAGATCCGCGGTCTTGAGATCCGCAGGAAGAGCCTGGACGCGCGCAAAAAGCCGGAGATTCTGGATGTCTATCAGGTCGCGGTCGAGGTCGATTCGCAGGAGAAGATCCTGGCGCGCGGAAGACGCGGCGTCCGCAGAGACGAACCCGCGCCGTATATATTTCCCGAATCCGGCACCGCGCGGCTGGAGCACCGGCCCGTCATCATCGGCACCGGCCCTGCCGGCCTCATGTGCGGCCTGATGCTGGCCCGCGCGGGCTACCGGCCCCTCCTCCTGGAGAGAGGCCGCCGCGTGGAGGAGCGCGCCGCTTCGGTCGACGCGTTCTGGAACGGCGGAGAGCTCGATCCGGACTGCAATGTGCAGTTCGGCGAGGGCGGCGCCGGCACGTTTTCCGACGGGAAACTTCAGACTTCGGTCAAGGACCCCGGCGGACGCGGCGCCCTGATGCGCCGGTGCTTCGCGGACGCGGGCGCCCCGGAGGACATCCTCTGGGAGGCCAAACCCCATCTGGGGACCGACGTCCTGCGCACCGTGGTCAGGAACCTGCGGGAGGAGATCATCGCCCGCGGAGGCGAGGTGCGGTTCTCGTCCAAAGTCACGGATCTTGTGTTTGACAGCCATGCGGGAGAGCGGCGGCTCCGGAGTCTGCGCCTTGCGGATGGGGAGGAGATCCCCGCGCAGGTCTGCGTCCTCGCGATCGGCCACAGCGCCCGCGACACCTTCCGGCGCCTGTCGGAGATCGGCGTCCCAATGGAGAAGAAATCCTTTGCCGTGGGACTTAGGATCCAGCATCCGCAGCGCATGATCGACGCCCTCCAGTACGGATGGGAGACCCGCGGGGCCCTACCCGCAGCCTCCTACAAACTGACGGCCTCCACATCGGGCGAACGCGGCGTGTTCTCGTTCTGTACCTGTCCCGGCGGCTACGTGGTGGCCGCGGCCAGCGGGCCGGAGCAGGCCGTCGTGAACGGCATGAGCTATTCCGGCCGCGCGGGAGAGAACTGCAACAGCGCCCTCATCGTCCAGGTGCGCCCGGACGACCTGCCGGAGGGAACGCTGGGCGGCGTCCGGTTCCAGGAGGACCTGGAAAAGCGCGCCTTTATCCTGGGCGGCGGCGCTGTCCCCGTGAGCACCCTGGGCGCCTATCTGGAAAGAAAAGAGATGGCCTCCTTCGGGGAGATCGCCCCGCAGATCATGGGGCGCTTCGCGCCGGCACGGCTCGACCTGCTGCTGCCGGAGACCCTCGATACGAGTTTTCGCGAGGCCATCCCGGTGTTCGGACACACGCTTCCCGGCTACGACCGGCCGGATGCTGTTCTGGCCGGGATCGAGAGCCGGACATCCTCTCCGGTGCGGATCCTCCGCGGACCGGACGGACAGAGCGCCTTCGCCGGCCTCTATCCCTGCGGCGAGGGAGCCGGCTACGCCGGGGGCATCACTTCGGCCGCCATCGACGGGATCCGCGTGGCGGAATACATCGCAGCGCGCTGGGCGCGTCCTGCAGAGGGAGCATGACATGACGGATCGGGAACAGCAGGTGAGAGCGCAGGCCGCAAAGGCCGACACCGTGGTCGTCAAGGTGGGATCCTCCACACTGACGCATAAGAACGGCACCCTGCATCTGGAGCGGATTGAAAAACTGGTGCGCGCGCTCTGCGAGCTCAAAAACCGCGGCAAGCGCGTCGTCCTCGTCTCCTCGGGCGCCGTGGCGGCGGGGCGGACGGCCATCCAGTACGCCGGAAAGCCGGAGACCGTGGCAGAAAAGCAGGCCCTCGCAGCCATCGGCCAGGGCCGCCTGATGATGCTCTACGAGCGCCTCTTCGGCGAATACGGCGCCGTCACGGCCCAGATCCTGCTGACGCGCGACACCGTGGAGCAGGAGGAGAGCCGCGAGAATGCCTGCGCGACTTTTGCCAGACTTCTGGATATGGGCGTGGTGCCCGTGGTCAACGAAAACGACACCGTGGCCACCCACGAGATCAAATTCGGCGACAACGACCGCCTCTCCGCAATCACGGCAAAAATGATCGGGGCGGACCTGCTGGTCCTGCTCTCGGACGTGGAGGGACTCTTTACGGACAATCCCGCAAAGGACCCCGCGGCGCGGCGCATCGGCTTCGTGCCGGAGCTGACGGAGGAGATCCTGGCCATGGGCTCCGGGGAGTCCGCCAGCAGCGTCGGCACGGGCGGCATGACATCCAAACTTCTGGCCGCGCAGATCGCCTGCGTGAGCGGAATCCCGATGATGATCGCCTCCGGGAAGGAGCCGGAGATCCTGTACCGGATCCTGGCCGGGGAGGAAGTCGGAACGCTGTTTGCGCCGGTTCAGGCCTGAGATATGAAGTCTGACTGAATCGCAGTTTTTGCTCTTTTTATGCCGGTTTTTTGGTTTTCCCCGCACGGCATGCGGGAAGGAGGAAGCATGGAGAGAAAGAATTCCGCCCTGATTCTGGAGGGCGGCGGCAACCGCGGCGTGTTCACGGCCGGCGTTCTGGACCGTCTGATGGAGGCCGGGCGCACGTTCCCTTACGTGACAGGCGTTTCCGCGGGTTCGTGCAATGCGGTGGACTATCTGTCCCGTCAGCCGCTGCGCACGAAAAACTGCATGATTCCCGAGGATGAAAACGGGAATCTGCTCGGCGTGCGCGAGATCATCCGCCAGAAGGCCCTGTTCGATATGGACCGGCTTTTTGTCGAGTATCCCTATCATCAGTACCCCTTCGATTTTGAAACGTACTTTGCCTCGCCGTCCCGCTGCGAGATCGTGATGACCAACTGTCTGACGGGCAAGGCGGAGTATAAGGACGAGCGGCAGGACGAGGAGCGTCTGATGAATCTGTGCCGCGCCTCCTGCAGCCTGCCCATGTTCGCCCCCGTGGTCACGCTGGACGGCGTTCCCTATCTGGACGGCGGCATCTCCGATTCGATCCCGCTGCGCCGCGCCCTGGCCCTCGGCTACAAGCGCTGCGTGCTGGTCCTGACGCGCAACGCGGGGTATCGCAAGCGGACCTCCAAAACGATGCTGAGGCTCTGCCGCGTGCGCTACGGAAAGAAGTATCCGGCCTTCGTGGAGACGTTCAAAAACCGCGCGAAAAACTACAACCGCGTCATGCGCATGATCGAGGACCTCGAGGCGCGCGGCCACATCTTCGTGATCCGGCCGGAGGTGCCCGCCATCAGCAAGACGGAGCGGGACAAGGAGAAGCTTCTGGCCTTCTACGATCACGGCTATGAGGTGATGTCCCGCCGGATGGAAGAGCTGGATGCCTTCCTCGCGAAATAAGGAGTTCACATGGATCAGAAAGACATCGACCGCATCAACGAGCTCTATCACAAGAGCAAATCGCCCGAGGGACTCACGGAGGCGGAAAAAGAAGAGCAGGCCGCCCTGCGCGGGGCCTATATCGCGGCCATCCGCATGAGCCTGCGCGGAGACCTGGACAGCATGAAGATCCAGTACCCGGACGGGCGCATGGAGAGCGTGAAGGACCGCTACAAGGGCAAGCCCGGAAACTGAGCCTCTGCCGGCATTCTGCACAGCGTTAAGAAGACAGTGCCCGGCAGCAAGCCGGGACCGCGCCTTTTCCCGCGGGAAAAGAACGGTTTCCGGCAGCGGAACGAGGGAAAATGCTTTGTCCTCTGCGGTTTAGATACAAAAATTCACCTGAGATACGGTTCCAAAGTATCCGGAAGGAGAAATCATGGAAAACAGATCTGCGGGTCATGAAGAACTGATGAACCTCGCCGCGCGCATCAAGGAGGCCGCGCCGGCGCTTTCTCCCCTGCCCCGGGAGAAGAAGGATGAGATCCTTCTGGCGGGCGCACAGGCCCTTCTGGACAGCGCACAGGACATCCTTGCGGCCAATGCGCTGGACATCGAGGCGGGACAGAAAAAGGGCCTTTCGACGGGCCTTCTGGACCGTCTGGCCCTGACGGACGCGCGCATCGGGGCCATGGCGGAGGGCATCCGTCAGGTGGCGGAGCTGCACGACCCGGTCGGAGAACTCATGTGGCAGGATACGCGCCCGAACGGACTTCATGTCCGCCGCGTGCGCGTGCCTTTCGGCATCATCGGCATGATCTACGAGGCGCGTCCCAATGTGACGGCTGACGCCTTCGCCCTGTGCCTGAAGACCGGCAACGCGGTGATGCTCCGCGGCGGTAGCGACGCCCTGCGCTCGAACCACGCCATCGTGAAGGCCCTGCGCGGCGCCATCGCCTCCTGCGGCGTCCCGGAGGACGTTCTGGTCCTTCTGGAGGCGCCCGGCCACGACGTGACGCATGAGATGATGCGCCTTTCCGGCACGCTGGACCTCCTGATTCCCCGCGGCGGCGCGGGCCTCATCCGGAGCTGTCTGGAAAACGCCGCGGTTCCCGTGATCGAGACCGGCACCGGCAATTGCTTCCTCTATGTGGACGAGGAGGCGGATCTCGACATGGCGCAGCGGATCCTGATCAACGGCAAGACCCAGCGCGTCGGCGTGTGCAACGCCCTGGAATCGCTGCTGGTGCACGAGAAACGGGCCGCGGCCTTCCTGCCCGGCGCCCTTAAGGCCCTCGAGCCCTGGAACGTCACCGTCCACGGGGATGAGACCGTCTGCGCCCTGTATCCGAAGGCCGTGCCGGCGACGGAAGAGGACTGGGGCCGGGAGTATCTGGACTACGAGATCTCCGCGCGGATCGTCTCCTCCGTGGACGAGGCCATCGCCCATGTAAACCGCTATCACACGCGGCATTCCGACGCCATCGTGACGAAGATCCCCGAGCACGGCCGGCGCTTCCAGAACGAAGTGGACGCGGCCTGCGTCTACGTGAACGCCTCCACACGCTTCACCGACGGCTTTGAATTCGGTTTCGGCGCGGAGATCGGCATCAGCACGCAGAAGCTGCACGCCCGCGGCCCGATGGGGCTTGAGGCTCTGACCACCTACAAATACCTGATCGACGGCGACGGACAGGTGCGCGGATAAGAAAAGAGAACGATATGGCTTTGATCGACGCGAACGCGCCTCAGACCGAACCTGAGCGCCAGCGCTACTATATGGACCTTCTGCGCGGGGTCACGGCGGAGAGGGAGGCGGCCATGGGCCGTCCCTTCACCTTTCACGTGGAGACCTTCGGCTGTCAGATGAACGCCCGGGATTCCGAAAAACTGATCGGGATCCTGGTTTCGTGCGGCATGCACGAAACGGAGAGCGAGCGCGCGGACCTGGTCCTCTACAACACCTGCACGGTGCGCGACAATGCGGACCAGCGCGTCTACGGGCGCCTGGGCGTTCTGTCCGGCTACAAGAAAGAAAATCCCGACATGCTGATCGGTCTGTGCGGCTGCATGGCGCAGGAGCCCTCCGCGGTGGAGAAAATCCGCCGCTCTTACGGCTATGTGGACCTCGTCTTCGGCACGCACAACGTCTACGCTCTGGCTGAGATCCTCTATCACCGCATGACCTCTTCGGGCATGCTGGTGGAGATTCTGAAGGAGGCGCCCGGCGCCGTGGAGGATCTTCCCTCCGAGCGCAAGTACCCCTTCAAGTCCGGCGTCAACGTGTCCTACGGCTGCGACAACTACTGCACCTACTGCATCGTCCCGATGGTGCGCGGCCGCGAGAGGAGCCGCCGCGCCGGGGAAATCGTCTCCGAGGTGGAGCGTCTGGCCACGGACGGCGTCGTCGAGGTCATGCTTCTCGGTCAGAACGTGAACTCCTACGGCCACGATCTGGGCGACGAGGTCACCTTCTCGCAGCTCCTGCGGCGTGTGGAGCAGGTGGACGGGATCCGGCGCATCCGTTTCATGACGAGCCATCCGAAGGATCTTTCCCCGGAACTCATCGAGACCATGGCGCAGTCGGAAAAAATCTGCCGTCACCTGCACCTGCCGCTGCAGTCGGGATCGACAGAGGTCCTGCGGCGCATGAACCGCAGATACACCAAGGAGCAGTATCTGGAGCTTGCGGACCGCCTGAAGGAGGCTATGCCGGATCTGGCCCTGACCACGGACATCATCGTGGGCTTTCCCGGGGAGACCGAAGAAGATTTCCTGGAGACCATGGACGTGGTGCGGCGCGTCGGCTATTCGAGCGCCTTTACCTTCCAGTACTCGATCCGCACCGGAACGCCGGCGGCCACCTGGGAACAGGTGCCGGCGGACGTCGTGACGGACCGCTTCGGACGCCTCTTAAAGCTCGTGCAGGAGAAGGCCGCGGTCTTCTGCGCCGCGGGCGCGGGACAGACGCTGGAGGCCCTGGTCGAAGAAGCGGACGAAAAGCGCGCCGGCTATGTGACCGGCCGCCTCGGCAATAATCTGATGGTACATTTCCCCGGAGATGCTTCCCTGATCGGCAGCATCGTGCCCGTGCATCTGGACACGGCCAGGGGGTTCTACTATATGGGAACGCGTGCATGAGAGAGATCGACAGAACTAAAATATCGCCGATGATGCAGCATTATCTGGCGACCAAGGAGCAGTACCCGGACTGCCTGCTGTTTTACCGCCTCGGAGACTTCTATGAGATGTTCTTCGACGATGCGGAGACGGCCTCCCGCGAGCTGGAACTCACCCTCACGGGAAAGGAGTGCGGGCTGGACGAGCGCGCCCCGATGTGCGGCGTGCCTTTTCACGCTGCGGATTCCTACATCGACCGGCTGGTCCAGAAGGGCTATAAGGTCGCGATCGCGGAGCAGATGGAGGATCCCCGCCTGGCCAAGGGACTGGTCAAGCGCGAGGTCATTCGCGTCGTCACGCCCGGGACCCTGATGGATCCGGCCGCCCTCGAGGAGGGACGCAACAACTACCTCATGTGTGTCGTCACCCTGGACGCGGGCTTCGGAATCGCCGTCTGTGACGTTTCCACGGGAGACTTTCTGACGACGGAGACCGCGGATCTGACCACGCTTTCGGACGAGATCAACCGCTTCCTGCCCGCGGAGCTGATCGCGAACGACGCCTTCCAGATGTGCGGCATCGACACGGCGGACCTGAAGGACCGCATGGGCATCTCCCTGTCCTTCCTGCCGGACCGCTTCTTTGATGATGCGCAGACGCGCCGCGCCCTGGAGGACCACTTCCACGTGCTGGGGCTGGCGGGACTGGGCCTCACGGATTACCCGCTGGGTGCCGTGGCGTCGGGCGCGCTCCTCACCTATCTGGAGGAGACCCAGAAGACGGCCCTGCCGCATCTGACGGGCGTTCGGACCTACCGGACCGGCAAGTTCATGGTCCTCGATTCCGCGACCCGCAGGAACCTCGAACTCACCGAGACCCTGCGCGAAAAGCAGAAGAGAGGGAGCCTCCTCTGGGTCCTCGACAAGACAAAGACCGCCATGGGCGCCCGCATGCTGCGCCGGTGGATCGAACAGCCCCTGGTGCGGAAAGATGAGATCATAAAGCGCCAGGATGCCGTGTCCCAGCTGAAGGAAAGCTTCGTGACCTGCGAGGAACTGCGCGAATACCTGCAGCCCGTATATGACCTCGAGCGCCTGCTGGCCCGCATCGGCTACCGCAGCGCGGGTCCGCGCGATCTGATCGCGTTCCGCACCTCGCTGCAGATGCTGCCGCACGTGCGCCGCGCCGCACAGGAGTTCGATTCGCCGCTCCTCAAAGAGATCGCGGAGGACCTGGACCCGCTCGAGGATCTGGAGGACCTGATCGGCCGCGCCATCGTGGACGACCCGCCCATCCAGATGCGCGAGGGCGGCATCATCCGCGACGGGTACCATGAAGAGGTGGATCTGCTCAAGAAGAGCAAGACCGAGGGCAAGACCTGGCTCATGGAGCTGGAGACCCGGGAGCGGGAGAGCACCGGAATCAAGAACCTGCGCATCCGCTACAACAAGGTCTTCGGCTATTATCTGGAAGTCACCAATTCCTTCAAGGACCTGGTGCCGGCCCACTATATCCGCAAGCAGACCCTGACCGGGGCCGAGCGCTACACCACGGATGAGCTCAAGAAGCTTGAGGAGGTCATTCTGGGCGCGGAGGATAAGCTCTTCGTCCTCGAATACGACCTGTTCTGCGGCGTGCGCGATGCGATCGCGGAGCAGATCACCCGCGTGCAGAAGACCGCCCGCGCCGTGGCGGCCCTGGACGCGCTGGCCTCCCTCGCGGCCGTGGCGGGCAGGAACAACTACTGCCGCCCGCAGATCAACGACGACGGCCACATCCGCATCGAGGAGGGGCGCCACCCCGTGGTCGAGCAGATGCTCCGGGGCGAGCTCTTTGTGGCCAACGACACCTATCTGGACCGCAAAAAGGACCGCGTGGCCGTCATCACCGGCCCCAACATGGCCGGCAAGAGCACCTACATGCGCCAGGTGGCCCTGATCACCCTGATGGCGCAGATCGGCTCCTTCGTCCCGGCAAAGGCCGCGGACATCGGCGTCTTCGACCGCATTTTCACGCGCGTGGGCGCCTCGGACGACCTGGCCAGCGGCCAGAGCACCTTTATGGTGGAGATGACCGAGGTCGCAAACATCCTGCGGCATGCGACGTCCCGGAGCCTCCTGATTCTGGATGAGATCGGCCGCGGCACGAGCACTTTTGACGGTCTGTCCATCGCCTGGGCCGTGGTGGAGCACGTCGCCGACCCGAAACTTTTGGGCGCGAAGACGCTGTTTGCCACGCATTATCACGAACTTACGGAGCTTGAGGGCACCATCGACGGCGTGAAGAACTACTGCATCGCCGTCAAGGAGCAGGGCGACGAGATCATTTTCCTGCGCCGCATCGTGCGCGGCGGGGCAGACCGCAGCTACGGCATTCAGGTCGCCCGCATGGCCGGCGTCCCCGACGCTGTCATCCGGCGCGCCCGCGAGGTCGCGGAGGAACTGGCCGCCGCGGACATCTCCGTCAAGGCGAAGGAAGTGGCGCAGCTCCGTTCCTCCGGCCACCGCGGGATCCCGCGTCCGGACGAGGTCGACATGACCCAGCTGTCGCTGTTCGACACCGTGCGGGAGGACGACATCATCGCGGAGCTCACGGACGCGGACCTGTCGCACATGACGCCGATCGACGCCCTCAACTATCTCTACGGCCTGCAGAGCCGCTTAAAGAACAGGATCTGACATGGGAAAGATCACACTGCTGAGTCAGGAGACGATCAATCAGATCGCGGCCGGAGAAGTGATCGAGCGCCCCGGCAGCGTCGTCAAGGAATTGATGGAGAACGCCCTGGACGCGGGCGCGACCTCGGTCACGGTGGAGATCCGCGACGGGGGAATCGGCCTCATCCGCGTGACGGACAACGGGCGCGGCATGGCGTCCGAGGACGTGCGCGCCGCGTTTCTTCCGCACGCGACCAGCAAGATCCGCGATGCGCAGGACCTCTGGCACGTGACGACCCTCGGGTTCCGCGGCGAGGCTCTCCCCAGCATCGCGGCCGTGGCGAAGGTGGAACTCATCACCCGCGAGCCGGACGCCCTGGAAGGCACCCGCATCGAGATCGCGGCCGGGAAGGAAGTCTGTTTTTCGCCGGTGGGAGCACCCGCCGGGACCACCGTCATTGTGCGCGACCTCTTTTATTCCGCGCCGGTACGCCTCAAATTCCTGAAGAGCCCGCAGACCGAGGCCGGCTACGTCTACGAGATGGTCAGCCACATCGCCCTGGGCCGGCCGGACATCTCCGTGCGCTTTATCCAAAACGGGAAGACCCGTCTGTTCACTTCCGGGAACCACGCCCTGCGCGACATCGTCTACTCCGTGTACGGGCGCGACGCGGTGGAAGAGATGCTTCCCATCCAGTTCGAGGACGGCGGGATCCGCCTCTCGGGCTATCTGGGAAAGCCATCCTTAAGCCGTGCGAGCCGGGCCTACGAGACCTGCTTCGTGAACGGGCGCTATGCCCGCTGCGCCGTGGTCACGCAGGCACTGGAGGAGGCCTATAAGCCCTATCTGATGCAGCACCGCTTCCCGTTCGCGGTCCTGTCGGTCTGGGCCGATCCCGCGGACCTGGACGTCAACGTTCATCCGGCGAAGCTCGAGATCCGCTTCCGCAATGCGGAGGAGATCCGGCGCGTCATCCTGGAGGGCGTGGCGCAGGTCCTCAGGCAGAACGAACTGATGCCCGCGGATTCGCTGCGGGACCCTTCCGCGGCCGCACCGCAGGCTCCCGCTGCCTGGAGCGAGGCGCCGGAGCCCTTTGAGGCGGCCCGCCGCGAGAGTTTCCTGGAGGCCTATCCCTCGGTGATGCGGGAGGAGGGCGCCGTGTTCGGAGGCCCTGCGGATGCTGGCGGGAAGGAGCCTTTGCCGCAGGCACCCGGCGCTGCTTCCGGTGCGGAGCAGAGCAGCCCCGCAGCGCAGACCGAGGCCTTTCCCGGGGCCGATCCTTTGCCGGAAAACGGTCCTGCGAATTCGCCCCGGCGCAGGGAAAACGTACCGCAGGCTCTGTATCAGTACTCACAGAACCCCGGGCATTCCCGCCCGGGCGGCAGTCCGGGGACTTCGTACCGCCCCGCGTATCCGGCGGGATCCGGCGCAGACAAAAAGTCTTCCGCGCCGCCTCTGCCGGGCAGCATCCTCTCCGCGGAGGAAGTGCAGTCTACCCTGTTTTCCGAGCGTATCCTCCGGGAGGAAAAGCGCCACGAATTCCGCATCGTCGGCCAGGTCTTCGACACCTACTGGATCGTGGAGTATCACAGGGAACTCCTGATCGTGGACCAGCACGCGGCGCACGAAAAGGTGCTCTACGAGCGCTTCATGAAGCTCCTGCGGGAGAAGACTCTGGTTCCGGTCCAGCAGCTCTCGCCGCCCCTGGTCCTGACCCTGCAGCCGCGCGAGGTGCAGCTGGTCCTGGAGAACCTGGATACCTTTGCCGCGGCAGGTTTCGAACTGGAAGACTTCGGCAACGGCGAGATCGCGGCCCGCGCCGTTCCCGCGGACTTTTCCGCGGTCGACAAAAAGAGCTGGCTCACGGAGATGATCGATTCGCTCGCGGACGGGAGCGGCCCGCAGGCGCCGGAGGTGCTGCTGGACAAGATCGCCAGCATGTCCTGCAAGGCCGCCGTCAAGGGCAACATGCGCCTCTCCGCGGCGGAGATGGAGAACCTGCTGGATCAGATGCTCGCGGCGGAGCAGCCCTACACCTGCCCGCACGGACGGCCCACGGTCATCCGCATGAGCGAGTACGAAATGGAAAAGAAGTTCAAGAGGATCGTCTGAGCCGGACAAACGGCTCCGGACACCGTATCGAATGGTGATCGCAAAGCATGAGAACTGACCCGGAAAAACAGGGCGCAAAGCGCCGCCTCATCGTGATCGCGGGCCCGACGGCCGTGGGAAAAACGGCACTGTCCCTGTCCCTGGCGCAGCGCCTGGGCGGGGAGATCGTCGGGGCGGATTCGATGCAGGTCTACCGCCGCATGGACATCGGCACGGCCAAGGCGAGCAAAGAGGAGCGCGCCCTCGTGCCGCATCACCTGATCGACGTAGCGGAGCCGGACGAGCCCTTTGACGTGACGCGCTATCAGGAACTCGCCCGCGCCGCACTGGAGGAGATCTATGCCCGCGGCCGCGTGCCCATCCTTGCGGGCGGCACCGGGTTTTACATCCAGGCCGTGACGCGCGATATCGACTTCAATTCCGACGCGAGCGATCCGGTTTTCCGGGAAGAGATGGAGGCCTACGCGCGGGAGCACGGCCAGGCTGCTCTTCACGCGATGCTGCGTGAGCGCGATCCTGACGCCGCGGATGCCATTCCGCCCGGGAACGTGCGGCGCGTTGTCCGCGCCCTGGAATTCCTCAAGACAACGGGACGGAGGATCTCCGAGCACAACGTCGCAGAGCGCGCGCGGGAGACGCCGTACGACCTGACGTATCTGGTCCTGACGCGGGAGCGCAGCGCTCTCTACGCCCGCATCGAGGAGCGCGTGGACGAGATGATGGAAGAGGGGTTCCTCGAGGAGACACGCGCCCTTCTGGAAAGCGGGATCCCGGGGACGGCACCGTCGATGCAGGGCCTCGGTTACGGGGATCTGCAGAAATACCTGCGCGGGGAATGCACGCTGGAGCACGCCGTGGCCGAGATCAAGAAGAACACGCGCCGTTACGCGAAGCGCCAGCTGTCCTGGTTCAAGCGCGAGCCGGACGCGGTCTGGCTGGACGTGGGGACCATGACGCCGGAAGAAGTCTTTGCACGGGCGTACGCGCTCTGCGCGCGGCCGCAGATGTCCTGAGGGACGCCTGCTGCCTGCCGTACGGTCTGTTCTCCGGATCTGTACGTCCGCTGTTGTTCGGGAAGCATTTTGTGCGGACCTTATCGTTCGCATTTACAGAGGAAGCGTATCGGATTTGCCGAGTTTGCCTTGTCGGGAGGGGCAGAAGACCCATGAACGAAGAACTGAAAAAACGGTATGAGCGGGCGGGCATCCCGCGGGAGGTCCTCGCGTTTGCGGAGCCGGTTCTGGAGGCTATAGAACCTCGCCTGGCTGCGGCAGATGCCGCCGCGGAACTTGGCCAGCTCAAGGTCCTGGAGGCGATGCGCGCGGAGCGCGTGGCCGCGGATCATCTGGGTGAGAGCACGGGCTACGGCTACGATGACGCCGGCCGCGACACCTTCGAGCGCGTGTTTGCGCGCGTGTTCGGGGCGGAAAAGGCTCTGGTGCGCGCTCAGATCGCGAGCGGCACCCACGCGCTGGCCATCTGCCTCTTCGGCATGCTCCGTCCCGGCGACGTGATGCTGGCGATCTCCGGAAAGCCCTACGATACCCTGGACGAGGTCATCGGCATCGTGCCCGCGACCGGTTCGCTCGCGGAATACGAGATCGGCTACGCACAGGCGGACCTGACGCCGGAAGGCGGTTTCGACTTTGACCGCATCTCGATGGAACTGCGCGATCCCTCCGTGAAGCTCGTGCACATCCAGCGCTCCCGCGGCTACGCGCACCGTCCGTCGCTCACCGTCGCGCAGATCGCCGAAGCAGCGGCCTTTGTTCACGAACACCGTCCGGACGTGCCGGTCATGGTCGACAACTGCTACGGCGAATTCGTGGAGGAGAAGGAGCCGACCGAGGTCGGCGCGGATCTGATCGTCGGATCGCTCATCAAGAACCCGGGGGGCGGCCTGGCTCCCACGGGCGGCTACATCGCCGGGCGCGCGGACCTCGTGGACAAATGTGCCTACCGCCTCACGGCCCCCGGTCTGGGCGGGGAACTGGGCGCGAGCCTCGGCGTCAACCGGCCGTTTTATCAGGGACTGTTCCTGGCGCCCACGGTCACGGCCGCGGCCCTGAAGGGCGCGCTTTTCGCCTCCGCCCTGTACGCAAAGCTGGGCTACGGGGCATCCCCCGGTCCCCTGGAGCCGCGCACAGACGTCATCCAGTCGGTGGATCTCAATACCCCGGGCGCGCTCTGTGCCTTCTGCCGCGGCATTCAGGCCGCCGCCCCGGTCGATTCCTTCGTGGAGCCCATTCCGTGGGACATGCCGGGATATCAGGACCCGGTCATCATGGCGGCCGGCGCCTTCATCTCCGGAAGCAGCATCGAGCTTTCCGCGGACGGGCCCATGCGCGTCCCTTACACCGTGTTCTTCCAGGGAGGTCTGACCTGGCCGCACGCCAAGGCCGGGATCCTGCGTTCGCTGGCCGAACTCGCCGCAGCGGGCGAGGTCCGGCTGCCTCCGCCCGAATTCTCTTAATATTTTGTGAATTCGCCGCGCCGGATGTACCGGTGCGGCGGTTTTGTGCTATACTTGACAAGATATGAGCTTCCTTCGCGCCTGGAGAGCGGGAGAGGAGCACAGACTTTGAAACCAGCTGACCGTTCGGCCCTGCCGGCCGTTTCCGACATGCCCGCGGAGAGGTGCCTCGCGCACGGCCCCGGCGTCCTGACCGACGCGGAGCTTCTGGCCGCCATCCTGCGCCACGGGCGTTCCGGAGAGGATGTCCTGTCGCTGTCCCGCCGCATCCTGCGGGACCACGGCCCCCTGCGCGAACTGATGCGCAGTTCCCCGGAGCAGCTCGTGTCCATTTCCGGCATCGGGCGCGCCCGCGCCGCCATGATCCTCTGCAGCGCGGAACTCGGCCGCCGCGCCGCCGTCCCGGAACCCGACCGTCCCCTTCTTTCGGACCCGGACCGTGTGGCGCAGCACTACATGGGGCGCCTGTCCGGCCTGCCGCACGAGACCTTCGTGGTCGCGTGCCTTAACACAAAAAACCGCCTCCTGCGCGACTGCGTGCTCTTTCAGGGCACCGTCTCCGAGACTGTGGTGTCGCCGCGGGAGATCTACCGCGAAGCCCTGCGCTGCGGGGCGGCGCGCATCCTGGTCCTGCACAACCACCCGAGCGGAGACCCCACCCCAAGCCGGGCGGACATGGACGTGACCAAACGTATCGCCAAAGCGGGAGAGATGCTCGGCATCCCCCTGGTCGACCACATGGTCATCGGCGACGGAACCTATATCAGCTTTCTGAAACAGGGATACCTATGAACGAGAAGAACCGGCCCAAGATCCCGGCAAAAACCATCCTGTATGCGGTGACCGCGCTCATCCTGATCGGCGTGGCCTTAAGTTACGTGCGCTCAAGCGCCACCGCGCCGCTGCGGGACGCCGTGTCCGTGGTCGCCGGGCCGATCCAGCGCGGTTTCGATAAAATCGGCTCCGCCTTCTACGAAGAGATCGAGAACGTCCGCACCCTGCGCGCCGCGCAGACGGAGAACGCCGCCCTGAAGGAAGAGATCGCGGCCCTCAAGGAGGAGAACACGCGTCTTCTTCTCGAGCGCACGGAACTGGATTCGCTGCGCGAGCTCTTTGACCTGCGCAGCCAGTACTCTCAGTACGAGATGGTCGGCGCGCACGTCATCGCGAAGGATTCGGGCCGCTGGTTCCACTCCTTTACGGTGGACAAGGGCACGAAGGACGGCATCAAAAAGGACATGAACGTGATCGCCCAGGGCGGTCTTGTGGGCATCGTGACGTACGCCGGTCCCAACTATGCGCGCGTTCTCTCCATCATCGACGACGAGAGCAACGTCATGGCCATGAGCACGGCCTCGCAGGACGGCTGCATCGTCTCCGGAGACCTGAAACTGTACGAAGAGGGCCTCCTGCGCATCATGCATGTGGAGAAGGGAGACGTCATCCTCGCGGACGACCGCATCGTCACGTCCAACACCAGCACCAAGTACCTGCCGGGCATCCTGGTGGGCATCGTGCGCGAGATGAGCGTGGACGCCAACAACCTGACCCAGTCGGGCACTCTGGTCCCGGTCGTGGACTTCCGCCACCTGGACAGCGTCCTGATCATCACCACGCTCAAGGAGGACACCTCCGGGGAGGACACGCCGTGAACATCCGTCGGGTGATCATCGCCGCCCTCCTGATTCTGGCGGCCTTCTTTATTCAGCACAACCTTCTGACCGCGGGAGACGTCATGAGCACCGCGCCCAACCTCCTCCTGATCGTCTGCTGCGCCATCGGCTTTCTGCGCGGCAGCGTGCAGGGCCTGGCCGCCGGCGTCTTCGCGGGGCTCCTCAAGGACATTCTGATCGGCAATACTCTTGGGTATTACACCTTCATTTACATGATTCTGGGATACGGCTGCGGCCTCTTCCAGAAATACGTGAACTCGGAGCTCCTGACCTTTCCGCTGCTGTTCTGCGGGGCGGGAGATCTGATCTTCCAGTGCTACATTTTCTTCTTCAATTTCGCCCTGCGCAACCGCATCGATCTTCCGTTTTATCTGCACCACATCATGATGCCCGAGATCGTCTACACCGTCGTGAGCGCGGTCTTCGTGTACCAGATCATCCGCAAGGCGAACGAATTCCTGGACCGTCAGGAGAGAAAGCAGGCGAAGCGATTTGTTTAAGGAATGGGTCTCCTATATATTCGGGGAGATCAGGCGGGTGATCACATCCCGCCTGTTTCTGCTGTCGCTTTTTCTGCTGGCTCTGTTCGGGGCGCTTCTGTTCCGTCTCTTCACGCTTCAGATCGTGGAGGGACCGTCCACCTATCAGACACAGTATCTCGCGACTACCCTCACCAAAAAGAGCGAGCCCGGCACCCGCGGGCAGATCTATGACCGCAGCGGCAAGCTCCTGGCTTACAACCAGCTCACCTACGCCGTGACCCTGCAGGACACCGGCGCCTATGCGAACGGCTACGAAAAGAATCTGATGATCCTGCGCCTTCTGGACGTCCTGGACCGTCACAGCGTGCGCGTGATCTCGGATCTCAAGATCGGCGTGGACAGCGCCGGCCGCTACGTGTTCACGTCCTCGGGAGAGGAAGAGCACAAGCGCTTCCTGCGCGACGTCTACGGCCTGACCACGGTGCGCGATCTGGACCAGCCGAAGGCAGACGGCACCGTGCGCTATTCCACGGCCGCGACGCCGGACGAGATCGTCCAGATGATGGTGGACCGCTACGGCATCGGCAAATACGGCCGCAAGGCAGCCGACGGCACCTACGAGGTATCGCCGCAGCACACGATCGACCTGATCAACGTGCGCTTTGCGCTCGCGCAGATCGCCTACCGCAAATATGAATCCCTCGTGGTCGCCTCCGGCGTGGATGAGGCCACCGTGGGCGACGTCCTGGAGCACGCCAACGAGCTCCTTGGCGTGGATATCAAAGAGCAGTACGTGCGCGTCTACAACGACTCCGTGTTCTTTGCCCATCTGATCGGCTACACCGGCCGAGCGACTTCGGACGACGTGGAGTACTTCTCCGACCTGGATCCGGACGCCGGATACAATGTGAACGACGTCGTCGGCAAGAGCGGCATCGAGCGCTCTCTGGAACTCACCCTGCAGGGGAAGAAGGGCCGCACGGAGATGTACGTGGACTCTTCGGGCCGTGTGACCGAGATCGTCTCCCAGACGGAGCCGCAGGCCGGAAACGACGTCACCCTGACTGTGGACCGCGACCTCACCGTCGGCCTGTACCTGATGATCGAGCAGCATATCGCCGGAATCATCGCGGACAAGCTCCGCAATTACGATGTGGTCATCGTACCGGGCTCCAACGCCAGGGACAAGCTGATCGGCATCAAGGAAGTCTACGGACAGCTCATTTCGAACAACGTCCTCGACTACACGCATTTCGGCGCGTACGACGCCAGCGATGCGGAAAAGAGCATTTACGGGAAATACACAGCGGAGCGGGAGAGGGTGTTTGAGGCCTTCCGGGTGTATCTCGCCGACGCGGACGGGACCCCGTACGAAAAACTGTCGGACGAGATGAAGAACTACGTGGACCAGTACCTGTCCATTCTGACGTCCCGCGGGTACCTTCCGGAAGACAAGATCGAACTCACGGACAGCGTGTATCAGGACTGGCTGGCCGGGAAGATCGCCCTGCGCGCCTATCTGGAGCACGCGATCTCCGAGAACTGGCTGGATACGGGCAAACTGAAGCTCTCGGGCCGCTATACGTCCATGGCGGACACGTTCAAGGCCCTGACCGAGGCCATGGAGGACGAGCTCTCCGAGAACGTCACCTTCAGCAAGAGGATCTACCGCACCCTGATCGACGGAGGCGTGATCAGCGGAAACGAGGTCTGCCTCGCCCTCTTTGACCAGGGCGTCCTCGCCCCGGACGAAGCCGCCTACAACTCCCTGCGCAGCGGCGGCTCCGACCGCGCCTTCACCTTTATGGTGAACAAGATCAACAACATCGAGATCACGCCGGCCCAGCTGGCCCTGGACCTGTGCTCGGCCTCCGTCATCCTGACAGACCCGCGCAACGGACAGGTCATGGCCATGGTGTCTTACCCCGGCTACGACAACAATGAGCTCTCCGGCACGATCAATTCAAAGTACTACCAGAGTCTGCTGAACGACCAGAGCCTGCCGCTCTTAAACCGCGCCACCCAGGTGCGCACGGCCCCCGGCTCCATCTTCAAGGTCGTCTCGGCCACGGCCGGCCTCGAGGAGCACGCCATTGCGGATCCCTACGAGATCATCCACGACGACGAGATTTTCACCAAGGCCGGCTACGACCTGCGCTGCTGGATCTATCCGAACGGCACCCACGGCGACATCAATGTGATGGAGGCCATCCGCGATTCCTGCAACTACTTCTTCTCGGAGGTGGCCTACCGGCTGGCATCGAAGGGAGAGGACTACAGCGAGGCGCGCGGCCTGGAGATCCTCCAGAAATACGCCGCCATGTACGGCCTGAACCAGAAGAGCGGCGTCCAGGTGGCGGAGATCGAACCCCACGTCACGGATTTCGCGGTCGTTCCCTCGTCCATCGGACAGGGCACCAACGCTTTCGCGAACATCCAGCTCTCGCGCTATGTGACAACGATCGCGAGCCGCGGGAACCTATACGAATTCAACCTTGTGTCCAAGGTCGCCGCAGCGGACGGGACGGTCCTGTCCACCTACGAGCCGAAGATCCTTTCCTACGCCAACATCTCGAACGAGACCTGGAATGCCATCTACACCGGCATGCGCATGGTGATCACGAGCGGCGCCACGGCGCGTCTTCTCTACCGCGGCTGCGACATCGAGGTCGCCGGCAAGACCGGAACGGCCCAGCAGGATCTGAAGCGCCCCAACCACGCGACATTCATCGGCTTTGCGCCGTACCAGTCGCCGCAGGTCGCGGTGGCGGTGCAGATCCCGTACGGCTACACCTCGACCAACTCCGCCAAGCTCGGCCGTGAGGCTCTCGAATACTACTTCGGGGAGATCACCCTGCAGGAGATCATGGCCCGCGGCGCGTCCAAGGCGTCCACGATCGTTATTCAGGACTGATCCGCAGGGTCGGTCTTTCACAGAAAGGAGCCGTCATGAGTCAGATCACGGCACTTTCCGCCGCCAAGGGCGGCGTCGGCGTCAGCCAGCTCACAGCCAATCTCGGGGCGGCTCTCTCCAAGCTGGAGAGGCGGACCCTTCTTGTCGATGCGCATTTCGGTGCGCGTACTCTGGATCTGTTCACCGGTCTGTCAACCCGCGTGTTCTATCACGCCGGTGACGTCCTGAACGGCCGCGCCTCCCTGGAGGACGCCCTGCTGCCCGTGGATGGCTTTTCCGGCCTGTACCTGCTGCCCGCGGGCCTCAGGAAAGAGGACGCAGAAAACCTCGCAGACGGCCTCCTGCCGCTCTGTGAGCGCTCTTTTGACCAGATCCTGATCGATCTTCCCCTGCAGCCTCTGACGTGGCAGAAAAGCCTTCTCGCGCGCTGCAGCGATATCGTCCTCGTCACCACCCCGGAACAGGCCTCCGTGCGACGCACGGACAGCCTGCGCACCGTTCTGGAGGCGGAGGGCGTACGCCCGCAGATGATCGTCAATATGATCCGGCCCCGCCTCATCAAGAAAGGCCTGCTTCCCGACGCCTGGGAGGCCACGGAGACCCTGCCCATGCAGGTTCTGGCCCGCATCCCGTCCCGCCGCGCCGTCCTTATTGCGGGAGAGCGCGGGGAACTCCTGGCCGGTTCCGCGAGCGACTACGGCCTGGCCACGATGAACGCGGCGCGCCGTCTTCTGGGAGAGGAGGTGCCGTATGCTGTCTAAGCTGTTCAACTTCAAGAACTACCGGCTGGCCTCTTTCGATTTCATGCTCCTGATCTACGTCCTCATTCTGTCTGCGATCGGTGCCATCATCCTGCACAGCGCCACGATCAACGCGGGAGATACGGCCTATCAGAAGCATCTGATGGGCATCGGCGTGGGCATCGCCTGCGTCTGCGTGCTCTGCCTGACGGACTATCACGTCTGGATGAAGCTGCGGGTCCTGTTTTACCTGCTGGCCCTCGGTTTCCTGGTGGTCACCTTCCTGTTCGGCACGGATTCCGGAACGGGCGCGCAGCGCTGGCTGGTGCTCCCCGGCGTCGGACAGATCCAGCCATCGGAGTTCGTCAAGATCGCGCTGATCATGTTCTTTGCGGGGTACTTCGGCGCCCATGAGGAATACGTCAATTCGCCGCTGACGGTCCTCGGGAGCGGCGTGCTGATTCTGGTCCCGCTGCTCATGATCTTCCGTCAGCCCAACCTCTCCACGACCCTGGTGACGGCCACGATCTTTGTCGGGATCGTCTTTGTGGCGGGCGTGAGCTGGAAGTGGTTCGCCGGCGTGCTGGCCTCCCTCGTCCCGGTGGGACTGGGGCTGTTCATCTACGCGAAAGTCACCGGAAACAACATCCTGCGCGGCTATATGCTCAACCGCATCTTTGCCTTCACCAACATCGGTGCGGCGGAGGCGACGGATCTGAACCGCCAGCAGCTCAACTCCGTCATGGCCATCGGCTCGGGCGGTCTGGGCGGCAAGGGACTTTTCAACGCGACGTTCGAGTCCGTCAAGAACGGCAATTTCCTGATGGAGGAAGACTGCGACTTTATCTTCGCGGTGGTGGGAGAGGAGCTCGGCTTTATCGGGAGCTGCGTCGTCCTGGGCCTGATCCTTCTCATCATCCTGCGGCTCCTGTCCCTGGCGAAATCGGCGCAGGACATGGGCGCGCGCCTGTTCTGTGCGGGCATGGCCGTCCTCATCGGGTTCCAGTCCTTTGTCAATGTCGGCGTCGCGACGCACCTGCTGCCCAACACGGGCGTTCCGCTTCCGTTTGTCAGCGCGGGCCTGTCTTCCATGCTGAGTCTGTACATGGGAATCGGTGTTGTGCTCAATATCAGCCTTCAGCGTCGGAAAGTGGATTGACGATGCCATGTTTCGGGCGTAAAATAATACTATCTGCAGGCAGTTACCAAAGTCATCGCGGGGCGCGCCTGCGTCCTGCAGGAGGAAACGAATGAAGATCGGGTTTATTGCTCACGACGGCAAGAAGAAACTCATGCAGAATTTCTGCGTGGCTTACCGCGGCGCCCTGAGCAAGCACGAACTCTACGCGACCGGGACCACGGGGCGTCTGATCGAAGAGGTGACCAACCTGACGGTCCACAAATTCCTTGCCGGCCATCTGGGCGGAGAGCAGCAGATGGGAGCTCAGATCGAGAACGACCAGATCGATCTGGTCATTTTCCTGCGCGATCCGCTGGCCGCAAAAGTCACGGAGCCCAACATCAGCAAAGTGGTGCGCCTGTGCGACATCCACAACATCCCCATCGCCACCAATCTGGCTACGGCGGAGCTTCTGATCCGCTCCCTGGACCGCGGAGACCTTGAATGGAGAGAAATGTTCAGACAATGAGACGCCTCTGGGCCCGCCTGTGTGCGCTGGCGCTGTCTCTCTGTCTGATTCTGGGAGGCTGTGCGCCGTCGCAGCCCGGGTATGAGACCATCCCTCCGTCCCCGTCTGTCTGGATTCCGACAGAAGAGGAGACGCTTCCTCCGGGCTTTGCCGCAGACCTCGTGGTGGACCTGGAGCTTCCGGAAGAGGAGCCGCTGCCGGGCCCTGCGGCCGCAGCCATCAGCTACGACATCACGAATGCGCGCGTCCTCTATTCACAAAGCCCCTACGAGCGTCTTTATCCGGCCAGCGTGACCAAGCTCTTTACCGTGTACACGGCGCTTCGCAACGGCGATATCACCGAGAAGGTGACCGTCGGGCGCGAGGCTGTCATGCCGTCGGATTCGTCGATCTGCGGCGTGGTGCCGGGCGACGTCATCTCTCTGGAGGATCTGCTGTACGGGGCCCTGTTCCCTTCCGGGAACGACGCCTGCGCGGCCATCGCGGTCCATATTTCCGGGTCGGTCGCGGCTTTTGCCCGCCTCATGAACGAGGAGGCCGCCGCCATCGGCGCGACCGGATCGCATTTCGTCAATCCGCACGGTCTGCACGACCGGGAGCATTACACCACGGCCTACGACATCTACCTCGTCCTGCGCGCCCTCGCTGCGGATGACCGTTTCCTGCAGATGTTCGCGGCGCCGCAGCACACCGCGCTCTACACCTCCGGCGGGAAGCAAAAAAGCGTCACCTGGAGCAACACCTGCCGGTATCTTTCGGGGGAAAGACCAACGCCGGGAGACGGGGAACTCCGTGTGATCGCGGCCAAAACCGGCACGACGACGCCCGCCGGCTACTGCCTCGCCACCCTTGCGGAGGACACGGACGGGACGCGCTATGTCACCGTCATTCTGAAGGCGGAGAGCCGCGGTCTGCTTTATCAGGACACCGATATGATGCTCCGCAGAGCGCTTGAATCCCGTTGATTTCCATTGATTTATTCATCTTCGGATGGTAAAATAAAGTATCATTTCTTTCAGGAGGACACCGCCATGGTTCAGATCATTGCAGGCCGCAAGGGCAAAGGCAAGACCAAGTACCTTTTAGGAAACGCTAACGAGGCTATCCGCGTTACGGACGGCACCATCGTATATCTTGATAAATCCACCCAGCATATCCATGAACTGGATAACCGCATCCGTCTCGTCAATATCACGGATTATCCGGTCGCTTCTACCGAGGCCTTCATCGGCTTCATCTGCGGACTCGCCGCTTCCGATTACGATCTCCAGGAGATCTATGTTGACAGCTTCCTCAAGGCCGCTGCCGTGACGCCTGAAACTGTGGCCGCCACGGTGGATCAGCTTGACGTCATCTCGGAGCAGAATCATGTCAAGATCGTCCTCTCGGTTTCTGAAGACGCAGTGAACCTGCCGGAGAGCGTTCAGGAGCACATCACCATCTCCCTGTAAGGGGAGCCGGAATACGACCACACAGCGGTCTGCGGCGCATCGCGGGGTAGCCCGGAGAGGCGCGCAGACCGTTTGTGCATACAGGAGATAGAAGACCGCATGGCAAGAAGAAACGGAAAGATCATCAAATACCGGAAGCCGATCAATATCAACATCGGCGTGGTCATTTTCGCCTTTCTTTTGCTTTACCTGATCTTCATCGGCGTCTCTTACATGAAGCGCGAGCACGTGCAGATGTACCAGGTCACGCAGGGGCGCCTGTCGGATCACAGCCGCTACACCGGTATCATCCTGCGGGACGAGCTCGTCTCGAACACGGAGTACAGCGGCTACGTGAACTATTACCTTCGTGAGGGCTCCAAGGCCGGCGTCGGCAGCCTGATCTACTCCGTGGACGAAAAGGGCACGGCATCGTCGCGCCTCGTCAATGACGACGCGGAGCTGTCTCCGGAGAACCTGGCCGCGCTTCGCACGCGCCTGTCGCAGTTCTCCGCGGACTACGATCCGATGCGTTTCTCCGTCATCTACGACGTCAAATACAACCTGCAGTCCAGCCTTCTGGAGTACGTGAACCAGAGCACTCTGGAGGAACTGAAGCGTTCCGCGGAAAACCTCGGCTCGTACTTCCAGCTCATCTATGCAAAGAAGAGCGGCGTCGTGGTCTACGGCACGGACGGCTTTGAGAGCAAGGTCTACACAGACATCCGGACGGCGGACTTTGACAAGGGCAATTACAAGCGCACCTTCACGCCGGCCGGCCAGCTTGTCGAGGCCGGGAAACCGATCTATAAGACCATCACCGGCAACGAATGGAGCATCATCATTCCTGTGAAGGAAGCGGATGCCGTGCGCCTGTCCGAGAAGAAACAGGTGAGCGTGCGCTTCCCGGATTCCGGCGTGGAGACGCAGGCTGCGATCACCACTTTCGTCGGTGCGGACCAGAAGCCCTACGGCCGCCTGGTCATTGACGACTACATGGTCCAGTACTACGACAGCCGGTTCATCGACATCGAGATCCTGAGCGATACGCCCGCCGGCCTCAAGATCCCGGCCTCCAGCATCGTGCACAAGGATTTCTACATCATTCCGGCATCCTTCCTCACCACCGGAGGCAACAGCCAAGATCAGGGCTTCCTTCGCGAGACCTTTGTGAACGGACAGAGCTCCGTGGTCTTCGAGGCGCCTCAGATCGCCTATCAGAACGAGGACTACTGCTATGTGGACAAGAGCGTCTACTCGGTCGGAGACAACCTGATCAAACCGGATTCGACCGAGCAGTACAAAATCGGCTCCTCCCAGTCCCTGACCGGCGTGTACAACGTGAGCCGCGGCTACGCGGTGTTCCGCCTCGCTCAGGTCGTGGCAAGAGGAGAGGAGTATGTGATCGTGGCGGAGGGCACGCCGGGCGGCCTCTCGGTGAACGATTACATCGCTCTGGACGGACTGTCGCTCTCCGAGAACGAGATCATTCGGTAACGCCCCGATTTTTTGGCGAAACCGTGTCTTTTTTCTTGCGTGTGTGACCTGCGTGTGCTACAATATCTTGTAGAATCGTTTGGATTTCACACAAAATACGGATAATTACAGGAGATCACTGCCATGGGAGTCATTGATAAACTGCTCGACATCGTGAAACTGTCCCCGGATGATGACGAGGACGATTTCTTCGAAGACGAGGTCGAGGCGCAGCTCGAGAAAGAGACCGCCAAGATCGAGAAAGAAGAGCGCCGCCGCGACCGCGTCGCCCGCAGCGCCGCTCCCGCATACGAACCCGAGGAGGAGCCCGAGCCCGAACCCGAGCACAAGGTCTCTTTCTTCCGCGACCGCGAGAAAAAGTCCACACAGACCATCCCCGGCCGCAACGGCAGGAACATGGAAGTCGTCCTCATCCGTCCCAGCACGGTGGAAGACGCCAGAGAGATCTCGGACACCCTGATCAACGGGCGCGCTGTGGTCATCAATCTGGAAGGCCTGCATCTGGAGCTGGCGCAGCGCATCATCGACTTCACGTCCGGCGCCTGCTACTCCATCCGCGGCAACCTGCAGAAGATCTCCAATTACATCTTCATCGTGACGCCGCAGAACATCGAGCTCTCCGGAGACTTCCAGGAGTACTTCGCCGGCAACAGCGCGATGAATATTTCCAAACTGGATCTTTCCCTGTGATGGATCCCCGCGAAGACCTTGTTTCCAAAAGGCTGGCTGAACTGGCCAGCCTTTCTTATACCCGCGGGATCCCTCTCTATTCCTCATTTCTGCCCGAGGGGGAGCAGGAGAGGGGACGCGGCGCCCTGCATCATCCCGGCATCTGTGCCGCGTTCTGGGGCGGCTATCCGGACGCGGAGCGGAAATGCGCCGTATTCCTTCCGGAGGACGTGCCCGCAGAGGAACTGGAAAACCGCATCGATTTCACCTTCTGGGATCACTTCGCATGCCTGCGGATCGCGCCTTCTTCCGGTCGGTTTTCCCGCGAGCTTTCGCACCGCGATTATCTGGGCGCCCTGCTGGGCCTGGGCATTTCCCGGGAAAAACTGGGCGATATGACCGTCCGGGACAACGTGTGCCGTCTGATCTGCGATCCCGCCATTGCCGCTTTCCTCTGCGCAGAACTTGCGCAGGTCGGGACGGAAGGCGTCCGTGCGGAGATCGAACCCTTTTCCCCGGAGGGATGGGCGCCGGAGACGGAACCGATCGCGGGGACGGTCGCTTCCAACCGTCTGGATGCCATTGTCGGCCTTCTTTGCCGCGTCTCCCGCGAGAAAGCAGCGGAGCTCATCCGCACAGAGCGTGTGCAGGTGGGCGGACAGGCCGTCACGCAGGTGAGCGCCTCCGTCCCGGAGGGCCGCCGCCTCTCGGTGCGCGGCTTCGGCAAATTCCGGATCGACCATATCGGAGAGGAAACGCGGAAAGGCCGGCTCAGGATCTCTGCGTCCCGTTATGTGTGAGGGCTTTGTCCGCTGCGTTTTCTTGATCTTTTGAGTGTTTTTATGTTTTCTGCACGTTTTTGGAGTATCGTATGAAACCCTGGCTTCGAAAATGCATCGGCCTTCTGTCCGTCGTGTTTCTGGTCCTGCTTGACCGCGTGACCAAAAACTGGGCGGTTGCGGCCCTGCGCGGGAAAGCGGCCATCGGCATCATTCCGGGCGCACTGGAACTCACCTACGTGGAGAACCGCGGCATGGCCTTCGGGCTCTTTCAGAACCGTCGCTGGGTCTTCCTCGTCATCACGGTGGTGGTTCTGGCCGTGGTCCTTTATCTGTATCTTCGCATGAGCACCGCGCGCCGGTATCTGCTGATGCGCGTCTCGCTCCTTCTGCTTGCGGCAGGTGCCGTGGGCAACTTCATCGACCGGCTGATTCAGAGCTACGTCATCGATTTTATCTACTTCAGCCTGATCGATTTCCCTGTCTTCAACGTGGCGGACATCTATGTGACGATGTCCGGCTTCCTGATCGCCTTTCTGGTGCTGTTTATCTTCCGCGATGCAGACTTTTCCGTCATGCTCGGGCGGAGCAGGAAAAACGGATGAGAGAATTCGTATTTGAGATCACAGAGGAAACTGCGGGAGAGCGCCTGGACAAGGTGCTCTCTTCAGAAGCTGCGGATCTCTCGCGCTCCTATATTCAAAAACAGATCAAGGACGGGAGGGCGCTGGTCAACGGGAAGCCGCAGAAGGCATCGTTTATCCCTTCCTGCGGCGATATGATCTCTTTCACCGTTCCGGACGCCGCCTCCCCGGAGGTCCTTCCGGAAGATATCCCTCTGGACGTGGCCTACGAGGACGACGACGTGATCGTCATCAACAAGCCCAAGGGCATGGTGGTGCATCCGGCCCCCGGACATGCGTCCGGGACGTTGGTGAACGCGCTTCTGCATCACTGCGCCGGAAGCCTGTCCGGCATCAACGGCGTTCTGCGGCCCGGCATCGTGCACCGGATCGACCGCGACACCACGGGGCTTCTGATCGCCTGCAAGAACGACCTGGCGCACGCCTCGATCGCCGCGCAGCTCAAGGAGCATTCGATCGAGCGCAAGTACCTGGCCCTCGTGCAGGGGAGTCTTCCGCAGACCGTCGGTACCGTGGACGCGCCGATCGGCCGGAACGAACGGGACCGCCTCAAAATGGCGGCCGGCGTGCGGGGCGGAAGAGAGGCTGTCACCCACTACGAGGTGCTGGAGACCTTTCCGGGCTATTCCTTCGTGGCCTGCCGCCTCGAAACAGGTCGCACGCACCAGATCCGCGTGCATCTGTCCTCCATCGGCCATCCGCTGGTCGGCGATACGCTGTACGGGGCGGGAAAGTCGCCGTTTCAGACGGAGGGCCAGTGCCTGCACGCGGCCGTGCTCGGCTTTACGCATCCGCGTACCGGAGAGCGGATCCGCCTCGAGGCCCCCCTGCCGGCCTATTTTGAGGATATCCTGGCGCGGCTGAGGAAGTAAGCTGCAGGACTTTCTTTGGTAGGCAGTTTCGGAAATCCTGAGCGAACTTAAGCGGAAGACCTTCTTTTTGAGGTGCTTCCTGAGAGGTTAAGGAAGAAGAACTGATTTCCGTGACGGCCGATGTTATCCCGGACTGCGTTTTTTGCTCCGGGTGGATGTCTATGGTTTGATATTTGCCCGCGAAATAGGCTCTTGTGGAGATGTTCGTGGGCTTTTTTCCTTGAATTCCGTAACTAAGTGGGCTTGGGCTATTGTAGAGATACTTGTTTGTTTTTAGCTTGATTTCAGTACCCAAGTGGGGGGATGACCATGAAAGAAATCTATCTTGCGGGCGGGTGCTTCTGGGGCGTTCAGAAGTATTTCGACCAGTTTGAGGGCATCACAGCGACGGAAGTCGGCTACGCCAACGGCGGGACCGCCGCGCCGTCGTATCAGGACGTCTGCGCCGGCAGCGGACATGCGGAGACGGTCAGGATCACCTACGATCCCGCGGTCATCACTTTGGAGTCGATCCTGGACAAGTATTTCCTGGTGATCGATCCGACGTCCGTCAACCGCCAGGGCGGCGATTCCGGCATCCAGTACCGCACCGGAATCTACTTCACCGACGATGCGGACATGCCGGTCGTTCAGGCATATATCGCGGAAGAACAGAAGAAGTATGAGAAACCGATCGCGGTGGAGGTCGGACCGCTGGAAGCTTTCTATTCCGCGGAGGAGTACCATCAGAAGTACCTCGATAAGAACCCCGGAGGATACTGTCACATCCCGCGGCATATGCTTGGAGACTGATTAATTCTCGGGGAGTGAACCTTCGGCCCGGTTTTGTTTTGAGCGCTGATCAGGATCTTTAAAGCGGTCAGGTACCTGTTGAGGATACAGCTTGTCTGCATCGCGATTTTTCACTTTACAAGAGGAGGAAGAAATGAAACAGGAGACGTCCGGTACCGTTGTTTCTGTCGCAAAGATGTGGTGGCTCAAGGTCAATACAAAAGCGGTCCGAAAGGGAACACTGGATGGCGCTACATTCCCTCATGTCGTGAAGTTTACGTATACGGTCGATGGAAAAACGTATACAAAGCGCGCCTGGATCCACGCGGGTGTGCCCGTGCCGAAAGAAGGCGACGCGGTTTCGGTGGAGTATGACAGCGATAAGCCTTCGAAGGGAAAACTGGTCCGCTATGCTGGCCGGGGGTTCTGAACAGGTATCATTTGGTGCGGTTCTCCAGAAACACCGACCGATGTGCTTTGCCGTGTATTATACTGAGGGGTTCCGCTGCAGATTCAACGGAACCTTTTTGTCTATAAGAGAGGCCTTACAGCAATGAACCACTGCGGTACAAAAACGATCGAAACTGAGCGGCTGATCCTTCGCAGACTTACCCTGGATGACGCGGATGCCATGTTCCGGAACTGGGCATCGGATCCCGATGTCACCCGGTATCTGACCTGGCCGGCGCATGAGAGCGCGGATATCACCCGTATGCTGCTTTCCGCGTGGGTGCCGGAGTACGAAAAGGCCGAGTATTATCAGTGGGGCATCGAACCCAAGAGCCTGGGAGAAGTGATCGGGACGATCTCGGTCGTACACTGGAATGAAAACACCCGGGCCGCATATATCGGATACTGCATCGGAACACCGTGGTGGCATCAGGGAATCATGACAGAGGCGTTTCGCGCCGTGATCGATTTCCTGTTCGATGAAGTGAAATGCGAGCGCATCGTGGCGCAGTATGACACGAACAACCCGCATTCCAGCATGGTCATGAAAAAGTGCGGGATGTCGTTCGAGGGGATCATGCGCAGGGGCGGTTTCAACAATCAGGGAATCTGTGATCTGGGGCAATATGCAATTCTGAGGAGAGATCCGAGGACCATATAGAACGGTATTGCTGAAAAGGTTTTCCTGTATTGGAAAAGATAGTGATTTCTGTGCAGGAAAGAGGAAGGAAAGAACATAAGTTTACATAATTAAATTATGTAAACTTATATGTGATGACTCAAATGTTTGCATGCATGTCATAATACACATATTATCTTGCAGTTCGATTTCTTCGTGTTTTCGTGCAGTTGGTGTCTTTCACGTATTCTCATGCATTTGACAACTTTCACGTTTTGTCATGCAATTGATTTCTTTCAAGTTTTGACATGCTTTTGACTTCCTTCACGCATTTTCGTGCCTTTCGTTTCCTTCTTCCAGCAGAAGCTTCGAAGTTCACTCAGAAAGGGGGCTGCCTGTGATTCGCCCAGCCATAGTATCGGATGCCGAGCGCATTCTGGCCCTGGCCAAACAGGAACTCGGATACGAACCGGAACTTCAGCAGGTGATCGATCGGCTGGCGTCACTGGATCTGGACAGAGAGTGTGTCCTGATTGCGGAAGAAGACGGGAGAGCAGCCGGCTTTGTGCATGTGTCCGCCTACGAGTCCCTTCTCCTGCCTAAATGCGCCAATCTGATGGGGCTTGCTGTAGACGCAACGTATCAGGGCTCCGGCCTTGGAAGTCAGCTTCTTTCTGCTGCCGAAGCATGGGCTGTTTCTCATGGTATGGCATCCATGCGCGTCAATTCGGGTGAGTCGAGAGAAGAGGCACACCGATTCTACCGGAGCATGGGATACACGCCCGTAAAGAAACAGGTGAAGTTTGTGAAGACGCTTGATGCCACGGGAGCCGGTTCCGTTTCGAAATAATCGTCCTGTATGATACTGCAAAGCTGGTGATCAGCTCATTTTCGGGCCGAAACCACAAGAAAGAAGAGCGGCCCGCCGTTGTGGCGGACCGCTCTTGTGGTTGGAACAATGGACTTACACAGTGTTCTTGTGGTCGGAAGATCAGCGCACGGTCACAGACTTGGCGAGGTTCCTGGGCTTATCCACGTCGAGTCCCTTTTCGTTCGAGGCATGATAGGCCAGAAGCTGCAGGCAGACCGCCGTCGGGAAGCCGGTAAAGCGGTCGTCCACGTCCGGAATGGTGAGCTGGACGTCGTAGGCCTTCTTGGGCGCATGTGCGCCTTTCTTGGTGATCAGAATGACGTAGGCGCCGCGGGATTTGACTTCGATCGCGTTCGACAGAAGTTCTCTGTAGACCGGCTCCTGCGTGGCGATGGCGATGACCGGCGTTCCTTCCTCGATCAGGGCGATGGTGCCGTGCTTGAGCTCGCCTGCGGCATAGGCCTCCGCGTGGATGTAGGAGATCTCCTTGAGTTTGAGGGCACCTTCGAGGGAGAAAGAGTAGTCCAGACCGCGGCCGATAAAGTAGGCATCGTCAAACTGGATGATGTGGCGGGCGATCTCCTGAATGGCATCGTTGTTTTCTTCGATGACCTGCTGCTCGTACTCCGAGGCCTGAAGCAGGTTCTGCACGAATTCACGCGCGTCTTCCTCGCTCATTTTCCCGCGCACCATGGCCATGCGGCAGCCGAGGAGATACAGCGTGGCGATCTGCACCGTGTAGGCCTTCGTGCTGGCAACGGCCTGCTCGGGACCCGCATGAGTGTAGAGGACGTAGTCGCTTTCGCGGGCGATGGTCGAACCCTTGACGTTGACGACCGAGACGATGGTGGCGCCCATTTCCTTGCCGAGACGAAGCGCATCCAGGGTATCGATGGTCTCTCCGGACTGGGAGATGACCAGCATCAGGGTGTCGTCATCGACCAGAGGATTGGAGAAGTGGAATTCGCTGGCCACATGAACGCTCACGGGGATGCGCAGAAGCGGCTCGATCAGGGCCTTCGCGACCATGCCGGCGTACATGGCAGTGCCGCAGGCGACGATGCAGACCTGCTTGCAGCGCTTCAGGAAATCATCCGGAATCTGTTCCTCCGTGAAGTCCGGAAGACCGTTCTCGATGCGGGGCAGGAGGGTGTCCTGCAGGGCGCGCGGCTGCTCGTTGATCTCCTTGAGCATGAACCAGGGATAGCCGCCTTTCTTCGCGCTTTCCACGTCCCAGTCCACGGTGAGCATCTCCGGTGCGACGGCATTGCCGGCAGCGTCTTCCAGGAAAGCTCCTTCCGGACAGAGAACGGCAAGCGTGTCCTCCGGGAGGACGAAGAACTCGCGGGTGTACTCGAGAAGCGCTGTCACATCCGAGGCGGCGAAGGCGCCGTTAGGCGTCGCGGCGGCGATGAGCGGGCTGGTGCGGCGGATGCAGTAGATCACGCCGGGGACGTCTTCGAAGAGGACGCAGAACGCGAACGTGCCGCGCAGCTCCGAAACGGTTTTCCAGATGGCCGCCTTCGGATCCTGCAGTTCCTGATAGTAGTGTTCGATGACGCGCGCCGCGACTTCCGTATCGGTATCTGAGACGAGAGCGGAGGCGAGCTTGTAGCGCTCCATGAGGTCGTGATAGTTCTCGATGATACCGTTGTGGATGAGCGTGACCTTGCCCACCTTGTGCGGATGCGCGTTGACGTTGGTCACGCCGCCGTGGGTGGCCCAGCGCGTGTGGCCGATGCCGCAGTGGCTGACGTCGGTGATATCCGCGCAGCGGTCCTTCAGTTCTTTGACCTTGCCGATCTGTTTGTAGACGGAGATATCCTGATCGTCAAACAGGGCAATTCCGGCGCTGTCGTAGCCGCGGTATTCCAGCAGGGAGAGGCCGTTCAGGAGCACTTCTCCGGCGTTTAAAGGGCCTGTATAACCTACGATGCCACACATATACGATTTCTCCTTAAAAAGCCGTTTACGGGCCGAATAAAGGCCTTCTGACGAGGTTCCGAACGCCCGGACAGGCACGAAAAACGGCCTCCGGACGCTACAAAGAGGGCAGGAACCGCCTGAAAGGCGCGCCTGCACACTTACGGACAGTATATCATCCCGATAAACGAGCGTCAAGGAGCCCGGAAACCGTTCGGCAGGGGGCATTTCCCGGCCTGAAAGGCATTTTCTGGACAACGTCAGATCAAAACATGGGTAAGTCCGATGAACCGGACAGCAGATCGGATCTGAATGCAGTTTTTGTGAAGAGCACTTGCGGGAATATACTTCGAGTATTTTGAAAAAGAACTTGTGGGTTTCCAATTCGAGAAAAACAGAAATGAATTTCGGAAACAAATGAGGAAAGCCGGCAATGATGCATCGTATGCGGCGCTGCAGGAAAAAGCAATGTGCGGCACAGAAGAATCCATGTTATTTGGCGAGTACCGCAAACCCGCGAAAAAGCTTGATTTCCGTGAAAGAGTGTGGTAGGATACCGATATAGAACTATTCGCAAAACTCAGGTTTAACGAAGAAATACGGCCCCGGGAAGGGGTGTTCAGGCCATGCCCCGGTTTGGCCGGAAAGGCGGTCTCTTGAAGGAACAACGCATGCTGAGCCTGCTCAGACAGGCAATACGCGATTACAACATGATCTCTGACGGCGACCGCGTCTGTATCGGTCTTTCAGGCGGCAAGGATTCCATGACGCTTCTTGCGCTCATGCAGAAACTGTCTCTGTTTGATGACATGCACTTTACGCTGTGTGCCGTCATGGTCGATCTGGGCTTTCGTTCTGCGTCCGACAATGCGTCGGTCTTTACACATGATCGTACGTCCGACTCGGTCAGTGTCTCCGACATCGCTTCGTTTTGCGAAAATAAAGGCGTTTTATTTTCCCGCGTCGATACACAGATCGCCCAAATCGTTTTTGAGGCCAAAAATGAAACCCGTCCGTGCAGCCTCTGTGCGAACCTCCGCAAAGGCGCCCTGGTCAACGAGGCCGTCCGACTCGGCTGCAGCAAGATCGCCTATGCGCATCACAGGGACGACATGATCGAGACCGCGCTTCTGTCTGTTCTGCAGGAAGGCCGGTTTTACTGTTTCCCGCCGGTCACGGACTTTGAAGACAAAGGCCTTCAGATCCTACGCCCGATGATGTATGTGCCGGAATCTGCTATCCAAACGTTTGTTCGAGAGAATCAAACACCGGTCCTGAAGAACCCTTGCCCGATGGACGGTCGGTCCAGGCGCCAGGAAGCCAAGGAGCTCCTGTATGATCTCGAAAAGCGCCATAAAGGGGCCAAGGATCAGGTCTTTCGAGCCATTTTGAATGCTGGATTTGACGACTGGCCCAGGCCTTCCGGGACCGTCCATACAGGCACGTGATCCACCCTGTTTTTCCGAATACTTTACAGGCCGGAACGCTATACAGGCTCGTGCGTATCTGCAGGACGACACATGATCTGACCCAGTGCTTTGACAGAAATCACGCATTTACAGCCATTTTCAGCGGAATTACATGTATTGTTCCCCACTTGAGGCGGCCATTCTCATGCTCAGGCCGCTATAGAATTCCACTTTTACGGAGGAAACCATGACACAGCCCTATTACAAGCAGGTCGACCTGGAAAACACCAAAAAGCTGCGCGAACTGATCGCGGATCTGCCTTCTTTTGTGGGAACGTTCTTTCGCGGCATCGACCAGCAGACCGCATCGCGCACCAAAATCAGCTATGCATATGATCTGCGGATCTTCTTCCAGTACCTGAAGGAAAACAATCCGATCGTGGCCAGGGCCGATATGAAATCCCTGACTGTGGACCTTCTGGACCAGATCACGGCTCTGGACCTTGAGGAATACATGGAATACCTCAAGTATTACACCAAGGACGGCACAGAATACACCAATTCCGAACGCGGCATCAAACGCAAGCTGTCCTGCCTCAAGACCTTCTACAATTACTTCTACCAGAAGGAAATGATCCGCACGAACCCGGCTGCCCTGGTGAAACTTCCCAAGATGCACGAAAAGGCGATCATCCGTCTGGAGGCGGACGAAGTCTCACGGCTTCTGGACCAGGTGGAACAAGGCGACAAACTGACGAAAGGCCAACGGGCTTTCCACGAACAGACCAAGGAACGCGACCTCGCCATCATGACGCTTCTGCTGGGGACCGGGATCCGTGTATCCGAGTGTGTGGGGCTGGACATCGGTGACGTCGATATGAAGGAGGACGCCATTCTGATCCACCGCAAAGGCGGAAAGGAAGCCATTCTGTATTTCGGGAACGAAGTCGAGGAGGCTCTTCTGCCCTATCTTGCCGTACGGAAAGAGATCGAGGCTGTGGAAGGCCACGAAAATGCTCTGTTCCTGTCCATGCAGAAGAAACGCATGTCCGTGCGCGCCGTGGAGAACCTCGTCAAGAAATATACGCGCACAGCGGCGCCGCTCAAAAAGATCACGCCGCATAAGCTGCGCAGCACGTACGGTACGAGTCTGTATAAAGAAACCGGGGATATTTATCTGGTGGCCAGCGTTCTGGGACATTCCGACGTGAACACAACAAAGAAGCATTACGCGGCCATGGATGAAGAACAGCGCCGCAGGGCCCGCAACGCGGTGCATCTGCGAAAAGACTGACACCGCCCGGCGGGACTCCCGCGGCTGTATAGATGGGAAAATAGGGCTTTGGGCTGAGATTATTTCTTGTCCGGGCTGAAGTAAAACACCGTGAGTTTCTGGCCGGCGCGGATGTTGGTGTCCGTCATGCCGTTGATGCGCATGACTTCATTCACGTAATCGCGGGTGCTGACGACACGATCCGGATCCTGGGCCTGAGCGATGCTCCAGAGGCTGTCCCCAGACTGAATGGTGATGCTGGTGTAATACTTGTGGACGGACGCCTTTTCCGCAGAGGGCGCAGCCACACCGATGATGCTGTAGAGCGATAAGGCGAGGACCAGTGCCAGCGTGAGAACAAAGGGACTCTTCTTCATCTCCGACCTCCTGTAGGATCTCCGAAGCCCCATTCGGGGCGAACACTCATTTCGAACATCTGTTCCTGTGATGCCATCATAGCACCCGAACATTTGTTTGTCAATAGATTCGAACGAAAAATCGAACAAAAGTTCCGAAAATCTGTTTGCAATTTCAAAAACGCTGTGCTATACTTCTCTCGAACAAACTTTTGACTGCGGTTTTCACCCCACAGGAGGACCCTATGGCCGGAAAAATCTCTGCCAAGCAGCAGGAAATACTGGATTTCATTAAAGAAGCAATCCTGGAACGGGGCTATCCGCCCAGCGTCAGAGAGATCTGCGACGCGGTCCATCTCCGCTCCACTTCTACGGTCCATGCCCATCTTTCCACGCTGGAAAAGAACGGGTATATCCGCCGCGACTCCGCCAATGCGCGCGCCATCGAGATTCCGGATGATGATTTCCGCATGCTCCGCACGGAAATGGCCAACATCCCCGTTGTCGGCAACGTCGCTGCGGGCGAGCCCATCCTCGCGGAAGAAAACATCGAGGGCTACTTCCCCTTCCCGATCGAATACATGTCCCGCTTTGAGGGCCGGGACCTCTTCATGCTTCACGTCCGCGGGGACAGCATGATCGAGATCGGCATCATGGATGGGGATCAGGTCATTGTGGAGAAGCAGTCCACAGCCCACAACGGAGAGATCGTCGTCGCTCTTATTGAAGACGGCGCCACGGTCAAACGCTTCTACAAAGAGGACGGATATATCCGCCTCCAGCCGGAAAACAGCTCCATGGAGCCCATCATCGTTTCGGACTGCGAGATCCTGGGCAAGGTCATCGCCATGGTCCGCACAGACATACACTGATCCATCTTCCGCTTTTCATCCAACATACAGACACAAAGACAGCCGGGATCTCAATTTGAGAAACCGGCTGTCTTTTTATACTCTTGTGCCGGAACATTTTAATGTGACGGGAGCCGTTGTGGTTTGACCTGAAAACGATCTGAACGAGGCCTCAGGAAAAACGTCGAATTAACAAGGCCTTATTCCTGATTTTGATTTACATAATACTATTATGTAAACTAATGTACCGAGTCATTCATGAAAAAAGGCGCCCGGAAGATCCGAGCGCCTCGTGTTCAATAGAAAAGAATTATGTTAACATATGCCAAAGACACACCGCACAAGTCATGCCAGCCGAAAAACATGCCTTATCTTCGTCCGACTGCGAACCGGCTCATGTCCTCATTACGCTTCCAGATCCTTCGGATCCACGATCTGGCCGTTTCTCCAGATTCGTTCCAGATCGTAGAAGCGGCGGTCTTCCTGCGAGAAGACATGGATCACGATGTCCTTGTAGTCCATCAGCACCCAGTTCGCGGCGCGGTAGCCCTCGTCGTGATGATCCGGCGCGCCGGCGCGGCCGAGGGCGTTGTCGACCTCGTCGACCAGGGTCTGTACGTGGCGGGAATTCTTGCCGGTTGCGATGATGAAGTAATCCGCCAGAGTCGAAATGCCGGAAATATCGATGATCTCGATGTCTTCCGCCATCTTCTCCTGCAGGGTCTCATAGGCGAGTTTCGCCATTTCTTTCGGGGTCATGAAAATCTCCTTTTCGGTCTTCAGGGTTCTTCCCTGACTGTTATTTGCCGGATGCTTCCGGGTATGTTCCGTGCTGTTCTTTTCTGCCGAAATCTTTGGATGCCGGCAGCCGGTGCCTGCGGCTTACATAATCGTTCTGACCGACAGCACCCTTTGGTCCCATTATACGGCACGAAGGCGTCTGTGCGCCATACCTTTTTGCCGGTTTCTTTATTCCTTTTAAGCCGGCGATCAGATACGATATGGTATGACAGCTTTTCAAAGAGAAACGGCGCCGCCGATGCAGCGCCGCATTTTGAGCAGTCAAACAGGCCCGGTCCCGCCCGGGCAGGCGCAGGATCCGTCCCGCGGCAGGCGATCACGCTCTGGCGCTGTAATACTCGTACGCGCGCCGCGTCTCGGTATCGATGGGACGGCCGCTGCGTTCCAGATACGCTAGCGTGAGGCCGAGAATCTCCCGCACGGCGGCTTCCAGGTCCACAAAGGCAAGCCGGCGCAGCCGCTCCAGTCCTTCCAGTCCTTCGCGGCAGGGCTCGATGTAATCCGCCGTGAAGAGGATCATCTCCGGAACAGTCATCCCGGGCGTTCCGGTGGTGTGGAACCGGATCGTGGACAGAATCTCTTCGTCCGTGATCTCCAGGTCCTTCTGCACGAGATAAGCCCCCAGGGGCGCGTGCAGCACGGAGGGCGACCGGTAGATCTCCTCCGGGAGCTCCGGAAGATATTTGCGGCAGAGCTTCTCCTGCTCTTTTTCATCCAGGGATTTGGCCCAGTCGTGCAGGAAGCCCGCCGTCATGGCCTTGACCATGTCCGTTTCCCAACGCATGGCCAGAGCGCCGGCCGTATAGGCCACGCCGACGCTGTGCTCATAGCGGGAAGGTTTCAGCCGCTTTTCGATCGCTTTGCGGTATTTTTCGAGCTGTTCTCTGTCTTTATTCTTCATCGTCTGTCTCTGTGTCCCGGTACAGGCCGTGGATGCGGATATAAAGCTCCACCGCGTCCGGAACAAGGCCCGTGAGAGGTTCTCCGGCCTGCACGGCTTCCCGGATCTGCGTTGAGGAAACGTCCACCGGATCAAAGGGGAAGATGCGGATATCCGCGCCGAAGCGCAGCCGCAGGTCGTCCGCCTTCTCTTCCATCTGTTCCTCGGAAAAAGGACGGCGTGCCGCCACGGCGATCACGGCCTTCTCAAAAATGATTTCCGGATGATACCACTTGTCCAGATAGTCCAGGGAATCCGCACCGACCAGGAAATAGAGTTCCCGTTCCGGGTCCTCCTCCTTGAGCTGCGTGAGGGTGAGCGCCGTGTAGGACAGACCTGCGCGGTCAAACTCCAGACGACTCAGGGAAAATGCGGGCTCCGGATCGATCGCCAGCGCAAGCATCGCCAGACGGTCCTCGTTGGAGGCCTGCTGTTTTCCAATCTTGTGCGGCGGACGCCCCGCAGGCATCCAGAGGATGCCGTCGAGCTCAAGTTCCCGCAGGGCGGCACAGGCCATCGCCAGATGGCCGCAGTGAACGGGGTCGAACGAACCTCCAAACACGCCCAGACGCATGATGACTCCTTACGGAAGCCTGTACGCGGAATTTTCCCGCGCCTGCTTCCAAAGCACGATTTTCCGGCCGATGATCTGCACGACCTCGCTGTGGGTGCGCTCCGCAAGGGCGTGCGCCAGTTCGCGGATGTCGTCAGTCACGGTCTTCAGCACGGCGATCTTGATCAGTTCCCGGGCCTCGATGGCCTCGCGGACGGCCTCGGTGAACTCCGGGGTGAGCGAGGATTTGCCGAGCTGGAACACGGCGTCCATCTGCATGGCCTGGCTTTTCAGGTATGCGCGCTGTTTACTGGTCATAGGTACTCCTTTCGGCACAGATGTGCCGCCTTACTCGTAATAATCGAACTCCAGGCCGTACATGCGGACGGTGTCGCCCTCCTGGATGCCAAGGTCCTTGAGCTCGTCCAGAATGCCCGTGTTCTTGAGGAAGTCCTGGAAGAAAGCGAAGCCCTTCTCGGAATCCAGATTGGTGTAGCCCAGCATCTTCTCGATGCGCGGGCCCTCCACCACGTAGAGGCCCTCTCCGCCCTTTTCCACGGTGTAGGGCAGGTCCTCGCGGTCCACAAAGGTCTCGGGATCGTACTCGCGCTCGTAGACGGTGGTCTCCGGAGGGAGTTCGTCCAGAAGCTGCTTCACGCGGTACAGAAGTTCCTTCACGCCCTGTCCGGTGGCCGCGGAGATCGGATAGACTTCCAGCCCCAGAGGACCGTAGGCATCGCGCAGACGCTTCACGGGGCTCTCTTCTTCCATGAGCTCGAACAGGTCCTCATCGCCCGTGATGTCGACCTTGTTGGCCGCGATCACCTGCGGGCGCTCCAGGAGCGCCGGGTCGTACCGGCGGAGCTCTTCGCGGATCGTGGCGACATCCTCGACCGGGTCGCGTCCCTCCGTGCCCGCCGCGTCCACCATGTGGATCAGGACCTTCGTGCGGTCGATGTGTCGCAGGAAGTCATGGCCGAGGCCGAGGCCCTCGCTGGCGCCCTCAACGAGGCCGGGGATATCCGCGATCACGAAGCCGCCGTCCGGGAAGTCCACTACGCCCAGATTGGGGGTGATGGTCGTGAAGGGATAGTCCGCGATCTTCGGGTCCGCATTGGTCACGCGCGACAGGAACGTGGATTTGCCCGCGTTCGGAAAGCCCACGAGACCCACGTCGGCGATGCTCTTGAGTTCGAGCATCACAAACAGGCCCTTCCCGGGCTTGCCGGGCTTGGCATACTTCGGGACCTGCATCGTGGACGTCGCGTAGTGCATGTTGCCGGTGCCGCCGCGTCCGCCCTTTAAGATGATCTCGCGCATGTTGTCGCCGGACATGTCGGCGATGACGCGCCCGGTCTCGAACTCGCGAATGACGGTGCCCTCCGGGACCTTCAGAACGAGGTCTTCCGCATCGGCGCCGTGGCAGCGGCGCTTGCCGCCTTCCTCGCCGTTCTGCGCGACGTACTTGGTCTTGCGGCGGAAGGCGTACAGGGTGTTGAGCCCCTTGTCCACCTCAAAGATGATGTCGCCGCCGCGGCCTCCGTCGCCGCCGTCCGGGCCGCCGTTGGGGACGTAGAGCTCACGCCGGAAACTGACGTGGCCGTCTCCGCCCTTGCCCGACTGGATATAGATCTTGGCACGATCTGCAAACATAGGATTCTCCTGCGCCGGACAGGGCCGGCGTGCGTTTAGCCAAAAACTGCCCGGATACAAGATGTCTTGTACCGGGCAGCATTCTGGTCAGAAAAGATGTGACGATTATTCCGCGGCAGCAGTCTCGACCGGATACACGGAGACCTGCTTCTTGTCGCGGCCCTTGCGCTCGAAGCGGACAACGCCGTCCACCATCGCGAACAGGGTGTCGTCGCCGCCCTTGCCGACGTTCACACCGGGATGGATGCGGGTGCCGCGCTGGCGGTACAGGATGTTGCCGGCCAGGACGTGCTGACCGTCGGCGCGCTTCGCGCCTAATCTCTTGGACTCGGAATCTCTGCCGTTCTTGGTGGAGCCGACGCCCTTCTTATGAGCGAAAATCTGAAGGTCCATTCTAAGCATGGCCTTAATCCTCCTTATAGCGAATATTGATGAAGTTGTGACCGTAGGCTTCCCGGATCTCCTGAATGCCGAGTGCGAAGGAACGAAGCAGAAGCTGCGTCTCGTTCGAGGGGGCCTCCACATTCACGCTGAGGTACCCGTCCTCTCCGCCCCGGACCTGCGGGTCGTCCCCGGTCAGGGTCTCGATACTGTTGGCTGCGGTGACGGCCAGGGCCGATACCGCGCTGCAGATGATATCCTTCCCGCTTGCGGCATATCCGGCGTGTCCTTCGACCTCAAACCCGTGCAGAGTTTCTTCCGGTTTGCCGAACAGGGTGACGGTGATCATTACGCGTTGATCTTCTCGATCTTGACTTCCGTAAAGGCCTGTCTGTGTCCCTGCTTCTTGTGGTAGCCGGACTTTCTCTTATACTTGTAAACGACGACCTTCTTGCCTCTGCCGTCTCCGACGACGGACGCGGTCACGCTGGCACCGTCCACGGTGGGCGTTCCGACCTTCATCTCTTCTCCGCCGACTGCCAGGACCTGATCAAAGACATACTCGCTGCCGGCCTCGGCCTCGAGCTTCTCGACACGGACGACGTCGCCCTCCTGGACTCTGTACTGCTTTCCTCCTGTTGCGATAATGGCGTACATTTCGTACCTCCCAAAACATTACTCGCCAACTACGGTGACCGGCAGAACCGGTGCTTATAAAACCTCATTGTGCGGCATACTAGAGCAATATAGCACACCTCGCAAGTTCCGTCAACCGAAATTTGCGGAAAAATCGCGCAGAATCGTGCTTTTTCGTACAGGCAGCCCCTCTACTGCTTCCCCCCGCCGAAGAGGCGGCTCAGAGGCTCCACGATCTGATACAGGGACCGGATCGAGCCGTTCAGGGTCTCGAGATCGATGCCGTTCAGCTTTTCAACGACGCCCTCGAGGTCGGCCCTGGCCAGCTGCGCGGTGATGGTGTCGAGCTGACCGAGCACGGTGTCCATGTCCTCCATGACGCCCTGGGACTGCTTCATGGCGGTCTGCGTCTGCTGCATCAGCGACTTGAACTCGGGCGCCAGGGTATTCACCTGGTAATACAGGTACGCGAACGCGCAGACCGAAAGAGCGACCATCACGGCAAGAAAGACGGTGATGCCGCGCAGGCGCCGGTTCTGTCTGCGGGTCTCCTCCAGCATCTCCTGAAGGACGGGCTGTACAGACTCGTTCATGTCGTTCCTCCCTCTGTGGTGAGTTTCGTATGTCTGTTTGCGGTGACGCAAGGATATGACAGCGGCACGGAATTCGCGAATCTGCTGGCTTTTTGACGTCCCGCGCGTATTTTCCCCATCCGCGCGGGAAAAAGCGCTTACAGGGCCTCTGAGAGGCCTTCCCGGGCCTGCCTCATTCGAGGTGACGGGTCGATCAGGGATGACAGCGCGCTAACATGCTGCGAATTTTTTGATTATTATTCGACACCCTGCACGAAACGACCGCGCGTGTACTGTCCCTGCGGGAGCTTCGCGCCGGGAGTACGGGTTTCGGCATCTTCCCCGCCCGCGTGCGGTGCGAGATCAGCAAGGAAGTCTTCCGCCGCAGCCAGCACCTGCGATACGGCCTGCACATTCTCGTCGGAGAACTGCAGTCGGACCGCAGCGGGCCTGAGCGAACGAACGCGCGCGGTCTCCGTAAACAGGGACGTCGGCACCGCATTATAGACGACGTTATAACAGAACGTACAGAATGTGAGGACCGGCATGCGGTAGCCCTTGCGGTCCTTCATCGTGAGCCACTCGGTTTTGTGATTGCATTTTCCAAGCGTCTTCTTGAGACAGCCGGCGCTCACCATGAGGGGCGTGCGCCCGTAGACCACGAGGTCACAGCCGTACAGACCGGCCTCGGCATGACTTCTTGCGTCATTTTCATGCGGAAGGGTCAGCCGGTCCGCATACCGGCGCCAAAATGCCGCAGCTCCGCTGTTCCAGGCATACAGGGACGCGTCTGCGATGATCTCGGCCTCCGGCTGCGCTTCCCGCAGGGCAAAGAGCCCCTCGGGGTCGCGGGCCAGGAAGGCGTCAAAGCAGGAAGCGGAAAGGAAGGCGCGGTGGGCCTCTCCATATCCCTTCTCGTTTTCCCGGAACATGCGCGGCAGGCCAAGAACGGCTGTTTTTCCAGCGGCATGGATACGGGATGCCGTGCTCTCCCACTGTTCCGGAGAAACGGCATCCGCCTCCAGCATGACCTCGCTGACGGCTGTGCAGGCAAGAACGGGCTCCAGCTGGTGCGCCTGCGTCACAAGGACGCTCAGCACCGGACGGCCATTCTCCGAAAACTCTTTCTGTTCTTCCGCCTGTGCCGCGCGCACCCCGCAGGTTTCTTGCTCCGGGACTCTCAAATCGGTTTTCACGAACGCTTCCTTCATGTCACTTATTCCGTTTCCGTCCGCTCTCAGAGCGGTTTCCATTTATCCCGTTTTCGGCCGATCTCGACGCGGTTTTCTCTCGATGGCGGAGAGGATTCCGCGGCCAAAGCTGACTGGGGGTTCCGGCCGGCTGCATAACAAACCGCCGCCGGGACCTGTCTCACATGATATACTCGGGCTTCTCCGTATCAAGCAGGGCTGTCCGCAGAGCTGGCCTGCACAGAGGAATCTTCTTTCCTTTTTTGATCAACAGCGGGACTTCGTTGAGAGCGACCCGAACATAGTGGAAGCCTTTTTCCAGCGGCTCCGTCCGGACGCTTTCTCCGCTGAGGATCGCCAGCGTCATATCTTCCGGGAGATATACGGTCCTGCCCGATGCATTCTGCTCAAACACAGGCGCGATCATGCATTCTTCGCCCAGCATCAGCTGCGTTTCGCATTCGCAGGCGATCATATCGTCCGGATAGTCGAAAGCCAGAGGCCGGAAGATCATATCGCCGTTTTGGGCTGCCTTTCTGAAGGTGTCCCATAGATATGGGATCAGACGGTACCGGACCTGAACGACGTCCCGGAAATCGCCGGGGTCTTCGAACGCAAAGCACTCCTGATCCCGGGTGCCCAGGGCGGAATGGCAGCGCATCAGCGGGGTGAACACACCCAGGGCAAGGAAACGCAGCAACAGATCGCGGGAAACATTCCCGTTAAAACCTCCAAGGTCCGGTCCGCAGTACAGAAAGCCGCACATATTGGCACCGGGCAGCATCTTCAGGGCGAGCAGGATGTGGGACCACCAGGAATGGTTGTCGCCGAACCAGATCCCGCCCGAGCGGTGCGCACCGATATACGAGGCGCGCGACAGCATCAGGATCTTCTCTCTGCCGAATTCCTTTTCAAAGAAGTCTCCGGCGGCTCTGGTCATGTTTGCGCCGTAAATGTTGTGGACCTGCATATGACCGACCTGTCTTCCGTTCACATGATGAAAAATCGACGCGTAGTCTCTTTCACTGTTGGAAAGACCGGCAAAGGCGTCCTTCAGCCCGAAGAATTTTCCCAGGTCGAGGTTCTGTCCTTTGAGCTGCGACGCGAGGTCCAGGGTGCGTCTAAGTCCATCCGCGGAGTAAAACAGCGCCGGTTCGTTCATGTCGTTCCAGAAGCCTTCGATGCCCGCATCCGTGAGAGCCCGATACCGGGAGCCGAACCATTCCCGAACGTCTGCTCTCAGAAAGTCGGGAAAACAGCACATGCCCGGCCATACGCCGGCCTCAAAATCCGAGCCGTCCGCGTTTTTGCAGAAGTATCCGAGACGCTTTCCTTCCTCGTAAACAGAATAGCCGTCCTCTTCCCGGATTCCGGCATCGATGATCGGAATCAGACGGATGCCCTGTTTTTTCTTTTCCGCAGCGTAATCGGCAAAATCCGGAAACTTCCTCTCATCGACCGTGAAGTCCTTGTAGTCCTTCATGTAATCGATGTCGAGATAGACGCAGTCCAGCGGGATCTGCGCGGCGTCGTATCCGGCGATGATCCGGTCGACGGTTTCCGCGTCCGGATAACTCCAGCGGCTCTGCTGAAACCCGAAGGCCCAGAACGGCGGGACGTAGCTCGGACCGATCAGGCCGCGGAACTCACGGACGACGTCACGCGGGCTTTCGCCGGTGATGACGTAAACGTCCGCATCCGTGCCGGAAACCGTGATCTTCAGCTCGTCCGTCTTCGTATACCCGATGTCCCAGCGGATCCTTCCCGGGAAATCGATAAAGATCCCGGTTTGGGTCCTGCCGCTGATGAGGATGAAATTGTGCGCCGCATACAGGGAGATCTTGTCTTCTGTGTGGTACGGGTCGTCGCTGCACCAGCTCTCGTAGACCCACCCGCGCTTGTTGATGCCGCGGATGGATTCCCCCAGACCGAAAACAATGTCGTCCCGGTCCATGGCAATCGTAAGTTCCAGGCCGTCCGAAAGGCAGCAGGCAAAAGGAAATCCCTCAAGACCGGATGCGGAAACAGGCTGCACAACTGCCTCCGTCGGATACGGTTCTCCAAATGTGTATTTGTTTATCATGGCTGTACCGGCAGGCTCCGTTTAGCCGCCCCCACGATCTGTGCCCGCAGGCCATCCAGCACCTGCCTGCGCAGGTCGTTGATCTCGCGCAGGGGCACGAAGGCCTGTTCGCTGTTCTCCTGTGTCACATTGACGACGGTGAAGCCGCTCCCTCCGGCCTTGCGGCACTGCTTCTCCGCATCGGCCAGGCTCACGGGGCGGTTTTCCGCAAAGCCGGCCTCCGGGCCGGATGCGGCGCATGTCCTTCTCGTTCTGACGTCCGTCGCCTGCAGGGACACCTTTTTACCGGGCTCCAGAATGAGGTGCATGTCCACGGGACGGAGGAACGACGGGTCGGCCCCCCTCTCCCGCTCCTGCGCGGCCTTCAGGAAGGAGTCGTCCGGCGTGCGGCCGGGATCGCGTTCCTTCGGGCAGACCATGTCGGTGCTGTTGTGCATCGTGAACCAGGTCTTCGTGAAGCCGCCACGGTCAAACAGAGACGTGAGGGCGCGCCGGTCCGCATCGTCCACGCGGTAGTGCTCCGGGTCGGTCATGGCCATGTTCAGATACTTGCGGTAAATGGCCGTGACGCCGGCCGTGTAGGCCGGGCTCTTCATGCGCCCCTCCAGCTTGTAGGACGTGATGCCCGCGGCGATCATCTGCGGGAGCACATCCAGGGCGCAGTTGTCCTTGAGGTTCATCACATAGGGCGCATCCGGTTTGGAAAGTCTCTCCGAGCCGCGCCAGACCTCGTACGGCAGACGGCAGCTCTGGGCACACCGGCCTCGGTTTCCGCTGCGGCCGCCGACCATGCCGGAAAACAGGCACTGGCCGGAATAGCCGTAGCACAGAGCCCCCTGGGCGAAGCACTCGATCTCCAGGTCTGCCGCATCGGCGACAGCGCGAATCTCCGTCAGCGACAGTTCCCGCGGCAGGACGATGCGCGACGCGCCGGCCGCCTGAAAGGCTCTGGCCGAGGCCGGACCGGCAGCAGACATCTGTGTGGAGACGTGCAGCGGGAGGCCCGGGAACTCTTTCCGGAAGAAGTCGAACAGACCAACGTCCTGGATGATAGCGGCGTCAAGGCCCGCCTCGTACAGCGGCGCCATGAAGTCGTAGACTTCCCCGAAAAGCTCCTTCTCGCGCAGCAGGATGTTGACGGTGAGATACAGCTTTTTCCCGTGAAAATGCATGAGGTCCAGCAGTTCCGGGAGTTCGTCGTCGCTGGCATTGACCGCATAGGCGCGCGCGCCGAAAGCGCGTCCGCCCATGTAAACGGCATCCGCGCCGGAATACAGGGCCGCGCGCAGGGACTCCGGAGAGCCGGCGGGGGCAAGAAGTTCGAGAGGACGTTTGCGGGCCATGGTTCCTCCTATATACTATCCGCGAAAAAAGAAGAAACGGGGCGGCTTGTGCCGCCCCGCCGCATCAGGTCTTGCTTCCGTGTTTGAAAAAGGTCTCTTTGAGTTCGTCCAGGCGCTTGCCCTGTTCGTCAAGCGCGTTCTTCCACTCCGTGGCCTCTTTCTCTGCGTGCTCGAGCTGCATCTTGGTGGTGACCAGCTCGTGCTTCAGATCGTAGAGTTCCTGCTCCATGCGGGAGATCTTTTCCGCATGCTTTTCCGCCTGGGAGCGGGCCTTGATGAAATCGTCCGCGACGTTGAGCACCAGGGACTGATTCTGGAAATCCGAGGAGCGCCGGTCAAACTGCGGCACCTGCTTGCGCAGATCGTCCAGTTTGCCGTTCAGATAGGCCGCCAGACGCTGCACGTAGATCGGGTCTTCGTCGCTCTGGAGGACCAGAGGCTTGCCGCCGATGATGACTTCCGTGGTTTTCTTCTCCATGTTTATGCACTCCTTCGAAACAGTCTTACATCATTATATCGAGGCCCTGCGGGAAAGACAAGAGGGAAAGGCGCATCCCGCAGGTGAATTCTTTCAGTTACAAAGCATGCTGTGAGCAGCAGGTCAGCTCTCCCGCTCCGGCACGGGAAGGCCCAGGTGACGGTACGCATCCTCGGAGACGGCGCGCCCGCGCGGCGTGCGCAGGATAAAGCCGATCTGCACGAGGTAGGGCTCGTAGACGTCCATCAGGGTGCCGACGTCCTCTCCGATGGCGGCAGCGACGGCCTCCGGCCCCACGGGACCGCCCCCGAACTTTTCAATCATGGTATAAAGGATGTTGCGGTCCGCCCTGTCGAGGCCGACCGGGTCCACATCCAGAACATCCAGGGCAGCGCGGGCCACCTCCGCGGTGATGACACCGCTGTATTTGACCTGAGCAAAGTCACGCACGCGCTTTAAGAAGCGGTTGGCCAGACGGGGCGTCCCGCGGGAACGGCGGGCGATCTCCCTCGCACCCTCCGTGTCGATCTTCACGCCGAGAACGTCAGCGGAGCGCATCAGGATGGCGTGCAGCTCCGGCACGGTATAAAAGTCCAGACGTTCCACCACGCCGAAGCGGTCGCGAAGCGGCGCCGTCAGAAGGCCGGCGCGGGTGGTGGCGCCCACCAGAGTAAATTTGGGGAGATCCAGACGGATGGAGCGTGCGCTGGCGCCCTTGCCGATGACGATATCGATCGCGAAGTCCTCCATCGCCGGGTACAGGACCTCTTCCACCTGGCGGTTCAGGCGGTGAATCTCATCCACAAACAGTACATCTCCGTCCTGCAGGTTGTTGAGGATGGCCGCCATCTCTCCGGGCTTCTCGATCGCAGGACCCGACGTGATCTTCATGTTCACGCCCATCTCGTTCGCGATGATGCCGGCCAGCGTGGTCTTGCCGAGGCCGGGAGGCCCGTAAAGCAGGACGTGGTCCAGAGACTCTCCGCGGCTTTTGGCAGCCTCGATATAGACCTTCAGCATCTCCTTGGAGCGGCTCTGGCCGATATACTCCGCCAGGGTCTGGGGGCGGAGCGATCCCTCGATATGCTGGTCTTCCTCGGTGTATTCCGTGGTGATCATGCGTTTTTCCATGAGAACAGCTCCTTGATCGTCAGAAGGTCGTGAGGATGCGCAGGGCCTTCTTCAACACAGCTTCCGTGTCTTCTTCCGGCGAGGCGTCCACTTTCTTGACAGCGCGCAGGGCGTCCGAAGCGGAATAGCCCAGAGCGACCAGCGCCTGCACGGCCTCGTCCGCCGCGGCAGCGCTCATGGCCGGAAGCGACTCTCCCGCGGCGTGGGCCGCGCGAAGATCCACCGCCTCCTGCAGGGACAGGCGGTCCTTGAGCTCCACAATGAGTTTCTTGGCCGTCTTGGGTCCGATTCCCGGGGCGCGGCTGATGGCCTTCACGTCCTCCGCGAGAATGGCGAAGCGCAGCTGATCCGGGGGCAGGGTCCCGAGAAGACCCAGGGCCGCCTTCGGACCGATGCCGCTCACGCCGATGCAGAGGCGGAACATGGCGAGGTCGTCCCTCGTGAGAAACCCGTAGAGCTGAAGCACGTCGCTCCCGCCCTGCAGGTTTACGTTGAGGTAGGTGTAAAGGCGCACGTCCTCCCCGACACGGGGAAAGGACGCCAGCACGTTTCCGGGTGCAAAGACCTGGTACCCCATGCCGCCCACATCCAGGACGACGGAGTCCTCCAGAATCTCGAACACCTCTCCGTAAATGAATGAGATCATGTCTGCCTCCGGCAAGGATCAGATAAATCCGATGCTTCTCTTCTTTTCAGGCGCCGCGCCGCTGATCTCACGCACGGCGGCATCAAAGTCTTCCTCGCTGATCGTGCGGTTTTCTTCTCCCTCGCCTGCGAGTCGGGCCAGGGCTTTGCCCCAGGTGCGCTCGCAGAGGTTCCGGCAGAAGCGTGCGTTGCCGAAATCGCGGGCCTCAAAGACGCTGTCCGGGATGTCCGCAAAGTAGGCCCGGATGTGGTCCCTGACGCCCTCTTCCATTCCGAAGGAAGCCGGAATGCCGAGGAAAAAGATGTCCGCCAGTTCCTCGCGCGTATAGTCCGGGAAGTCGAGACGGTACGGGATGCGGCTGCGCATGCCGTCGTTCCCCGAGAGCATGAGTTCCATGTCCTCCGGATACCCGGCGAAGATGACGATCAGGTCGTCCGCGTGGTTCTCCATTTCCGCGATCAGGGTGTCGATGGCTTCGCGCCCGAAGTCGTTTGAGCGGGAGTCTCCGCGGAACAGGGAGTAGGCCTCGTCGATAAACAGGATGGAGCCGTAGGCCTCGCGGCAGATCTCCGTGGTCTTGATGGCGGTCTCTCCGACGTAGCGGCCGCACAGGTCGCGCCCGCGGTACTCGAAGAACTTGCCGATGCGCAGGAGCCCGCGCTCGTTCAGGATCTCTCCGAGAAGACGGGCCACCGTCGTCTTGCCGGTGCCGGGCTTGCCGACGAAGCACATGTGCATCGTGGGCTTTTTGAAGGCATCATCCGTGCGCGAAAGCTCGATCTGACGGACGATGGACCGGATCTGCTCCTTGATGGACGCCATGCCGACCAGCCGCTCCAGCTGCGCCATGCCGTCCCCGGTCTTCTCTTCGGGAACGGAAGCGATGGAGACGATCTTGTCCGCCGTGATGACGCGGCTCTCCGTCTCGTTTTTGACGTTGTGCTGTTCCAGAAGACTGATCATCTCGTTCCCGATCTTCTGCAGCGTTCGGATGCCGTAAAAGTATCCGTCGGACTTCTCCTCCGCCACGCGGCGGTCGAAGATCTCCCAGCAGGAGCCGTCCACGGTGATGTCATAGGTATTCAGATGGCGCGTGACCAGCTCGTGCTGCTGGTCCGCCGTCAGGTTCGGGAAGCGGACGCTGCGGACCGAAAGGACGTCGCGCAGATCTTTTTCCGTCTGATGATGCAGGCGCTCCGACACAACGGGGGCACGGAAGACGTGCACGCAGTTTTCGTTTCCGCGGAGCACGCTCAGGATGAGTTCCTTGAAGAGTTCCTTTGAGGTGTGTCCCACCCAGCGGGAAATGTCGTAGGAAATGATGCTCTCCGTGGAGAACCGCTCCGCCACGGAACCGATCAGGTGCTGCATCTTCTCTTCCACCTGCTGGTCTGCAGGAGACGGCAGCGAGAGCTCACGCACGGCGTGGCGCTTGTTGTCCTGGAACAGGCCCGTCTCCGAAAGAAGGTCGCGCATCAGTTCCAGGCTGTTGGTGAGGCCTTCTCCCTGACCGATGGTAAAGAGGTAGGTCTGCGAGAAAAAGACCTTTTCCGTATGATTTTTCTTCACGAGAGGCGCGCGGTCCCGGATCTCGCGGCAGAGCGACTTGAAATCGTCCGCGCCGATCAGATTTTCCACGCGGTCCATGACGGACGCGGCCGCCTTTGCGGTTTCTGCGCCGGAATTCACACCGGCCCGGAAAGTCTGCGGGCCAGGTTCGGATGGCTGTGCCTCCTCAGAAGGCCCGGACGCAGGTGCGGGATCCTCTTTCCTGTCCGCGGGTTCGCGGGCATCCTTCGAATCATCCGCAGACCCGTCCTGAGCAGATACATCCTCCGCATCCGAAGAAGGCGCATCCGGCGTGACTTCCGCACCGTCCACAAAGAGACGGTAGGCCTCGCCCGCCTGCGCCTGGTAATCCTTTTCCAGGATCGAAGCCAGCTCTTTGAGAACAGAGTCCTGATTTTGCGCCGGGAGGCTGAACTCGCAGCGGTCCAGACCGCGGCGGTGCACCTCGATGTCCGTCTCCGCATAGAGACGCTCGCATTGTTTCAGGAACCTGGAGACGGCGAAGCTGTTCGCTCCGCCGCCGCCGTAAAGCCAGCTCTGCTGAAATTCCACGCGTATGGTCACGTCCATAAGGCCCTCATGATGTCGGGATACGCTTCGTCGATGATGTTCGCGCTGCGGAGCACGAGTTCATACACCTCCGGTCCCACCGTCTCGGGCGAAAGGATGGCATCCACACGGGCAATGAGGTCCTGGCTGTCGTTCAGCATGAACTTGACCCAGCGGTAGGTGTTGTTGAGCTGGTTGACGATGGTCAGACCCGTCACGGTCTTTTCCCCCTTGAAGGTACCGAGAGGACTCGTGACCATCTGGATCTTGCCCTCGCCATCCTTATCGAAAATACAGAAAATGCTGAGGTTTTTCACGTTTTCGTAGTCAAAGCCGACGCGGAGAGCGACTTCGTCCAGCTCGGAATACTTGAGCTTTTTCTCGTCAAAAAAGGCCATCGTGAGTGCTTTGTAATCTGCCATGTGCTTTCCCTCCTGTCTTTCAAGGTCATTCACAAGTTTTCCCACATATTTATACCACAAATACGCCATCAGTAAAAGAGGTTTTCCTTTGTTTCTCGAACATTTTTTCGCTTTTGCCCGGACTCTGCCGCAGCGGCATCCGGACAGTCATCCGCAAAGACCGATCACACGATTCCGCATGATGTGAGAAGGATTTGAGAACTTTGTGCTCCCGTGGTATACTGTTCCCATGAAAACCGTAAGGGAACAGGTGCATATCGATCCGGAGCTGCGCGCGGAACTGACCCGCGCCGGGCTTTCGCGCGCCCTGTTTGCGGATATCGAGACCACCGGCCTCTCCCGGGAAAAGAACCGCGTCTATCTGATCGGGATCCTTGCGGTCGCAGACGGGGATGCCGTCCTCACACAGTGGCTCTCCCAGTCCCGCGGTGAAGAGGCCGCCGTGCTCCGCGCTTTTGCTGACACCCTTGCCTCCCTTTCCTTGCCGGTCCGAACGATCTGCAATTCGGAAGACACCGCTTCTTCTCCGGCCGCCGCCTCGGGAGCGGACACGGCAGATCTTCCCGAATGCGCGGAAGAGCCTGCGAAACCGACCTGCACCATCGTCACCTTCAACGGCGATGCCTTCGACCTTCCGTTCCTCGCGGAACGGGCCCGCCTCTGCAGCGTCCGGCTCCCGCTTGCGTCATTCTCCTCTCTGGATCTCTATAAGATCACCAAGAGGCTGCGTCCTCTCCTCGGCCTTGCGGACTGCCGTCAGAAGTCTCTGGAGCGGTTCCTCGGACTTGAGCGCGAGGACCGCATGAGCGGCGGAGAACTGATCGGCGTCTACCACGACTACGAGAGTTTTGGCGGCGCATCCCGCGAACATCTCCTTCTGCTCCACAACCGCGAGGACGTTCTGGGTATGCCCGCTCTCCTTCCCGTTCTGCGCTACAGCGCCATGCGCAGCGCCTCGTTTTCAAACATCAGCGCGCGTGAAAGCACCTACACGGATTATTACGGCGCAAGCTGCCGTGAACTCTACGTCCAGGCCGTGAGCAGTCTCCCGCTGCCCCGTCCCGTGCGGATCCGCCGCGGAGACTTTTTCCTGAACTGGATCGCCGGTGACGTGTTCCTTCGCATTCCTCTGCGCGAAGGCGAGGCCAGATACTACTTTGCGGACTACAAAAACTACTTTTATCTGCCCGCGGAGGACATGGCCGTCCATAAAAGCGTCGGAGCCTTTGTGGAGCCCTCGCACCGCGTCAAAGCGACCAGGGAAACCTGCTACGTGCGAAAGGCCGGCACCTTCTATCCCGCCCCGCAGGAAGCCTGCTCCGGGAAGAAAAAGCATGCGGCAGCGGAAGGTCCCCTCTCCGGCCAGCCCGTCTATGCCGGACCGGGCGCGGATCAGTTCTCCTTCCTTCTGACCGAAGAGATCCTGCAGAACGACGCCTGGTGGAACGAATACCTGCGCGCCCTCCTGGCCATCCTGGCGCCCGCCTGAGGACAAAATGCGCAGATACCGGAACGCCCCATCTGAGGTCAGCGGCGTAACAGCAACTTCAAAGTATGATTGTCGATATGCAGATCTGCAGCTCCGGTCAACTTACAACCTTGATTTACCGCATAGATTCAACGTTTTTCGAGGTTTTTACCAACACGCTTTGTCCTATAACCCTATTCCTCCATATAAAGTGAATTGTCAAACTAAGTGCAACAGTTAAGAAGCTCAAGATCCCAAAGGGACTGTGCAGAACGAAAACCAAGAACCTTACGCGGCCTGGCGTTGATCAACGCCAGGTTTCGTTTTAGTGTAGCTGGAGCAACACGGGAAAGATTGCGGCCTTTCG
>JAFRUR010000072.1 GCA_017438775.1 Lachnospiraceae bacterium | reverse complement strand
GTACAAGTAAACCCGTACACTTTCATTATAGCCGTTAGCTACTGGCCTGCAACAGCAGGTCTTGTTAAGGTTACTCTTTTTTCTGTTCTCGAAGTCCTCAAAATCTTCAAAAATCTGCTTGACAAACATTAGCAAGATTTGTATCAGCTGCGGCCCTTCCGCCTTTGATACGGCGCTTAACAGGTTTTTTTACTTGTGATACGGCTCTCCGCGGGAGATCCGGAAACTCCGGTAGAGCTGCTCCAGGAAGATGACGCGCATCAGCTGATGCGGAAAGGTCAGGCGCGAGAACGACAGTTTTTCCTTTGCCGCGGCAAGCACTGCGTCCGAGAGTCCCAGAGAGCCCCCGATGATAAACGCGATGTGGCTGGCTCCGCGCAGCACGGTGCCGTCCAGCCAGGCCGACAGTTCCTCCGAGCTCCGCTCTTTTCCGCCCAGATCCAGGGCGACCGGCAGGCTTCCCGCGGGAAGGGCGTGCAGGATCCGTTCCCCCTCGCGGTTGCGGATCTCCGCCTCCTGGGCGGGCGAGCACTGCTCCGGTGCGGGTTCGTCCGCGACCTCCGCGATATCGAGGCGGCAGTAGCGTCCCAGGCGTTTTTCATATTCCGCGACGGCCTCGCGCCAGTAGCGCTCCTTCAGTTTTCCGACGCAGACCAGCGTGATGCGCAGCATCAGAATCTGCCCCACTTCGGAGCCACGTCCTCGTAGAGGGAGGAATCGGTGTCAAAGACGACCTTGACCCCGCGGGCCGCAAACGCCTGAATGGTCGATTCCTGCACCTCTTTGGAGACAGGCTCGTCAAAGAAATAAAACCGCGCGCCGCAGGTGTCACGAAAGTGCATGTACGCACCGTGCTTCTCCATGAGTTCGGCCTTGATCTCCGCGATATCGTCAAATCTGAGCATCTCCGCATCACCTCCTGACATATCATTTCTATTTTATTACAAAGAGGCAAAAAAGGAAAGAAAAACATAGTCTTTTGACGGCGCGTGTTGTATACTGAAGAAAACGAAGAAAGGCGGCGGTACCCATGGGAAAGCGCTCGGTGAAGGAAAACAAGAATATCTATCAAATCGCCAGAGAAGATCTTGAGCTCACGCGCGATCAGGCCTCTGAGGTCCTGGAATATGTCTCTGCGGACAGAATCGAAAAAATCGAGAGCGGACGTTCCCTCCCTCACCCGGACGAGATCCTGGTCATGGCGGAGGGCTACAAACGGCCGGAGCTGTGCAACTGGTACTGCAGTCACGAGTGCCCGATCGGCCAGGTCCATGTGCCCGAGATCGCCATGAAGGACCTGACCCAGATCACCCTGGAGACCCTCTCCATGCTCAATTCCCTGGAGAAGGACAAGGAACGCCTGATCGACATCACGGCGGATTCCGCCATCAGCGAATCCGAGGTGGAGGACTTCGTCTCCATTCAGGAAAAACTGGACCACATCTCCCGCAGCGCGCAGGCCCTGCGCCTCTGGGTCCAGCAGCAGATCGCGGAAGGCAAGCTCTCCGCGGACATGCTCGAAAAAAAATAACGCACTTCCGCTCTTTCGGAGCGTCCTGCCGACAAACAAAAACAGCCGTCACCGGTCAGAAACCGGCGGCGGCTGTTTTTCTGTTCTGATCAGTCCAGATATCCCTCGCGGGCTTTCACTCCGAAGCGCTGCTCCAGCAGGTGCATCTGGTCATCCGTGATGGTGTTCTTCCTGGGCAGGTGCGCGATCTTCATATAGATCTCGGCGGCCTTTTCCGCGGTCTCGATCAGACCGAAGGTCTCGTCGAGGTCCTTGCCCGCGCCGTAAATGCCGTGCTGGCTCCAGACGACGAGGCGGGCCGTCTTCATCTTCTCTGCCGTGGCGATCCCGATCTCATTCGTACCGCAGAGCATCCAGGGCAGGACGTTCACGCCGTCCGGGAACACGACGATGCACTCCGTGCACATCTGCCACAGCGTGCGGGTGAACTCGCGCTCGTCCAGAGTGTGGACGTAGGTCATCGCGAGCAGGTTGGCCGGATGGCAGTGCATGACGACGCGGTTTTCCGGATCGGCCTGCAGGCGCTGCACATGGCTCATCAGGTGCGCCGGAAGCTCCGATGTAAACTGACCGCCGTCGGAATAGCCCCAGAGAAGCTCGGCCGTGGTGCCGTCAGCCGCGATGCGGATGAGGCCGAGGTTCGCCGCGGGATCGTACTGCACGTTCTTGAAATATTTGCCCGTCCCGGTCACGAGGAAGTATTTCCCGGCCAGTTCCGGGGCGAAAAAGCCCGTGGGGATCGTGCGGAGAACGGTGTTTACGTCCACGTAATCCCGCACGTCCGATTCTCTGAGAAGCAGGCTGATGTTGCCGCCGTTGCGCTCGTCCCAGCCATGGGCGTACATGTTGGCCGTCGTGCGGACCATTTCAATGACAAAGGGTGCGGTGAGAATGTCTTTCATGCTCTTTTCCTTTCATGGGACCGCTTCGCCGCACCGGCGCTTTGCCGGCGCGGAACGGCTCATTCAGCGGGTGATGACGTCCACGGGGACGTTGAAGATCTTTGCGACTTTCAGGATCGTTTCGATCCAGCGGCCGGATGCCGCCGCCATGTGGTGGGTCGGGCCAGCTTCGCTCCAGCGGTTGCAGAAGTCTCTGGCGCCGCAGGTGAAGCGGGTGCGCATATTCGTGTCGCCGAAGGTAAAGATGGGGCCCTCTTCGTTCACGCCCTCGGCCGCCACAAACTTGAAGTGTCCGTCACGATCCTGCGTGATGCCGAGATACGTCACCGGGCCCGGCGCGGGATAAAACTGCGTGAGATAGCCGCCTCCGGTCTTTCCGTGGAAAACGGGAACGATCTTCATCGTGGGTTTGCGGGCCTTCGAGATGTCCGCGTCGCCGGAGCCTGAGTGTCCGATGATGCAGATGTCCTCGTCAAAGTCGATGGAATACATCTCGGAGAGCTGTCCCATGCCGGAGATCGTTTTGAGGATGCTCATCGCCATGGCGACCTTGATATCGCCCTCGACGGCACAGGCGGTGCCCTGTTTGATCAGCATGGAGAAGGCGGGAATCAGCATCGAATCGAGCTTGCCGGCAATGCCCTGGGCGAAACCGTCGTAGTGAGAGGCGACAAAGCCGAGTTTTTCGTCTTTGACCCACTGCTCAAAGGCCACGACGTATTTTGCCATATCCCAGACAGTCTCGACCGCAGCGCCGCCCTCGATCTCGAAGGTGCCTAAGATATCCTCCGCTTTGGCGCGGATCGCGGCCTCGTCGGTGATATCGTCCGCGATGGCCCACATCTTCTCCCAGTCGAACTGCTTGGTGTAGAGCCACATGCGGTGGTAGAGGTTCGTCTCGTCGATGTACAGGTCCATCATGCCGGGATAGGGCCTGCCGATCTGGGCGAGGTTCAGATCGCGGAAGCGGCGGCGCACCTGCGCGGCGCGGCACCAGTCGGCGATCTCGGCATCCGCCGCGGGATCTCCTCCCTCGACGACGCCCGTGATGACGGCGTGGCGCTTGCCGGCGCGCTCGAGATCCGCCACCATCTCTCCCACCGCGCCGCAGGCGTAAAGCTGCCCGAGCCACGTCGCGGTATCGGTATTGGCGTAATCGGGCGCCTTCTTTTTCTGCAGGTTCACGAGCACGACCGGCACGTCCAGATCGCGCACGGCAGGCAGCATATTGTAACTGGTGGCATAGGTCAGAAGCTGCAGGATGACAAGGTCAACGTCGGCGGCGCGGAATTTGTCTCCTGCCGCCATGGCGGCCTCCTTCGTGGTGACGATTCCGCCGTCGACCAGTTCGACCGAATCCGGAATGCGGGTTTTGAAATCTGCATACTGTCCCTCAAACTCCGGAACGAGCGACGGGAACTGCGGAAGATACGCGCCGAGGGCGATGGCAAACACACCGACTCTTGCTTTGGTTTCAACTAACATGGAGATCTCCTTCCCTGAGACGGGCAGTCTGTGCTGCCCCAGCGTTTATTCCTTTACTCCCATCTGAATCTTCAGGTTCCCGAGCGCCGTCGCCTCGATGGGGAGGGCGATGACGGTTTTTCCCGTGGCCTCTTCGGTCAGGCGGTTGAGAAAAGTGTTCTTCGCGCCGCCGCCGACGATATACAGTGTTTCATATGTTCTTCCCGTGTTGTGCTCGAGCTCCTCCAGCGCCCGCCGATAGCTCAGGGCCAGGGACCGGTAGGCACAGCGGAAGTAATCACCGACGGTAAGGGATACCGTTTCGGAAGCGGCCTTTGCGGCCTGCTCCGGCGTCATGTTGGTGATGACGAGATCGGAACCGCCCGAAGCTCCAGGAAAGCCCAGTGCGCGGTCGAAGGCGGCCTTCATGCTGACCGGGGACAGGAACGCATCGGCGTTGGCATCCACAGTGCGCGAAAACGAGCTTGCCTCGGCTTCGGCGACGATCTCGCTCCAGGACCTGTCCGGACAGAGTTCCCCGCGCAGGCGGTTTGCCAGCCACATGCCCATGATGTTCTTCTGGTAGCGGTTGTAGCCGACGCCTCCCTCGTTGGAGTAGTTCGCGTTTTCACTGGCCGCATCGGTGATGGGCTTCGGGGTTTTGACGCCCAGAAGGCTCCAGGTGCCCGAGGAAATGTACGGCGCTTCCTCTGTCATCGGGATGCCCTCCACCGCGGAGGCGGTGTCGTGGGAGGCGCAGAGGACGCAGCGAATGCCCTCGTATTCCCCGATCACGGTGCCTGGCCGGTCCAGCAGACGGAAGAGATGCCGCGGAAGACCGAGCGCATCGATGATCTCGGGGTCGTACTCCCCGGTCACAGCGCTGACCATGCCTCCGGTCGTGGCGTTGGTATACTCATGCGATTTGACGCCGCAGAGTTTCCAGAGCAGATACTCCGGCATCATCAGGAAGTCCGTGACGCCTTCGAGACGGCCGGCTTTCCGATCCGCAAAGAGCTGATAGACCGTGTTGAACAGCTGGAACTGGATGCCCGTGCGGCGGTAAAGTTCGGAGAACGGGATCTTCGCGTGGACCTCCTCGTGGACAGCCTCGGTCCGGTGGTCACGGTAAGCGTAACAGGGACGGACTTCCTCCTCCCCTCGCAGGAGCACATAGTCCACACCCCAGGTGTCGACCGAGAGGCTCTCGATTTTCCCGAACCTGGCCTTTGCCTCGGCAATGCCGCGCTTCACGTGATCCGTCAGCGCGTCGATGTCCCACGTGAGATGACCATCCTCAGATGTGACGCCGTTGGGAAATCGGTACACCTCTTCCGTTTTCAGTTCTCCGCCTTCCGTCCATCCGACGATGTGTCTTCCGGAGGAGGCACCGATGTCGACCGCGAGATAATACTTCATAAAGATACCCCCTTATCCCGTATATCAGAATACCGGATAAGGGGGCGGATTCCAATGTCTTGACTTGGCAGAAAAAGTGTCCTGATTTGCAGAAGTCCGATTTGTCTCTTCCTTGCCGATGCCGCGGCTGCGGTTCACACAGCGTCCCGGAAATGCTTCGGCGAGCAGCCGAAACGCGCCGCAAAGATGCGGTGGAAATAGCTGACGTTCTCGTATCCGACCGCGCGGGCGATCTCGTCCACCTTCCGGTCGGTATTGGCGAGAAACCAGGCCGCCTGCACCATGCGCTTTTCCTGCAAAAGTTCGGTGTAGGTCTTTCCGGTCCTGCTTCGGATCAGGCGGGACAGGGCCGTCAGTTCGTAATGCTCCCGCTCTGCGAGTTCGCCAAGGCTTCCGTCGCGGTAGTGTTCCTCGATATAGCGCAGGACAGAAAACACCGTCTCCTGTTCGCCGCTGGCGAGGGTCAGGGTATCCGTATGGTTCAGAAGCTGGACAAAAAGCAGTCCCATCGTCATCTGCAGGATGCCGCGCTTGTTCGGTGTCTCTTCCAGCAGCGTATAGAGCAGATTCTCGATCAGGTTCTGAACCGGAAGGATCCCGGAGACCCGGAAGTGCAGATACCCTGTCTCGTTTTCTCCGGTGAGGCAGCTCACCACAAAACGGCGCAGCGGCGTCTCCTCTTCTCCCAGATACGGGAGCGTCCCCGTGAAAAACGTCGGCCGGACGATGAAATTGACCGCAATGTCCTCCTTCCTCGCCGGTTGGATCGACTGATTCGCGTTCTGGCCGAGCATCAGGAGCTCCCCTTCCCGCAGGGTGATGGCGTTTCCGTTCACGATATGCGTCGTGGTGCCGCGGCACATGTAGACCATTTCCACATAGTCGTGTGTGTGCTCCGGAAACGCGATGAACCGCGTGTGCGGCCGGATCGCGATCAGTTTGTCCTTTTCGAGCAGTTTCTCACCGGTGATGACGTCCGTACTCCCGTCCATGTACAGGGCACGGTCGATGCCTTTGCGCCCGTCCAGGATCTCCTGCTCTTCTGCTGTGATCGCCGAGAGGCGGTCAAGGATTCCCCGTTCCATACTTATCTGCTCCAGGCTTATGCCGATACCGAATGCGGCACATGTGTCCGAATCCAACCAGAGATCTGATGCGAAAGCCGGCCGCCGAAGCGGCCGGCCCTTTTCTGTCCGTCTGCGGATCGCAGCCAGGCCTTACAGCCCGTAGATCTCGCCGTACTTCTCTTCCAGATAGGTCAGGAAATCCTCGGGCGTGAACTCGCGGCCCGTGATCTCGCGGATCCACTCCTTGGGCGTCCTGCGTCCCGCTTCCTTGAAGACGTTCTCCGCCATCCAGGCGTTGATGGTCTTAAAGTCTCCCTTTGCGACCAGCTCGGAGAGGCCGATCTCTTTCGCCATGCGGTTGTAGTACATCGCGTTGTAGAAGTTGCCGATGGCATAGGTCGGGAAGTAGCCGAAGCCGAAGGTCCAGTGCACGTCCTGCAGGATTCCCAGACGGTCCGTGGGCGGCTCGATGCCGAGGTACTCTTTATACTTCTCCTTCCACAGCTGATCCAGCGTCTTGACGTCCGCCCCGTGAAGGATGAGTTCCTTCTCGATCTCGTAGCGGATGATGATGTGCAGGGTGTAGGTGAACTCGTCGGCGTCCGTGCGGATGAGGGACGGCTCCACGATGTTCATGGCCTCGTAGAACTCCTCTTCGGTCACATCGCAGAACACCTGCGGGAAGATCTCCTTCGCCTTCGGGTAGATCAGAGCGATGAACTCGCGGCTGCGGCCGATGCGGTTCTCGTAGAAACGCGAGAAGCTCTCGTGCTGGCCGCTGGTCGGAAGGTCGCCGATCTGATCAAGGAAGTGATCGTAGTTTTCCGCGGGCTGGAGCTGGCCGTAGAGGGCATGCCCTCCCTCGTGGACGATGCTGTAGATGCTGGAATGGAAGGCCGTCGGATAGTAATGCGTGGTCACGCGCACGTCATTGATACCGAGGAAGTCCGTGAAGGGGTGCTCCGTGGTCGTGAAGCAGCCGCGCGTCAGATCGTAGTCCATCGTGCGGAGCAGGTACTCCGACATCTTCCGCTGCTGTTCGTCCGTGACCTCGCGGGACAGGAAATCCGTGCGGATCTTCTTCGGGGAGGCCACGATCTTTTTCAGAAGCGGGAGGAGGCGCGCCTTGCAGGCCTCGAAAACGGCATCCATCTCTTCCATCGGCATGCCGAGTTCGTACCCGGACAGCATGTGGTCGTACAGAGTCGGGTAATTCTCTTCGCTCAGCTTTGCCTGCTCCAGGCTGATACGGACCACCTCGGCCAGCGACGGGGCAAAGATCGAATAGTCGGAGGCGTTGCGTGCGTTGTACCAGTCCACATAGGCCTTGTTATAGATCCGGGACATCTCCATCTGCTTTTCGGGCGTCATATTTTTGGTCTTCAGGAAGTCGCGGTGGAGAGCGTCGACGAGGACGCGGTCCAGCCGGTCAAGTTCCTCGCGCGCCTCGTAGAGCTCCTCCGCGGCCTGCAGGAACTCCGGATCCTTGCGGAGCTTAAACGCCTCGTTCCCCAGGAAGGACTCCAGTTCTCCCTGTTCCTCCATGCCCTTCTCCGGGCAGATGGTCTCCTTGTCGTAGCTCAGGACCGCGACCGCGTGGTGATAAATGCGGGTCTTCGCGAGCGTCTCCTGCACTTTTTTGAGGTTGCCGGCCGTCTTTTCCGTCATGATTTTTCTCCTTTTCTTTGAAAAATGCCGGCCCGGAAAATGGGCCGGCACAGTTCGTGCTTAACGATACAGATGCGGCTTACAGGAAGTCGCGGATGCGCTTGCTGCGCACGGGGTTGCGAAGCTTGCGGAGGGCCTTGGCCTCGATCTGGCGGATGCGCTCGCGGGTGACATTGAACTCGCGGCCCACCTCCTCCAGGGTGCGGGGATGACCGTCCAGCAGACCGAAGCGCAGGATAATGACCTGGCGCTCTCTCTCCTTGAGGTCCTCGAGCAGGGCGTCGATGTGCTCGCGCAGCATGACGGCCTCCACGTTGCCTTCGGGCGTCACGGCATTGTTGTCCGCCACGAAATCGCCCAGGTTGGAATCGTCCTCTTCTCCGATGGGAGTCTCAAGGGAGGCAGGCTCACGGGCGATCTGCATGATCTCCATGACCTTCTCTTCCGTCATGTCAAGGGCGCTGGCCAGCTCCGAAACGGAGGGCTCGTAGCCGAGTTCCAGGGTGAGCTTGCGCTGCATCTTGGACATCTTGTTGATGGTCTCGACCATATGCACCGGCACGCGGATCGTGCGGGCCTGGTCGGCCAGAGCACGGGTGACGGACTGGCGGATCCACCAGGTCGCGTAGGTACTGAGCTTGTATCCCTTAGTGTAATCAAATTTTTCGACTCCCTTGATCAGTCCGAGGTTGCCTTCCTGCACCAGATCCAGGAAACTCATGCCGCGTCCTGTGTAGCGCTTCGCAATACTCACGACCAG
>JAFRUR010000071.1 GCA_017438775.1 Lachnospiraceae bacterium | reverse complement strand
TCGATCGTCTCGCTCTCTTCAAGCGTAAAGGAACCGGGCTCGTTGGTCGCGGGGTCGATCTGCTGCTTGTAGTGCTCCACCACATAGGAGGTGTCCTCGTTGTGGACGAAGCTTCCGTAGAAGATCACATCGTTCGCCACGTCGGGCATGTTGAAGCTCTCGCCGAAGCGGGTCGTGGACCACCCGGAGAAGGTGTAGCCGTTGTACGGGTTGGGATCGATGGTCACCGCCACGGTCGGGGTCACCGGCTCCTCAAACCTGTAGGTCCGGGTATAGGCGCCCAGGCCGGTGTCCGCGGGATTCGCGGCGCCGCCGGCGGTCTTCAGGGATTCATAGTTGGTGTACTGGTACCTGACCGTATAGGTCTTGCGGTCGAAGTAGAGCCTGAGGACCAGCTTCTCCTCTTCCGTGGTCGCGGGATCGTCCGCGACGATAACGCCGCTCGGCACAGACCCGTCCGTCTTGTACACAAAGCCGGTCGGGGCCTCGGTCGACAGGTTCACGGTCGCCCCCGTCGTCCCGGTCAGATCCTGGGACTGGGTCGGATCCATCGTGTAACCGTCGTCCGCAATGTTCTGATACCAGTACTCCACGCGGTACGGGGTGTCCGTGTTCGCGGTGTACTTGCCGTAGAGCACGACGTTGCGGTTCGGCATCGTGAAGGTGTGCGCCGCGGTGTCATGGTCTGCCAGGTCTCCGGTCGCATCCCAGCCGCCCGCGTAGTCCCCGGTCGTCACGACGGTGTAGCCGGGCACGCCGGCAAGAGGTCCCGCGTAAGTCACGGTGTCGTTGTAGCGGAGGCGCGTCTGCACGGCAGGGAGATTGCCCGCCGGGGCGATGGCGGAATCCGACGCGTAGGTGTAGCTGATCTGGTACTCGAGGGGCTTTAAGTAAACGGCCAGGACCAAATCGTCCGTCCCGCGGATCATGCCCTTCAGGCGGTCGCCCTCACGGACCGTCTTTTCAAGGCCGGGATCCGACGGCGTGTAGTTAAAGGCATTCGAAGCTGTTGTGGCGTCCCAGTCGACCTCGTAGCCCGTCATATGCGGGTCTTCCGCATAGGCGTACTCCAGGGCCGTGCCCTGCAGAGAGCTCTTCTGTGCCTCCTCGTAGGTGCGGCCGCCGATCACGGTGGTGCCGTCGTCTGTGCCGGCGCCGTCATCGTTGCGCTGCAGCTTGTAGTAGATCACCTGATAGGTCGATCCGCCGCCGTGCGGGGTAAAGCTGCCCGTAAAGCGGACCGGCGAGGCGGGCATCTTGAACTGCCCGGAGGCGTCCGGCGTGACGCCGGAGGCGCTCCAGCCCGAGAAGTCGTAGCCGTGTGCCGTAGCGGGCAGCTCCACGGTCACGTCAGCGTCGTAGTACACCTCGCTGACGTACGGGGCCGCCGCCAGCGCCGTCTCCGCGGGAGAGGTATTGGTCGGGACATAGCCGGTGTAAACATAGCTCAGCGGGTACTTGTTGCGTTTGTAGTAGATCTTCAGGGCAGCTTCCCCGTCGCCCGTCACGGTCACGGACAGCACGTTGTTCGGGTTCGTGCTGTCAAAGGTGAAGCCTTCCGGATCCTCCGGTTCCACGCTGGCCGTCTCGCCCGGAAGCTTGGTCTCTCCGCTGTAGCGCTCATATGTCGCCGGGTAGATGCCGTCGGTCCCCATATAATAGGAGTCGATGTGGTAGCTGACCGGCTGCGCCGTCCAGGTGCCGGACACGATCACGTCGCGGTCGGGCATCGTGAAGGAGGCCGCGCTTCCCGCCAGCTGGGTGGTCCAGCCGGAGAAGGTGTAGCCGTCCGCGGTGGCCGGGGCCGCCACACTCACCGTCTGGCCGTAATAGTAGTAATCTCCCAGGCCGATCAGGCCGACCACGGTGGGATTCGGCGTGGAGCCGGGCGTGTCGTTGGTGTACTGATACTTGACCTGGTGCTGGTTGCGCTCGTACGGGATCGCGACCACCAGCTTGTAGCCGGTCGCCTGGCCAAGGATCTTGCGGGCCTCGGCTCCGCTGATCTCGATATCGCCGGAGAGGTCTCCCGCCGGGCTGCTCACGGGGCGCTTGAAGTAGCGGATGCCGCTCTCCTTGGCCGTGAAGCCCTCGTAGTCATGCGTCACGAACGAGGCGTCCGTGCCGGCAGGGCCGTCGTGCTCCGCGCCTTCCTTAAAGGTGTAGGTGTCCGCGATACCATCGCCGGCGGCGTTCAGGTCCTGCAGCCAGTGCTCGACGCGGTAGTCCGCGTGCTCGTCGTGCGTGAACTCTTATAGAAGATCACGTCGTCGTCCGGCATGTCGAAGCTCTGGCCGAAGCGCTCGGTCGTCCAGGCGCTCTCGTTCCAGCCGTCGAACGGGTTGACCGCGATGACGGAGGCGGGGGCGCTGGGCGTGACCGGCGCGCCGTAGCGGTAGGTCTCGGTGATGGCCGCAAGATCCGTGTCAGTCGGGCTGGCAGCGCCGCCGCCCGCGGTCAGCGCATCGTAGCCCACATACTGATAGGTCACGGTGTGCTCGTTGCGGTCGTAGTAGAGATTAAGCTTCAGGCTCCCGTCGCCCTGCACGGTGCCGGTGGACGCCGGCTCAAAGCCCGTCACAGGGTTTGCGGGATCCGGGTTGTAGGTGAAGCCGGTGATGCTGGCCGGATCCGCGGTCACGAAGTCGCCGGTCACATGGTCGGTCAGGACGCGCATGCGGTCCGGATCTTCCGTGTAGTTGTCATCGGACAAGTTCTGCAGGAAGACGTGGATCTCGTAGCGGGCCGTCTGCGCCGTCCAGGAGCCGCGGATGGTGACGTCGCGGGCAGGCATCGTGAACGGGGCGTCGCCTTCGTTAAAGCCGGCCTCCGTGCCGGTCGCGGAATGCTTCCAGCCGGAGAAGGTGTAGCCGCTCGCCACGGGGTCGGGGCCCTTCGGGCTCACGGTCGCGCCGTAGTAGTATTCGGCATCCCACTCCGCATCCAGCTCTGCCTGGGTCGGTTCGGGCGTTGCGCCGGGCGTCGTGTTGTTGTACTGGTAGTTGACCTTGTACTTGTTGGGCGTGTAATACACGCGGACGATGGTCGTTCCGTCTCCGCGCACCTTGGTGTGGGAGTCGATCTCCGTGGAGGCGGGGCCGGAAACATGCATGTACTGGACATTTTTGAAGGAATAGCCCTCGTACGTCTTCTGCGTATAGGCGGCCTCGGAGCCCGCGGCCACATGCTCGATCGTCTCGCTCTCTTCAAGCGTAAAGGAACCGGGCTCGTTGGTCGCGGGGTCGATCTGCTGCTTGTAGTGCTCCACCACATAGGAGGTGTCCTCGATGTGGTTGAAGGTACCGTAGAAGATGACGTCGCCGTCCACGTCGGGCATTTCGAAGGTCTTCCCGTAGCGGGTCGTGGACCAGCCGGAGAAGGTGTACCCGTTAACGGGGTTCACGGTGATGACGTCGTCGCTGAAGAAGGGCGCCACGGGAGCCTTGTACTTATAGGTCTCCACCTTCGCGGCGACCTCGGCGTCGGTCGGAGCTGCCGCGCCGCCGGCCCCGGTCAGGGCGCTGTAGTTGGTATACTCGTACCTGACGGTGTAGGTCTTGCGGTCAAAGTACAGGTTCAGGACCAGGCTGCCGTCGCCCAGGATCGTGCCGCTCGGGTTGGACAGATCGGCCCTGTACGTAAAGCCCTCGGGGACGTCCACGGCCAGGTTGACCTCTGTGCCGGTCGTGCCGGTCAGGTCATCGGTCTGGACATTGGCATATTCGTCATTCTCGATCTTCTGCTCCCAGATCCTGACCGTGTAGGGCGTGTCCGTGTTTGCGGTCCAGGTGCCGTCCAGGACCACGTTGCGGGAAGGCATGATGAAGCTTCCCCCGGAGATCACCAGATCGGAACCGGAGACCTTCTGCCAGCCCTGGAAGGTGTAGCCGTTCAGCTTGTCACCCGCGCGGTAAGGCGTGACCGAGATCGTGACGTCCTGACCGAACTTCAGGCCGGTGACCGGGTTGGGGGTCGGATACTGCACGCCCGTGGGCACGGTCCCGATGTACTCGTAGGTCAGGGTGTAGTTTGCGTTGCGCTCGTAGAAGAGCTTCAGGACCAGGCCGGACGCGGAGACGACGCCGGTGGGGACGCCATCCGGATGATCCGCCCTGTAGGTAAAGCCGTCATAGCTCTTCGGGGTGCCGTTCTGGGTCGTGCCCACAGCGGCGTCGAAGGTATCCACGTCAGAAGGCTCGGCCGGATAGGTCCCGTCCAGGGCCTGCTTGTAGTGCTCCACGCGCACGGTCACATCCGCGGGACTCCAGACGCCGTACAGGTCATTGGAGCCGATGTGGTCCGCGAAGATCTCCATGCCGAGACCGACGGCAAGCCCCTCTCCGTTCGCCTGAGTGTTCCAGCCGATCAGACGCCAGCCGCCGCAGGAGAAGGTATCCGCGCCCAGCGCCGCAACCGCGACGTTGCGCATCAGAGGGTCTCCGTCCGCGTCCGTGTCCTGTACGGCGGTCTGCTCCGCAGCGCCGTCCGGGAAGTTGGAGTGGTAGGTGATGGCCACCGGCTCCAGCTCCTCATGGTCTCCGTCCGTGCCGTGGTAGGCCACGAAGGTGATGACGCCGCCGGGGGCCATGGCCTCGTCGTTCAGGACGACCACCTGGCCGGGCAGATAGACGGTGTCTCCGTAGCCCTGGATCTTCCAGCCGTGGAACGTATGGGTGTCTCCGGAGGCAGGGGACTTCTTCAGGATGATCCCGGAGCCGAAGCGGTAGCGGGCGCTGTCCGTCGGCACGGCGTGCGTCGGGAACTCATCCGTGTACACGACGGAAAACTCCGCCTGGTCCAGGGACCAGCGCGCCACCAGCGTGGTGTCTTCCGTGAAGCGGCGCTGCGAGAAGTCCACGATGTCGGCCGCTTCTCCCTCCTTGCCCCAGCCGAGGAAGGTATAGCCCTCGCGCACGGGGTCGCCCGGGTCTGCCGCGTTGGTATCCGCCTCGATCACCTGCGTGACGGTGGTCTCCCCGTTCAGGGTGCCCCCGTTCGCATCAAAGGTGATGGTGACGTTCTTCGGCTTCCAGTACGCGTACAACGTCAGGGTGCTGGGCGGCATGGACGCCTGTGCCCCCTCGAAGGTGTAGCGGTTCGTGTGCTGGCGGTCCGTGTACCAGCCCTCGAAGGTGTAATAGTCCGGAAGGCCGGTCTCTTCGCGGCCGGGCACGCGGGAGGCAAATTCGGAGATGTCCGCCCTGTACGCGATATCGCTGACCGTCGCCTCCGTGTTGTAGTTATGGAAGATGATGCTGTATCTGGAGGGGTTATAGTGATAGTACCGGACGGTCCTGTCCGTATCCGCCTCCCATCCCAGATACTCGTATCCGGCGATCGTCTTGCGCGCATTGAACGAGGTCGAAGAATAGATGAGGGTCTGCGTATACTCCGGCATCTCCACATACTCATTGCCCCGGTACGTGCGCCTGCGCGCGCCCGCCGGATATTCGATGCCGTCCTGCACGCGCTCCATGTAGATGGCCGTCAGGGTGACCGCGGCTGCGCTGCTGGTGGCGCCGTGCGGCCAGAAGTTCGTCGTGGCCTGGGGCTCATTGCCCACCATATATACGATGTCGGTCGTGAAGCGGTGCCTGTGCGTGATGAAGTTCGAGGCGCTCTGTCCCGGCGCCGTATCCGTTCCGGAGATCGTCGGGCTGATCCTCCAGCCGAAGACCGCGTACCGGGAGCTGTTGGTCCCCGTCAGCGTATAGGTGAAGTCCGGCCAGAGATCCGTGATGTTCTGTCCGAGCTTCGCAGTGAAGGTATAGGTGGTCTGCGCCTCTCCGTGGATGGTGTTGACGCGCCATCTCGGGTTGCTGGCAGGAGCGCTGGCGTTATGGAACACGAACGTGAAGGGCTTCAGGTCAAAGTACAGGTTCACGATCGTGGAACCGTCGCCCTTGACGACGGTGTCCTGCGCCACCTGCCCGAGATCGCTGACGACCTCGTAAAACCTCGTGTCGAAGGTCTCGTCCACCAGGTTGTCGGTATTGGCGATCTGGGTCCGGAACTCCGCCGTGGCCTCTTCCACCGTGAACCGGTGTCCGGCAGGCGCACGCCCCGTCCACTCCGCCTTGACGGCGTACCGGTTGCTGTCGCCCTCAGGGTACGGCTCTCCGTCCGGGTCCATCACCTCGCCCCAGACATAGACCGTGTATTCCACGTCGTTGGCGGCCCAGCCCGCGTACAGCTGCAGGGGGCCGTCCCCCGCCGGCATGACGGTCGTACCGTCCGTCAGCATGCCGAAGGCCTGCGTGCAGTCCGCGTCCAGATACCAGCCGGTGAAGGTGTAGCCCATGCGTGTGGGCGCAGCCACGGCCGGGATCTCTTCCCCGGGGGCCGCGTAGACCGGGCGCGTGTAGGTGGCGTCGTCCGCGTTCTCGAAGAACTGCGCCTTGCGCACGCCGACCAGGACAGGGTAAAAGACCTTGTCCGCATCCGTGATGGTGTAGGTGTCCGCCAGGGCGTACGCCCGGGCGCCTCCCTCGGTCTCCGACCAGCCGACCAGTCGGTAGCCGCGTTCGTCCAGGCCGGGGATATCCACGTTCATGGAGACCGTCGCGCCGGGAGCGCCGATCACCTCGCGCTCCACGTCTCCCTCGTCGTCCAGGAACCGCACGAAGTACTTTTCTTCATAGCGGGCGTAATACACGACCTCCTGGTCCGCGTTCTCCGGGATCCCGGAGACGGGGCCGAAGGCGAGGCGGTTTCCGCCCGTCTTCGCGTCATACCAGCCGGCGAAGTAGAGGTCTGGCTCTCCCGGGATGGAGGGGGTGCCGGGCTCGACCAGCTGATCCCCGTTCTTCACGACCTGGCGGTCCCACTCTTCCTCTCCCTGCGCCCAGTCCGCGCTGTTGTTCGCGGGGCGCTTGAAGATATAGGTGCGGCGGGCCGTCTCCTCCTCCGCCTCGGAGCCGATGATGGCGTAGACGGAGAAACCGACGGAATCAAAGGCCGCCTCCTGCGGCTGCGCGTCGATCACGTGGGTGGCCACGCCGCTCTCTCCGATGTGAACGACCTCGTGCGTCTCGCCTCTGACGGCGCGCTTTGCGCTCAGGGACACGTGGACGCCGGAGGGGTCCTGCGGCTGGATCTCCACGCGGCGGCCGTCTTCGGAGGAGATGTAGAAGCTGATATCCACGCCGACGGCGTCAACGACCGTGCGGCCGTCTCCCACCATCTCCTGCGCGGCAGCCATGACCTCCTCCTGCGAGGCGGCGCGCGCCACCATGGCGACCTCCGCAGGGAAGATGTTCGCGTCCCACGAAACGTGGACGTCCATCTCCTCCGTGGAGGCACTCATGCTCTGCGCAGGCATGAGAGCGGCCTGCGCGGAACCGTCCGCCAGCCCGTGGGCTGAGGACTGAACGTTCGCGACATAGCCGCTGAGGATCATGCTGAGCGCAAGCAGAACTGCGAGTACTCGTTTTCCTTTCATTTCTGCACACTCCCATCTGAGTGATCTGATGGCGCACCTTTGGCTGCATGCTGGATCCGGCAAGGGCGTGCGACTACCCGCCGGTCCAGATTGAAATGGTGCTGTCAGACTCTCCGCTCTTTTACCAGCCGACGAAAATGAGGCTAAACAAAAATCCGGCTGTGCAAAAGGCGCTCCTGCCCCTGCGGGGGCGGAGTACCTGAAGCACCGCGTTTCGCTTTTCCTGCCGGAAAGAGGCAGGAAGCAGGGAATCTCTGTCAGGACAGAATCCCTCTGCTTATAAATTATATTCACCGTTCACCGAAAAATCAAGGGGCATTCGGAAATATCGTCATTGAAATGTCAGAAAAAAGTAAGAAAGACCGGGGCGCCCTGTCCGGCTCTTCCGGAAAGGCGTCCGCGTGTTCCCTTGTTCTTCGCGGGCCGCGCAGGCGCATCGGGCTCACGGGCTTATTTGGATCCGCGCTCCCGGAAGTATGCGCAGATCTCATCCCGGACGGAGAGCACGCCCGCGCGCTTTTCGCCGCGCCTCCAGTAGATTCTGCGGGCGAGCACGCAGCCGGGCTGGACGATCGGGACGAACACAAGGTCTTCTCCGATCCTGCCGCGGAAGGTCTCCCTGGTCTCCGCATCGAGGACCGCGGCGCTGCCGCATGGCAGAACGGAGTTCACGACATCCGACAGCCGCTCCGCGGTGAAGGCGACTTTCGGATAATACCCCGCCGAAACGCAGCACTGCTCGATCTGCCGGTATACGCCGGTGTGGCGGGGAAACGTGGAAAGGCCGACGCCTTTCAGATCCCCGAAAGAGATCGATTCCCGCTTCGCGAGAGGATGTGCGGCCGGCATCAGCGCCACGAATTCGTCCTCGGACAGCAGCTCCCAGGACAGATCCCGGCTCTCCGGGAGGTTGGCGGAGATGCACAGGTCGATGATCCCGTCCTTCAGTTTTCTCCGCATCGCATCCCCGGTGTCCTTTTCGTTGCTGATGACCAGCGACGGACAGCAGGCGAGAAGCCTCTCCAGAAGTCCCGGATGCAGTTCGACCGGCGGTGTGACGAGCCGCACGGAGCTGTGGCTCTTCTCCTTCAGCGCATCCACGGCGCGCTGCCCCTCTTCCAGTTCGCTGACAGCATTTTCCGCATAGGGAAGGAAGGCCTTTCCGAACGCGCTGAGCCGGATGTTGCGTCCGCGCCGCTCGAAGAGTTCCGCGCCAAGCTCCTCCTCCAGCCTGCGGATCGTCGCGGTCAGCGACGGCTGGCTGATGTGGAGCGCCGCCGCGGCTTCCGTCATGTGCTCCATGCGGGCCGCCGTACGGAAATAGATGAGCTGCTGAAGATTCATCTCCGCCTCCTCCTGCAGGTCCTTCCGGGCGCTGCGGGTTTTCCTGAAACGGGCTGGGGACAGCCCCGGAAGGCGCTTCGGCTTCTCACGGCACACGCCGCGGGCAGCCCGAAACGCACTTTGTTTTCTCCCGGCGCGTGCCGCGGACGGCCTGAAACGCGCTTCGTTTTCTCCCGGCGCGTGCCGCGGGCGATTCAACATGTGCTGCAGATTCTCCAGATGCTTGCCGGGGGCCGCCCTGACCGGCCCACAGGTATTATATCATAAACAAACATCTATAAGTATTATTTTTTTATGTATTAGATTGGAGCACGTCTATCGACTAAACTGAAACCGGGAACCCTCCCGCGGGAGCGGTCCCTTACAGCCGTGATATCACCGCCGCGCTTTGCGGGCCCGCCCGCAGCGAAAGCAGAAAGGAGTCAGTCATGCGTCTCAGCGAATGCATCTACAAGTGGGGCTATCTGGAGGACGGAACGCCCAAGAGCGTTCTCATCCTGAATGAAAACACCCCCGGGCCCACCACGATCGCCGCGCTCGCCAAATGGTACATGGAGGCGGTCGATCCCCAGAAGGCGCCGCACAAGCACCTGTGCGACGAGACCGTGTGCTTCGTGGGATCTGACTGGGAGCATCCCGAAAAGCTGAACGGCAAGGCCAGGGTGTACATCAACGGGGAGCGGTTCGACAACGACCGCAGCTTCATGATCTACGCCCCCAAGAACGTCATCCACTGCCCGTTCATCTTTGACGAGATCGAAAAGCCCCTGATCCACCCCGCGGTCCCCATCATGATCAAGGCGAACACCGAGCGCTTCCCCGAGGACCTCGAGGGCTACGACTACAACGGCAACGGCCAGCATCACTATGCCGGCAACTTCATCACCTCGTTCGCGTGGAAGGACTACGTCCCGCTGGACGGAGAAAAGCCGGTCCTGTGCGTTGACGACACCGTCCTCCCGGGCGCCTTCTGGCAGAAGATCGTGTGGTACACGAAGGCCCTCGATCAGAGCATCGTGGAGCCGCACACCGCGGAGCACGACGAGATGCTGATGTTCATCGGCTCCGATCCGGAAAAGGTCGACGAACTGAACGCCGCCGTCACCGTCCGTGTCAACGGCGAGACCGAGACCCTCACCAAGTCCTTCTTCCTGTTCGTCCCGAAGGGATCCGCCGTCGAATCCGTCACCATCGACAGCATGGAGCGTCCGTTCATCTTCTCCTACGCGATCGACACGCAGGACAACAAGCCGCTGTAAACCGCGCAGGCTATACGCCCGTGCCGGATCTACGGAGAACGGCCGGGACTAGCCCCGCAAAACCTTGATAAACTGAAGAGAGCCTGCGGAAAACGAAGGATCGTTTTTCACAGGCTCTCTTTCTGTCATTTTCTGCCGCGGCACTGCGCCGGCCCGGTCTCGTCTGAAGCGCGGTCCGCGCACAGCTCGCCGGGGCTTTCCATTACTTCTGCACCGTCAGTTTCGCGGTGTCCGACACCGCGAACCCGGCGCGGTTCATGATGAGGCAGCGGTAGCGGAGGCCGTTTCGGTTGTCCGTGACCGGGATCTCGAGCGAGGCTGTCTTGCTGCCCTTCGCGGGGCTGTTCGTCCAGAACACGCCGTCCCGGCTGTACTGCCACTGATACGTCAGATCCGGTCCGTCGGCCTCGACCGTAAAAAGCGCGGTGCTTCCGAGGGGCGCCGTCACGTTTTTGGGCTGCTTTGTGATGACCGGCGCTTCCAGGGGCACGACGTCCGGGAACGCGGCCCGGTCGAAATCCACTAGGACCGAGGCGGCGGAATCGTTCGGGGCCGTCGCGGGCTTGCCGGAATTACAGACGCCGAATTCCTGCACCCAGTAATGCCGGTCCCCGACGCTGAAGAAGCCCACGCCCACGGCGTCAAAGACCTCGTGCAGCATATTGCGGCGATGGCCCTGGCCGCTGTAGTCGTCATCGTCTTCGCGCCAGGCCTCGAACACGCTCTCCTGCGTCTCAAAAGCATAGTATCCGCAGGCGATGTTCTCTCCGTTGGAGCTCACGCCGTCGATCTCCAGCTCATACCAGTTGGAGCCGTCGGGGCGCGTGTGGCTGAAGGAGACGGCGATCTCCGCCGCGCGCTGCATGGCGATCTTCTCCAGACCATAGTCGTACGTAAGGGTGCTCAGGGAGTTCGGGGCGAAGGTCGTGGTGGTCGCATCGTCCGAATTCCACTGCCAGGCGTACCGGCCGGAGCCGCAGGGATCGATCTTCTGGCCTTCGGTCGAGATCTGACCGGCGCGGAAGCTGTTGATGAGGCTCAGCATCCTGCGGGCCTCGGTCTGGCCGTAATTGCCCGTGAGCCGCGTGACAGCGGGATCGGAGGCCAGGGTCTGCGCGGCGGGAGCCGGCAGGAACCTGCCCAAAGCGTACGAGCCCGGGAAGATCCACACATCCTCCGCGCTGACGCCGGCCGACACAGCCGAAGCGGGCGCGGCGAACGCGGCGGCCGGCACAGGCGCGGAGGCAAGATAGATCGCCAGCACGAGGGCCAGCACGGCGGCCGGCCAGGTCCTCAGGTGTTTCCCACTCATGGCTCTGTGATACCCCTCTCTTTGTGAAAAAACGAGCCGTGCCTTCCAAAAGAGCACGGCTCATGTATTCAGTACAGTTTCGCGCCCGCAGGGATGCCAGGGTCGACCATCAGCAGGTGGAGTTTTTCTTCTCCGGCCTCCTCGTGGATGGCGGAGAGAAGCATGCCGCAGGACTCGATGCCCATCATGGCACGAGGCGGCAGATTGGTGATCGCGATGCAGGTCTTGCCGACCAGCTGCTCGGGCTCGTAGAACGCGTGGATGCCGGAAAGGATGGTGCGATCCGTGCCGGTTCCGTCGTCCAGAGTGAACTGAAGCAGCTTCTTGCTCTTCGGAACGGCGATGCAGTCCTTGACCTTCACGGCGCGGAAATCGCTCTTCGAGAAGGTCTCGAAATCCACCGCATCCTCGAACAGGGGCTCGATCTTCACGTTGGCCAGGTCCGGGACCCTCGCGTCAAACAGCGGCAGGGCGGGGTCGTCCGCGGCGGCTGCCGGCGCGGCCTCCGGCTGCGCGGCGGTCTCCTTCGCGGCGGCCTGCGCGGCGTTGTTGGCCTCGTTCTTTGCGGCGCCCTGGGTCTTCATCGTCGGGAAGAGCAGCACGTCGCGGATGGCGGCGCTGTTCGTCAGCAGCATGACCAGACGGTCGATGCCGTAGCCGATGCCTCCGGTCGGCGGCATGCCGATCTCAAGGGCGTTCAGGAAGTCCTCATCCGTGTGGTTGGCTTCCTCGTCGCCCGCGGCAAAGGCCTCCTCCTGCGCGGCAAAGCGCTCGCGCTGGTCGATCGGGTCGTTCAGCTCCGAGTAGGCGTTGCACATCTCGCGGCCGTAGATATACAGCTCGAACCGGTCCACGAGGGACGGGTCGTTCTCCTTCTTCTTGGTGAGCGGGGACACCTCGATGGGGTGGTCCGTCACAAAAGTGGGCTGGATCATCTTCTCTTCGCAGAATTCCTCGAAGAAGAGATTGATGATGTCGCCTCTCTTGTGGCGCGCCTCGTAGGCCACGTGATGGGCGTCCGCGGCGGCCTTCGCCTCCTCGTCCGTGCGGATCTCATTGAAGTCCACACCGGAGTACTGCTTCACGGCGTCGATCATCGTGATGCGCGCGAAGGGCTTCTCCATGTCGATCACGACGCCCTCGTACTCGATCACGGCGCTGCCGCAGACCTTGTCCGCGAGGTGGCGGAACATGTCCTCCGTCAGGTCCATCATGCCCTCGTAGTCCGTGTAGGCCTGATAGAGCTCCATCAGGGTGAACTCGGGGTTGTGGCGGGCGTCCAGACCCTCGTTGCGGAAGACGCGGCCGATCTCGTAGACGCGCTCCAGGCCGCCCACGATCAGGCGCTTCAGATAGAGTTCCAGCGAAATGCGGAGCTTCACGTCCTCATCCAGGGCGTTGTAGTGGGTCTCGAAGGGGCGGGCCGCCGCGCCGCCGGCGTTGGCCACCAGCATGGGCGTCTCCACCTCGATAAACCCGCGCGCATCCAGGAAATTGCGGATCTCGCGGAGGATCTGGGAGCGCTTCAGGAACGTCTCTTTGACCTCCGGGTTCATGATCAGATCCAGATAGCGCTGGCGATAGCGCACGTCCGTGTCCGTCAGGCCGTGGAACTTCTCGGGCAGGGGCACCAGGTTCTTGGAGAGAAGGGTCACTTCCTGCGCGTGGATGGAGATCTCTCCCATCTGGGTCGTGAAGACGGTGCCCCTCACCCCGATGATGTCGCCGATGTCCATGCGCTTGAAGTCTTTATACGAATCCTCTCCGATGGCATCGCGCGCCACATAGACCTGGATATTGCCTTCCAGGTCCTGCACATTGCAGAAGGAGGCCTTGCCCATGACGCGCTTCAACATCATGCGGCCGGCCACCGACACTTCTTTTCCCTCCAGCTCTGCGTACCGGGCGCGAATCTGCTCCGAGTGGATGCTCACGTCGAAGCGGCGCCGCATGAACGGGTCGCGGCCCGCTGCCTGCAGCTCCGCAAGCTTTTCCCGGCGCACCTTCCGCAGCTGATTGACGTCCTGCTGCCTCTCCTGCTCCGCCATACGGACCTCCAATTATTCCTCGGTTCTCAGAATACCCAGAATCTCAAACTGCAGCACGGCGCCCACAGGCGTCTCCACGGAGACGACATCTCCGACCCTGTGGCCCATCAGAGCCTTGCCGACCGGCGACTCGTTGGAGATCATCCCGCGCAGGCTGCGCGCCTCGGAGAAACCGACGATGCGGTATTCCACCGTCTCGCTCAGCTCCTTGTCGAACAGCACCACACGGCATCCCACGTTGACCTTGTCCAGCTCGATCTCTTCGTCGTCGACGATGTCGGCGTTCTTGAGAAGGGTGGTCAGTTCTTCGATGCGGGCCTCGATCGTGCGCTGCTCGTCCTTCGCCGCGTCGTATTCCGCGTTCTCGGACAGGTCTCCCAGTTCTCTCGCTTCCTTGATCTTCTGGGCGACTTCCTTGCGGCGCACCACCTTCAGGTGCTGGAGTTCTTCCTCGTAGCGGGTCGCGCTCGCGCGGGTCAATACGTGTCTCTCTGCTTCTGCCATTTCATAAACCCCTTTTATATTCGTGGATTTTCCGCCAAGGGCAAGGCGGTAACTTTGGTATTATAGACTAATCGGACCGCGCTTGTCAACACGGCGCGGGGCCGGAAAATCCGCATTCTGCGCGATTTTCGGCCGTCCTGCAAGATCTCCGCGAAATACCCGGCATAAGGCCCCATGGGCTCCCCCGCGTTTTTCTCCCGCTTTCCGTCACGCGATCTCCGCGAAATACCCGGCGAGAAGGGCCTCGAGCTCCTCCGCGCTCTCCGCGGTGTTCAGGCTTCCGCGCAGGCGCGACGATTCGGGCAGGCCCGCGGTGTACCAGGCCGCGTGGGACCGCATCTCGCGCACCGCCACGCGCTCGCCCTTGAGGGCCGCAAGGTCGCGGAAATGCCGCAGGAGGACGTCTCCGATCTCGCGGGGCGCGGGCCGGGCCGGGATCTCCTCTCCCGCGAGGGCCGCGGCTGCCTCGCGGAAGATCCAGGGGTTGCCCTTCGCGCCGCGGGCGATCAGCACGCCGTCCACGCCGCTCTCCTCCATGCGCCGGCGCGCGTCCGCGCCGGAGAAGATGTCGCCGTTGCCGAGGACCGGGATCTTCACGGCAGCCTTCACGCGGGCGATCTCCTCCCAGTCCGCCCTGCCGGAATAAAACATGTCGCGGGTGCGCCCGTGAACGGCCAGAGCGGCCGCGCCGGCGTCCTCCAGGACCTTCGCGAACTCCGCGGCGTTCACATGATCGCGGGTAAAGCCCAGCCGGAATTTGACAGTCACGGGCCTGGCGCACCTGCGCACCATCGCCGCGACGATCTTTCCGGCCAGCGCCGGGTCCTCCATCAGGGCGCTTCCCTCGCCGTTTTTCACGACCTTGGGCACCGGGCAGCCCATGTTCACGTCGATGATGTCAAAGGCGGGGTCCTCCGCGAGCCGTTCCGCGGCCTCGGCCATGATCTCCGGCTCCGAGCCGAAGAGCTGCACGGCCAGAGGCGTCTCCGCGGGCTCCGTGACCAGAAGCTCCGCGGTGTTTTTGTTCCCGTAGTGCAGAGCCTTCGCGCTGACCATCTCCGTATAAAAGAGACCGCACCCCATCTCACGGCACAGACGCCGAAACGGCAGGTCCGTCACCCCCGCCATGGGGGCCAGACCTGCCGGAAGGGGCACGGTGATGTTTCCGATCCTCAGTTCTCTCATGCGGATCTCCCTTTGCGCCCGCAGGCGCTGTCCTTCCGCTGCCGCGAGGGGCCTGCCCCGGCCGGGGAGCCCCCTCTCCTGCGCCGCGGAACGCGCCGGCCCGTCAGTCCTCGTCCTGCGCCGCGGCCTCCTCGGGGCTCATGTGCAAGAAAAAGACGCGGTAGTAGGCGCGGAGCGCCTCGAAGAGTTCCCGGCGCTGCACCTGCATCTGTTTGATCTTGAGTTCGCTCCCCACCTCGTCAAAGAGGTAGTCGGCCTCGTCCGCGCGCACGGAGAGCCGCACGTCGCCGGAGGCATCGTCCAGCTCCACCGTCAGGATCCCGCCCACGTCCTCCACAAAGGTGACGCAGAGGATCTTGAGCTCGTCCTTCACCTGCTGCGGGAGCGAAGCGCAGGCGGAGTCGAAGTAGAATTTCTGTTCGTAGGAATTTGCGCCGCAGAGAATCATGGTCCCTCCTTACCGCACGGTGATCAGGGCCAGCACGGCCAGCGCCAGCAGGAGGATCCCCAGGACCAGGCGCCCCACGGCCGGGAGGGTGCGCTTCTCGCTTCCCACGACGCGCAGCATGCGCACCGCGGAGATCAGGAACAGCAGGGAGGCGCAGAAAAACACCACGGGGAAAAAGAATCCGAACCGCTCCGTGTTCCAGACGGCCAGGACCGTCCCCGCGATGATGATCAGGCACAGCACGGCGTTGACCGCCCCGAACAGCTGCAGCGCCGCGCGGCGCTGCGCCGCACTCTTTCTGGTATCCATCCCGATGTCCTCCTCTCCGGGGATGCGGCCCGGAGCCAAATGATCGCACGTCAGACAGGGCTTCCCGCAGATCGGCCGGCCCGGTCTCTGAGACTTTTTACAGATATTCCTCCGGCCGCGCCAGCGTGGCCAGGATGACGGCCTTGATCGTGTGCATGCGGTTCTCGGCCTCGTCGAAGACCAGGGACTGCGGGCCCTCGAAGACCTCGTCCGTGACCTCCATATCGGTGATGCCGAAGCGCCGTCCCATCTCCGCGCCGATCTTCGTCTCCAGGTCGTGGAAGGACGGCAGGCAGTGCAGGAAGATGGCCTTTTCTCCGGCCTTCTCCATGACCGCGCGGGTGACCTTGTACGGGCTCAGGTCCGTGATGCGCTCCTTCCAGACCTCGTCCGGCTCTCCCATGGAGACCCAGACGTCCGTGCAGATGATGTCGCTCCCGGCCGCGGCTTCCGGGTCCTCGGTCAGGGTGATGGTGCCGCCGCTCTCCTTCGCGAAGGCCTCGCACTCCGCCACCAGGGCGGGATCCGGGAAGTACTTCTTCGGGGCGCAGGCCGTGAAGTGCAGGCCCAGCTTCGCGCAGACCACCATGTAGGAGTTGCCCATGTTGTAGCGGGCGTCGCCGAAGTAGGTAAGGCGCAGGCCCTTCAGGGTCCCGAAGTGCTCGCGGGCCGTCAGCATGTCGGCCAGCATCTGCGTCGGATGATATTCGTTGGTCAGGCCGTTCCAGACCGGGACGCCGGCGTATTTCGCGAGCTCATTCACGATCTCCTGGCCGTAGCCGCGGTACTCGATTCCCTCGTACATGCGGCCCAGGACGCGCGCGGTGTCGCGGATGGATTCCTTCTTGCCGATCTGCGAACCGGTCGGATCCAGATAGGTGCTCCCCATGCCCAGGTCATGCGCGGCTACCTCGAAGGAGCAGCGCGTGCGGGTGCTGGTCTTTTCAAAGATCAGGGCCACGTTTTTCCCGCGCAGGACGTCGTGCCGGATCCCGGCCTTCTTGCGGCGCTTCAGTTCCGCAGCCAGGTCGAGAAAGGCGCAGATCTCCTCCGCGGTAAAATCCTTGAGGGTCAGAAAATGTTTGCCGTAAATGCCGGCCAGCGTCTCTTTCATGGGGGTCTCCTTCACATCTGGTGAGCGTGGCTGATCCTCTCGCTCCTATGAAATCATGTATGATCTGTATGCACCCGGTCCGGCCGGATCGGCCGCGGCCCGGCTCCGGCAAACCTGCTCCGCAGCAGGAGCAGCACCCGCCGCAGGTTCCGGGTTTCTAATAATGTACCATGGATGCGGGCAAAAGGAAAGCACAACCGTGCAAAGATGACCCGGCCGGCCCGGCGAGCGCGCAGACGCAGCGGGGCGCCGCAAAGAAGAGGTGCGCGAGAAAAGCATAAAAACAGCCCGCGGGGTGTCCCGCGGGCCGTGTGTGTCATGTTCTGCTGCCGCTTTGTCAGTCCTTCTTCACAGTTTCGGTCAGGGCCGCCAGCGTGCCGGCCAGTCCCTGGATCTCGGACGGGATGATGAGCTTCGTGGCCTGTCCGTTGGCCATCTTCTCGAGGGCCTCCAGGCTCTTCAGGCGAATGACGGCCTCGTCGGCGCCGGCCTCCTTGACCGCGCGGATACCGTCGGCCGTGGCCTGCTGCACGCGCAGGATCGCCTCGGCCTGACCTTCGGCCTCGCGGATCATGGCTTCCTTCTTGGCCTCGGCACGCAGGATCGCGGCCTGCTTCTCGGCCTCGGCCTGCAGGATGGCCTGCTCCTTCTTACCTTCGGCCACCAGAACGGTGGACTTCTTCTCACCTTCGGCCTGCAGGATCTTCTCGCGGCGCTCGCGCTCGGCCTTCATCTGGCGCTCCATGGAGTCCTGAATCTCAGCCGGCGGGATGATGTTCTTGAGCTCCACGCGGTTGACCTTGATGCCCCAGGGATCGGTCGCGATGTCCAGCTCCGTGCGCATCTTGGTGTTGATGAGCTCGCGGCTGGTCAGGGTCTCGTCGAGTTCAAGGTCGCCGATGATGTTTCGCAGCGTGGTGGCCGTGAGGTTCTCGATCGCCATCAGCGGGTTTTCCACGCCGTAGGTGAAGAGCTTCGGGTCGGTGATCTGGAAGAACACGACGGTGTCGATCTGCATCGTGACGTTATCTTCCGTGATCACGGGCTGGGGCTTGAAGTCGATGACCTGCTCCTTTAAGTTCACGCGCTTCGCGATCCGGTCGATGAAGGGGATCTTGAAGTGAAGACCCGTGCCCCACGTTCCGGCATAGGCGCCCAGGCGCTCCAGGACCATCGCCTGCGCCTGCGGCACGACGCGGATGTTGGAAATGAGAAGGAACAGGACCAGGATCAGCAGGATAGCCAGAATGATCCATCCTCCAAGGTTGTTTGCAGCTGCGAGCATCATACTCTTTCCTCCTGTGATGTGAATGTGTGTATGTCCGGTGATGTGTTTCGCTTTAAACTCTGCTCTCCGGCGTGGCCGGCGCGGCAGACGCGCCTTACTCCACGATCAGCTTTACGCCCCGGATCTCGCGCACGGTGACGTGCTCTCCGGCCGGAATGATCCGGCCCTCCTGCGCGGCCCGCGCCGTCCAGGTCTGGCCGTTCGCCAGCGCGGCGCCTTTCTCGTGCCCGTTGTCGATCTCCTCCGTGACCAGCACTTTGGTCCCGATGAGGCTCTCCGCGTTGGTGCGGATGACCTTGTGATCCATCAGCCGTTTCACGGCCGGGCGCGTGAACACCAGGAGCAGGACCGAGACGATGATGGCCGCGAAGATCTGCACGGGGACGGGCACCTTAAACAGGGACAGGATCAGTCCCACCAGGGAACCTCCCGCAAACCAGATGGTGGTCAGGCCCGCGGTCCCGGCCTCGATCATCACGAGCACCACGCACAAAATAAGCCATATCCACGGTGTCATGTCCGATCTCCTTTCTGCGGTATGCCATTTATTTGACTACATTTTAACGTATTCCCGGACGATTCTCAAGGGGGAGCCGCGGAGAAATAGGGCGGGGTAATTCGCCCGGCACGCAGAATGCCGCAGGGGTCATCAAAAAACCACCCCCGTGCCGGTCTCCCGGTCACAGGGGTGGTTCTTAATTACTTATTCACTGCAGGACATTCCGCGCCCTTACCTCTTCACACCCGTCAGGTACTCTTCCACCTCGGCCGCGGTCGTGAGGCTCATGGCCTTTTCCGCGACGGCGTCCGCATCGGCCTTGGACCAGCGAGAGATGCACCGGCGCACGCGCAGGACGTTGGGGGCGGAGACGGAGAACTCGGTCAGACCGAAGGACATGAGAAGCGGGATCAGCTTCTCGTTCGCGGCCTCCTCGCCGCACATGCCCACCGGGATGCCTGCCTCGCGGCCGCAGCGGATCGTGCGCTCGATCATGCGCAGCACCGCGGGCTGGAGGGCGGAATACAGGTACGCGACGTTCGCGTTGCCGCGGTCGCAGGACATGGTGTAGCCCGTCAGGTCGTTTGTGCCGATGCTGAAGAAGTCGGCCTCCTTGGCGAGCACGTCCGCGAGCATGGCCGCCGCGGCGGTCTCCACCATGATGCCCACCGGGATGTCCTTATTGAACGGGATCCCGAGCACGGCGAGTTCCTTCTTGATCTCCTCCACCATGGCCCTGCCCTCGCGCAGTTCCTCCACGCAGGTGATCAGCGGGAACATGATGCGGATATCGCCGAAGGCGCTCGCGCGCAGGATGGCGCGCAGCTGCGTGCGGAAGAGCTCGCGGTTCTTCAGGCAGTAGCGAATCGCGCGGTAGCCCATGAAGGGGTTCTCTTCCTTCTCGAGCCCCATATACGGGATCTCCTTGTCGCCGCCGATGTCCAGCGTGCGGACGATCACGGGCTTGCCCTTCAGGATGAGGGCGGCCTGCTGATAGGCCGCGAACTGCTCCTCCTCGGTCGGGGCGGAGATGCGGTCCATGAACAGGAATTCCGTGCGGAACAGACCGACGCCCTCGCCGTCAAAGTCCACGACCTTGTTCGCGTCGGCGGCCTTGCCGATGTTACAGACGAGCTCATACTCCGTCCCGTCCGCGCCCACGGTCTTCAGGCCGCGGAACTTCTGCAGCTCCGCCTTCTCGCGCAGGAAGGCCTCGCGCTTATTGGTGTACGCCGCCAGCTCTTCAGCTGAGGGATCCGGAATCACGAGGCCGGTGGAGCCGTCCACGATCACGGACTGACCATTCTTCAGGGCGGAAACGGCGTCCGGAACGCTCAGGACCGCGGGGATCTCCAGGGCGCGCGCCAGAATCGCGGAGTGCGAGGTCTTGCCGCCCGTCTCCGTGATGATTCCGACGATGTTCTCCTTCTTGATTCCCGCCGTCACGGAGGGGGTGAGTTCATGGGTGAGGATGACGGTGCCGGCAGGGGCGTCGCCGATCTTCACTTCCTTCACGCCCAGGAGCACGCGAAGCAGGCCGTCCTTGATGTCGCGCACGTCCGCCGCCCTCTGGCGCATCATCTCGTCCTCCATCGAGGAGAAGATGCCCACAAACATGTCGCACATGGAGCTGTACGCGTCCTCTGCGCACTGTCCGGCCAGGATCAGGTTCTCGGCCTCGCCCTTTAAGGCGGGGTCGTTCAGGAGGGAGACGTGGCCCTCCAGGATGAGCGCTTCCTTCTCTCCCGCCGCCTCGCGCAGCGCCGCGGCGTCGCGCTCGGTCTGGGCGATCAGGGTCTCCATCGCGGCGCGGAAGCGCTCGACCTCCGCCGCGGGATCCTCCACGGTATGGGACGTGTATTCCAGGGATGCCTCCTCCAGCAGGAGGATCTTTCCGATGCCGATGCCGTCGGAAGCGGCTGTGCCCTTCATCATATTGTTCACCTCTCTTTGACTGCAGACGGCGCGGCCCCCCCACAGAGGCCGCGCCGGACCATAGACGTATTCGCCGAATCCGCAC